>NZ_JBBNAN010000191.1:0-9656 GCF_037994405.1 Phyllobacterium sp.
TCACGACCCTCCGCTTGCGGCCCAATTGCCTAACGGCTCACACGGCAGGCGTATTACCGCCACCGAGCGTCGGTAAAATGTCTTCGTAGATGGCCTGTATTTCAGCGGCCTCGTCGTCGGTAAGACCGGCGAACTCGCGCTCGCGGGCGTACTTGGAAAGCGTGCCGTTATCGCAATCTCATGAAAATCGATAATATTCAGCGCAAAATGACAACAATCCACGAGATTTCATGAATCTCGATACCTCCGCCCGTCATGCCAGTGAGAAGCTGTAAGCGAATTACGCATTGATTATGGGCCGGGATAAAAGGCTCTGTGTTGTTCGACGGCTTTGTCGCAAACCCTTCCGTAAGGGAACACAATCTATGTATCTCCGGTGAAACTTCAGAGATGTCAGATGTTCAAAGGGCGTCATTTTGACCGGTCGATCATCTGCAGCCACTATGCCGTATGCACCACTTGGCCTTACGGAGTACGTAGTCGCTATCATTCACCGTCTAAGGGATGGATCGGCGGAGCTGATTTTGCTATTCTGAGTCGGCTCGGGTGACCCCGTGGCGAAGCACAGGTGTGAGGTTGCAACCCTGTCGCGCAGCCAATGTTTGTCGCACCTCATTGGCGGCACCCGGGCACCTTGGCGGTGGTTGCTGCTTCCAGGCTGCGATTAAGCGATGGTAGACTTCTATGCGCGGTGATCGAATGTGAGTTTGAACCTGGCATGGTCCATGTTCTTGCGATGGGCAAAGACCTTGGATCCGAACCATCCCGGAGACCCTTTATGGCACACTGATTAAAGTGCCTTGACTTATGTCCCCATGTGAATTTGCGACGGAACGCTCCATATAGCTGTCGCTTTTCTCCTTCTCTCGATCGACCTAGTCCGCAATCTGGCGAAAGAATGGTTCGAAACGCTGGCAATCGCTCTGTTAAGGCCCGCCTGATCTATCAGGTCCCTTCTGCTTTATTATGATCTCGCGATGCGGATAGGGGATGCTTATTCCGTTTTTCTTTAATATGTCCCACAGCGCCAGCAGCACTTTGCCACGCACGTTGGTTAGACCTTGTTGAGGGTCGCGAATCCAGAAGCGCAGGACGAAATCGAGCGAGGATTCTCCAAACTCCGTGAGCCAACAGACTGGCCGCCGATCCGCTTCGACCCGGCGGACGCTCATGGCGGCCTCTACCGCCAGCTGGCTAACCTTATGTGGGTCGGCGTCATAAGACACGCCGAAATTCACGTCGAGCCGCACAAGATTATCGCTGAACGACCAATTGATGACCCTTTGGGTGATGAAGTCTTCGTTCGGGATTAGGTATTCGCGGCCGTCGCGCGTCACCACTGAGACAAACCGCGCCCGCAATTCGCGTATCCAACCGAAGGTGCCTTCGAGCGAAATGGTGTCGCCCGGCTTGATTGACTTGTCGAGAAGGATAATCACGCCAGAGACGAAATTTGAAACGACCTTTTGCATCCCGAAGCCCAGACCGACGCCTACAGCGCCGGAAAATACAGTCAAAGCCGTCAGGTCGACACCGACGGAAGAAAGAGCGATAGCACCAGCCACCAACACAAGGCCGATCTTTGCGATCTTACCCACGAGGACGCGGATCGATGGTGTCAGCTCTTCGGAATTCCGGACGCGCTCATCGATATAATTCCCGACGACTACCGCAAGCCAAACGGTCGCAATTAGCAGTAGCGCCGCTTTCAGCACCATGAGGGCCGAAAGGCGAACCGCGCCCAAAGGTATGGCAAGGCTGTCCAGAAAAGCCGCAGCGTCGTCATTGATGCCGAGGATGACAAGGGCCGCATAGATCCAGGTAAGCCAGCCGAGAATGCGTCCGACGAGGCGGTTGCGGATGATGCGCGACAGCACTGACGTGAACAGCCACGCGAGGGATAGTGAGAGCGCGATAGAGATGAAATGAGTCCGGCTTGGCCAAGTGATGCTGCGCATAAGAGTGAGCGCGACAAGCAGGTAGACCGTGAAAAGGATCCAGTCGGTGCGGCGCAACAAGGCAACGACGACCCTCAATAGTCCAGGATGCCCCTTGATCTGGCGTGCCCGGTTCTCCGCCAGTGGTTCGATGCGCTGCGCCGCGAGTTTTGCCGCGAGGAAGAGCGCGAGGATGATGGCGGTCTGATAGAAAAACCACGGCGTGGCGGCGTAATCGAACCACCCGCTGGCCCAGGTCAGCGATTCATCGATGGCGTTGCGAAAATCCATTCCCACACGACCGTTTTGGACTGGCTAGCGAACAGCAACTCACCATCCACAATGACGTCGGCCTTGTGAATGGTCAAGCCGACCATCAAGACCCCTTCAAGAGTGGCTGTCGGTTGGCACTTAAACGCAAGAATGCGCCGGGCAATGTAGGCTGTGGGCTTTGACATCATGTGGCACGGTCACCCCCCGTGCTCTAATCGCATCAAAGCATCTCCACTGAAGCTGCGAATGTGTAGCCGACACGCTGTTCCGTCCTGATCAGTTTCGGCTCGCGTGGATTGGCCCGAAGCTTGCCGCGCGGTCGCAGAATCTACACGTCGATGCTGCCGACGATGACTTCCTCGTCATGCACACGACTGGCGTTGAAGAATTGTTCGCGCTTGAGAACCAGAAGGCGAAACTGCACGAACGCTGTCAGCAGATTGAACGCCGTGTGGTCAAAGGTACCGCCGCACCCGCGGACGAGATCGTTTATAAAGGGGCGTCAATTTCGAACAAAGCGTTCGCTAGATAGTTGCGGCAAATAAGCTGTTGCGGCCTTCATATCACACTGCCTACCTTTATCCGCCCGAGGTGCTATAGCCTTCTCAACGAAATTCGTGGAGCGGGGAACGATCCTGCTTGGCCGGGACTTGGTGAGAAACGGGAGACCCCATGGCAACACAGCAATTTTTGGCTTTCACGGTAATCGGTTTGATGATGGCCGCATTCGTGTGGGGACGAATCCGCTACGATATTGTGGCGATGTGTTCGCTGCTCATGGCCATTGCTCTCGGGGTCGTTCCATTTCAGGCCGCCTTCAGCGGGTTCAGCGACGAGATCGTCATCATCGTCGGCAGTGCACTTGTTGTCAGTGCCGGGGTGGCGCGTTCCGGTCTTGTGGAGGCGGCGGTGCAGCGCTTCGTGCCACAATTGTCGTCGGTGAGGGCCCAGCTTGCCGTGCTTGTGATCGTTGTGACGGTATTGTCGGCTTTCGTGAAAAATATCGGCGCGCTGGCGATCATGATTCCCGTTGCCTTTCAGTTTGCCCGGCGATCGAATGTGTCGGCGTCTGTGTTCCTCATGCCCATGGCATTCGGCGCCCTCATTGGCGGACTAATGACGCAGGTTGGCACCTCGCCGAACATCGTGGTTTCGCGCGTGCGCGCGGAAATGGTCGGTCAGAGCTTCTCCATGTTCGATTTCACCCCTGTCGGTGCAACACTTGCCGTTACAGGGATCGTCTATCTGGTGTTGTTCTACAGGCTGGTTCCGGAAAGGACACGCGAAACGGTATCGGTCGACGAAGCAATAGAGATTCGCAATTATGTCTCCGAGGCAGCGGTAGCGAAGGGTTCGGGTGCGGTCGGCAAGACAGTGACGGATCTGGTGAAGCCAGCGGAGGGCGGGGCGATGGTGACGTCAATTGTTCGCGCCGATCACCGCGTTACGCCGCTTCCCGATTCCGTATTGGCCGAAGGCGACGTGCTGGTACTTGAGGGCAATCCGCATGCGCTCGACGCCATCATCACAGCTGGAAAGCTGAAACTGTCAAGTAACCGATCGCCCTTGGACAGGGAACGATCGGCCGAGATCGAGGCCATCGAAGCGGTCATCGGCGAACATTCGCCATTGATCGATATGTCAGCACAGCGCCTCGCCATGTTCGATCGCTACAACGTCAATTTGCTTGCCGTTAGCCGCCATGGTGAACGGATCAAGGAGCGCTTGGGCCAGATCACGTTCCGGTTCGGCGATGTCATCGTGCTGCAAGGTCAAAGCAGTGGATTGCCGACGCTGCTGCGCGAGTTCGGTTGCCTGCCTCTGGCCAAGCGTACGATCATGCTGGGCAGCGTCAGGCGGGGACTTATCCCACTATTGATTTTGTTTGCGGCCATCGGAGCGACCGCGCTTGGTCTGCTACCCGTCTCCATTGCCTTTTTTGCCGGTGCGGTGGCGATGGTCCTGTTTCGCGCCATTCCGCTCGGCGAGGTCTATACGGCAATCGATGGCCCGATACTGATCATGCTTGCCACGCTCATACCTGTCAGTGACGCTCTGAGGACCACGGGCGGCACCGAGCTGATTGCGCAGTGGCTGACTCATTTTGCGTATCAATTGCCACCCTTTGGCGCATTAACGCTCATCCTTGTGGCGGCAATGGCGGTCACGCCATTCCTGAACAATGCCGCGACGGTGCTGGTGATGGCACCGATTGCCACGAGTTTTGCCAGCACGCTCGGCTTCCGGCCGGAAGCCTTTCTGATGGCCGTCGCCATCGGCGCCGGCTGCGATTTCCTGACGCCCATCGGACATCAATGCAATACATTGGTCATGGGACCGGGCGGCTACCGGTTCAGTGATTATCCTCGGTTGGGCTTGCCGTTATCGGTGATCATTGTGCTGACCGCGGTGCCGGCATTGATGCTCTTCTGGCCGCTTACATAAGGCGGATGTGGACGTCCCAATCGTCCGCGAAGATGGGCCCGATCAGGTCGTCCAGCCGGCCCGTTCGTAGAACGTGCGGACTAGGAGGCCGATGGAGGTCTCACTGACATCCGGGTAAGCAATGCTTGGGTTAGTCAGTGGATTGTCGGTCGTGTGCTTATGTGTCCCGCAGCGCCGTTGGAGAGAGGGATTTGCCGTAGCGATCAAGGAGAGCGGCAATCTCCTTCAAAATGCTTGGCAACGGCTTCGTCCTCCCGACCAAGAGTTGCATGTCGTTACGCTCGAAGAGGGCAAGGCAGAGCTCACTTGAATCGTGGCGCGATTGATACGCGATCCCGTCCGGTTGCTCTGGATGGTCCCAAAGGGCATCAGACCATAGTCCGCATGGCTCATAGGGCCCTGTCGAAATTGCGTTGTCGGTTCCTAAGGTTTGCAAACCCGATCCGTAGAGCCTGACAACTCGCAGCGCGCGGTTGCAGGTGAGTTCTGTTGCCGCTCGCTCGGTGATGTCGGCCGCGGCAACCATCAGCCTCTGCGGATTGCGCAACAACGTCTCCACCAGTGCGCCGGCACGTCTTAGCCCCACATAGAGGACGCCGAAACGGCTTCCAGCACTGTCGAACCGATAGATCGGCTGGGCGCTGGCGCCCGGTCCAAAAAAGATCGGAGCAAGCGCTTGCCGATAGATGCGATGCAGCACCTGCCCAGCCGGTATGACGTCGAGCGGCAGGGCGGTGGCTTGAAGCCAAGACGGGGGAGGCGGGGCAGCACCAGTCGGTCCACGACCGCTGGTCGGCGATGCTGTCACGCAAAACCGTCCATCTGATTGGCACGGACAAGGCGCAGCACCGCATTACGGTCGCCGTCTCGCAGTGCCTGCAGGGGAGTCCGCCCTCCAAGCACGGTGTCTGGAGCCAGCAGGAAATCGAGCGTGGCCCAAGGCCCTACTGACACGAGGCCGCGCACGACCTCGGGGAGGCCGGCGATGACCTCGCCCTCGTCGAACTGACCGGCCGGATAACGCCAGTCACTTCCCTCGCGAACCGCGAGCACGGTGTTGGCGCGACGCCTTTTGTCAACTGCCTGCCGGGTGATGCCGAGCGTGTCGCCAGCCCCCTCGGCAGACAAGGCGCCCCCCGCAAGCTCCAGGAGCCTCCTGCGATGCTCGACATTCCTCGCCAGCGCTGGCACCATCGGGTCGAGCTCAGTCACGGCCGACCCCACGACGCCTGCACGGCTCAAAAGCTCAGCGATCGTTCCCGCATCGGTCGGCGCGGCGAGTGCTTCTGTCAGGAGCTTGGTCGGTACCTTACTCGAGATCCTTTCGAGCGCCGACATGGCACGCCTCAAAAACACTGCCTGAACGGAATCGGGTGCTGCATGAACGTCAAGCGTAAAGGTGGAAACGTGTTCACGGGCCATGGTGGCCTCCATTGGTTGTCGTGGTAATTATGTAGGTAGCCAAGCGACAAAGTCAACCAAAATGATTGCGCTGGTTTTTGAACGCAAGCTCTCGAATCGCTCCTCGAGCGCATTCAACAGAAGTGACTAGCGCGGAAGTGCCGCGATAGACGATGTGGCGCGGGTAACGATTTGAACGTGCCCAATCCCGCGCAGAACTCAATGGACTTATTCGGCGGCGCGGGTCAGCCCCAGTGCAACATCAGCGTATAGTTTTCCCGCATGAAGTCGATGAAATTGTCGCGGAACTGCCGCGTATGCGCATGAGCCAGTTCATCTGCGCGCTCAACGTCCTTCGCTTTGATGGCTTCAAGCATCAACTGGTGCTCATCGGTCAAAAGGTACCCATCGTGGGTTCGTTCAAGATACTCAAAATGCAGATGCAGCATCCTCTGGCCCTGATTGAGCAGGCGCTCATAGAAGCTCGCAAAATAGGGATTTCTGCCCGCCGCGGCGATCGCCATGTGAAATTGCTTGTTGGCCTCTGACATTACAAGGTGATTGCCGGATTTCACCGCTGCCTCAAATTCCTTCAAGCGGCGGGCGATGATTTTAAGATCGGCATCGGTCCGGAGTTCTGCCGCCAGCCGTGTATTCATGCGTTGGGCCACATCGAGTGCTTCAACATATTTCGGGAAGATGGCGACCTCTATAGGCGCAACGATCGTGCTTCTATTGGCAAGCGTTATGACCAGGTCATCAATCCCGCAACCGAGGAGATTATTCACCGCGCCCCGGCCGGGACAGCCGAAGACGTCGACATCGCCGTCAAGGCAGCCCGCAGAGCCTTCGATATTGATGGTTGGCCCCAGAAAACCGGCAGCCAGCGTGCCGACTATCTTCGTGCTATCGCTGAAGGCATTCGAACCCGCCAACAGGAACTCGCACATCTTGAAGTACTCGACAACGGCAAGCCCTTTCCGGAAGCCGCGTGGGACGTCGCCGACGCAGCCGGTTGCTTCGACTTCTATGCGGGCCTTGCAGAACAGCTCGACAACAATCCGCAAGAGCCGATCGCCCTGTCCGATTCCCGGTTCACCTCCAAAGCGGTCAAGGAACCGATCGGCGTCGCCGGTGCAATCATACCTTGGAACTATCCGCTATTGATGGCAGCTTGGAAGGTGGCCCCGGCACTTGCTGCGGGCTGCACCATCGTGCTCAAACCAGCGGAACTGACGTCACTGACAGCGCTCGAACTCGGCGCGATCGCCGATGAGGCAAAGTTGCCACCGGGCGTACTCAACATCGTCACCGGTTCCGGTTCTGTTGTCGGTCAGGCGTTGATCGATCATCAGAGCGTCGACAAGCTCGCATTCACCGGTTCGGGCCCTGTCGGTTCCAAGATCATGGCGGCAGCTTCGAGAGACATAAAGCGCATCAGCCTTGAGCTTGGCGGCAAGTCCCCTTTCGTGGTCTTCGAAGATGCCGACATAGAGCAGGCGGTAGAATGGATCATGTTCGGTATTTTCTGGAACCAGGGTCAGGTCTGCTCTGCGACGTCGAGGGTACTCGTCCAGGAGGGGATTTACGATCGCCTTCTTCATCGCTTGATCGAAGAGACAAAACGCATCACCATCGGCAACGGCCTTGACGAGGGAATCCTTCTTGGCCCACTGGTCTCTAAGCGCCAGCACGAGCAGGTGATAGCAGCCATCGAAGCGGCGAAGATGGCAGGTGCGACCGTTGCCTGCGGAGGGCGACGTCCTGAGGGTTTCGAGAAGGGCTACTATCTCGAGCCGACCGTGTTGACCGGCGTGCCCCTCGACAGCGACGCCTGGCGCGAGGAGATCTTCGGCCCGGTTGTCTGCATCCGACCCTTCTCCGACGAGAACGAGGCTATCGAACTTGCGAACGACTCTCGCTTCGGTCTCGCCGCTGCAGTCATGTCAAAGGACGAGGTCCGAGCCGAACGCGTCGCCGCAGCTTTCCGCGCGGGGATTGTTTGGATCAACTGCTCGCAGCCCACCTTCACTGAGGCACCGTGGGGCGGTTACAAGCAATCGGGCATCGGTCGCGAGCTCGGACGATGGGGCCTCGACAACTATTTTGAGACCAAACAGATCACCCGGTTTACGAGCAACGAGCCTTGGGGCTGGTACATCAAATAAGTGGAGGATCGGATGAACTGGAACAGATCGATCAAACTTCTCCAGGTCCATTGCCAAGGTGAGATCGGTAAGGTGATCATGGATGGTGCTCCGGAGATCCCAGGCGCTACAATCCTCGAAAAGATGAACCATATCAATGAAGTCGACGACAGTCTTCGGCGCTTTGTCACATTCGAACCGCGTGCCAACGTTGCGATGTCGGTAAACCTCTTGCTTCCACCCACCAGGCAAGGCGCTGACGCGGGATTTATCGTTCTGCAAGCTGATAGGGCTCATCCCATGTCCGGCAGCAATTGCATCTGCGTGGTCACCGCGCTTTTGGAGAGCGGCCGCCTGCCGATCACCGAGCCTGATACGGTGGTTCGTCTGGATACCCCCGCAGGGCTGATCGTTGCGCGGGCTCGCTGCTCAAATGGCAGGTGCGTGTCGGTAAGTCTCGACAATGTGCCATGCTTCGTCGAAGTGCTCGACCAAACTATCGAGACGCCGCGCTGGGGTACGATAAAAACCGATATTGCTTTTGGAGGCGTCTATTACGCGATTGTCGACGTCGAGCAGATCCACCTCGATATCGTGCCACACAATGCACGTGAACTCGCCGAGGCGGGAATCGAGTTGAAATCCCTTCTCGCACAACAGGTCTCGGTGCAGCATCCCGAGATCAGCACAATCAATGAAATTGCTTATGTCATGTTCCGTGGGCGCGAAGCGGATGGTGCTGTGCGCACATGCACGACATTGAAGCCCGGCCGGGTCGATCGATCCCCTTGCGGGACGGGGAGTTCGGCAAACCTCGCGGTGTTATATGCCCGTGGCGAACTCGCGGTCGGGGATAGCCGAAAATCACGGTCGATCATCGGCGGTGAGTTTCTGGTTGAAGCGATCGGGAAAACCACAGTTGGCGGTCGCCCGGCAGTTCTGCCACGTATTACTGGACAAGCCTGGATCTATGGTGCTGAGGAACAGTGTGTCGATGAAAGCGATCCCTTCCCATCAGGCTTCGCCCTTTCCGATACATGGGGTCCTCAGGTCGATCAGCTTGGGTGACGGAGAACGGCGATGAAAGAACTTGCGGGGCAAACGATACTCGTGACCGGTGCATCCGGGGGGATAGGCGCGGCCATCGTTGAGCAGTTGGCCAGCGAAAGTGCGAAAGTGGTTATCCAGTACGGGCGCGACGAGGACGCTGCACGCCGCCTTCACGATCGGATCAATGGAGCAGGGTGGATACTCCAGGCGGATCTGAGCGATCCGTCCGGATCGACGGATTTATGGAAACGCGCAACTTTGGTCGCCGGGCGCATTCATAGCCTCGTCAACAATGCCGGGATACGCACGGAAATTTCGATAGATGCCGATCTGGATCAATGGCAGGCAGCATGGAAGCGCGAGTTTCAGGTGGATTTCTTGCAGCTGTCGATCTGTGCCGAGC
>NZ_JBBNAN010000192.1:0-3475 GCF_037994405.1 Phyllobacterium sp.
TCGCTGCAGGCCGTACCAGGCACCACCACCACCTGCGATCAGCAGAGCAAGGAGACCGCCGATCACGGCGATGGATAGGTAGTTCGTCCGTGTTCTGGCGTGCTTTATGCTGGCCGCAGTCCCATCAAGCTTCACCCGGAAGACCTGGACCGGGTTAGCGATGTTCTTGACCTTGTGTTCCCCCATGGCCTCGAAACCGAAGGCGAGTTTCTTCTCCACCTCTCGCGCCACCTTGCCCGACACGCAGATACCGTCAGAATCGGCCAGCTGTTCGAGCCGCGCGGCGATGTTGACGCCATCGCCGTAGCAGTCCTCTCCCTCGACGATGACCTCGCCGAGATTGATGCCGATGCGGACATGGACGCGCTGATTCTCTGGGACGTTGGCGTTGCGCTCGGCCATGCCCCGTTGCAGGCTCACTGCGCACTCGACCGCATCGACGACGCTGCCGAACTCCGCCAGGAGTCCGTCACCCACAAGCTTGAAGATGCGGCCGTGATGGCGGGCGATTTCCGGTTCGAACAGTTCCTTGCGCCCCGCCCGAAGACGCTCGAAGGTGCCCTGTTCGTCCTGCTCCATAAGGGTGGAGTAGCCGACGACATCAGCACAAAGAATGGCAGCAAGCTTACGGTCCATGACCGCGTCCCCTTGCTTAATAGCGAAAACCGCACGTCAAGATTATCACAAAAGGGCCAAAACGGCCCATCCAAACACCGACCGACCTTGAACACACAAGGCTTTAGGCTGTGTCCAAGGAATAGCCGCAGAAACGTGTGCAACGATCTGCGCGATATAACCTGTAGCGAGAATGCCATTTATCGTTGCAGGTTGATCTGCAAACGGGAAGCGAAGTTATCCATTTTGATGAGTTGGCCGCGGATATCGTCCGTGTTTTCAAGCTGTTGTTTGCGCCCGCATTGCACACATCGGTCGCGATTGAAGGGGCGACAGGCGCCGGCGAAGTTCTCGCCGGCTAACTCTCTACTTCACCTGATCGGTCCGGCTCTTGGCGCCGCCTTCCCATTGAGGAACGGCAGCACGATCGTTGCCAGCAATGGCGAAGCGAAGATATCCTAGTGGGTCAGGTCTGACAGTATGGCCAAGCGGTTCTTCGGCATGGTCTCGCGCACCCAGCCAGTATCCATAAGGCCTCCGCCGAGCTTGTGATAGAATTCGACAATGTGCTCCGGAACATGTCCCCATCGCCATAGCCCCCCAAATCGGCACTTGATACTCCAAGGACGGCAAACCCGCTGAGATATTCGACAACCGAACCAGAATTATTTTCTCTGTATCGAGCCGTGCGCCATTAAGCGGTCGCAACTTATCCTGCAAGGGATGACAATCGGGGCGTAACCGGCTACGAACAGCGCGAGAATATGAGGAAGCGTTCGGAAAGCTGAAAATCATGAAAGAAGCGATTACGCTCAAGCAATTGAAGGAAGCGGTTGGCACGGAGATCGGCTGTTCCGAGTGGCGTGTCGTCAGTCAGCAAATGATCAACCAGTTTGCCGATGCGACTGATGACCATCAGTTCATCCATACCGACCCCGAACGCGCCGAAAAGGAAACGCCTTTCGGCGGCACCATTGCCCATGGCTTCCTGACGATTTCGCTCCTGTCGACACTTGCCTACGAAGCCTTGCCGATGATCGAAGGTGCAACGATGGGCATCAATTACGGTTTCGACAAGGTCCGCTTCATGGCACCGGTCAAATCCGGCAAGCGGGTTCGCGCGCATTTCAAGCTGGTCGATGCGGATATCCGCCCATCCGGTCGTGTTCTCAACAATTACGAAGTGACGCTGGAAATCGAAGGCTCGCTCAAGCCGGCGCTGGTCGCCAACTGGCTTACCATCGCCGTGCTCGAACATCCGCCCGAAATGGATTGAGCAGAGACCGGTTCAGGCTGCTTGGAGTAGAGCGCCCGCATCGTCGAGCGGCGCTGCCCGGTTCCGATAGGTCGTCACCAGATCCCTGAACACAAAGGGACCCTGGACGAACATGCCAATATCGTACGGATTGCGGATTTGTGCGCCCTTAAGAAACAGAAGGTGCATCTTGAAGAAATTCTTCTTCGCGCGTGCATAGCGCTTGGCGCTGTGAATATGCTTGAATCGAATGCGACGAATAATCGGCTCACGCCGTGGCTTGATCCCAAGCGCCGCCGCTGGATCTGACTTATAGAAATGGACGATATCGGCGATCGTCTGGAATTCCGCCCAGAGCAACGGTGTATCCTGAAGGACGACCCGTACGTCCTCGCGCAATTCGGTCGCACGCGGATGAAAGGCGATCATCAACAGACAAGACCCCGCCGCCAGCAATGATACCGGCTTCCGCTTGAGAAGCTCCGGATCGCTGCGCCAGACATCGGCGATGGCTTCCACGGCCGGCACAGTCCCCAGGCTGTGGCCGATAATGACGACCTCATCCGCATCGCTTTTCCGCAGCTTGTCCGCCAAATGATCGGCAAAAGCCTGGCGACGCTGTAACAGGCTCGGATTGCGGCGGTAAATACGGTCCGAGGCGGCCGCCCAGTCATCGAGCAGATAGGAAAAGAATACTTTTTCACCCGGCCAGTGGATGAGAAGACGGCCAATGGTTAGGGCAAGCGGGATCGTCCAGAGCAGATGAAGGGCACTGTAACCAGCAAACAGCGGAAACAATCCAACGCCGATTGTGACCAGCGTAATGAAGCAGGCAAGCGCGAATGGCCACATGAAGAAGATACAGAAGCGCCAGCTGGTGTGAAGGTAGCGCCAGAACGTCCCCGTCAGCAGGATATCGAGAAACGCCATCAGGCCCGTGGCAAACCGCGTGGCTACGTTACGGGCTGCATAGGCATCGAAGATATCGGCCGCACCGTATTGACAGAACTCTGTCTCGGTTTGCCAGTTGGCGCCGCTCGTTTTGATCTGCATCGAGGCGATGTTCTGCCCCTCCGGCACCATTGGGCCAGCATGTGTTTTCGCGTGCCACAGATTGTTGAAATCAGCCGAACTGTTCAGATAGCGACCGCGGACCGCATCGGGATGCAATCCCTCGTAGCCCGTAAAATTGATAACCAGGCGCTTTTTGACGGCCATGTCGTTTCTCTGAGCAAAGAGACCACGCGAATCGGCAGTCACCGGACGTTTCTTTAACGCAGACGGCGGCGTAATTGCGACCGGCGGTTCAGTATTTGGATGCGATTCACATAAAATTCCAGGGGGCACTGTTTTGAGGGGTCCGGGTCATGCGCGCGCCTATGCCGAAGAAACGGCCCCTCCCTGCGGCCCTTATCTCCCCCTTTGAGGGAGAAAGGGGTTTCATGGTGCTAGCGCAGCTAACCCTTCGGAACGGACGAGATAAAACGTCGCCGGATGGCGGTCTTCGGATCGCATTTATTCTACCAAGACGCGCTTCGACGGCTGCCCCGTCTTCCCAACCACTCAAGGGCCAGACGCGAAAAGCGGGCGTGGCACGGGATAGCC
>NZ_JBBNAN010000193.1:0-8566 GCF_037994405.1 Phyllobacterium sp.
GTGTTACATAGAGATCGACGATTCGATCCTGGCCGAGCCGCGGCGACGAGACGTCGACGCGATATTCGTTTACTGGTGACGGGTTTTCACGAACTTGCTTGACGAGCGCCAGCAAAGGGCTTCCGAACGGCAGGAGCATATCGAGCGTGTTGCGGCTCAAGATGCTAGCGCTCGAACGGAAAAACGCTTCCGCGTCGGCGTTGGCGTAGGAAATATAGCCTGCATCATCAAGCATGATCACCGGATGCCGGATAGAATTCAGGACAATGCCTGCCAACCGGTCGTCCAGTATGGGACTATCTGGCGCTGTCATCACGCTACCTTCTTCATGTCATTTGCAGCCGGCCGCGAGAGCAGCGTGCGCAGGCGCCGGGCGACTTTGTGTGGATCTGTTTCCGTCATGACGGAGCCTCGCTCGGCCGGGCCAACGTCAACGCCATGCATTTCCAGATACCAGCCGAGATGCTTGCGGGCATGACGGATGCCCGTAGGCTCACCATAATGTGCCAGCATGGCTTCGTAGTGCGCCACCGCATAGTCGGCTATCATGTCACTGACACCCTGGCCGGTTCCATCGGCGATGGTTCCCGGAAGCCAAGGTTGGCCGTAGGCGCCGCGCCCGACCATCACGGCATCGGCTCCCGACGCTTCGAGAATCGCGACAGCGTCGGCTCGGTTCAAAACATCACCATTGGCGACGAGCGGTATCGTGACTGAGTTCCTAACCGCACGAATTGCGTGCCAATCGGCTTTGCCCTCATAGAATTGGCAACGCGTCCGGCCATGAACAGTCACCAGCCGCACCCCGGCCTGCTCTGCCCGCGCGGCGAGTTCAGGAGCGTTTACAGTCTCGTCATCCCAGCCAAGACGCATTTTCAATGTCACCGGAATGTTCACTGCCGCGATTGTCGCCTCGATCAGCGTCAAGGCGTGGTCAAGGTCACGCATCAACGCCGAGCCTGACAGACCACCGGTCACCTTTTTGGCGGGACAGCCCATATTGATATCAATGATATGCGCACCCTCGCCTTCGGCGATGCGTGCCGCCTCCGCCATCCATTTGGCTTCTCGTCCAGCGATCTGCACCACATGGGTTCCAAGCCCATCGCCTTTCAGGCGCAACAGATTGCCGCGTTCGCGCGTGCAAAGTTCAGCGCTGGCAACCATTTCCGATACGACCATTCCGGCGCCTGCCTGCCATGCCAATTGGCGAAATGGCAGATCGGAAACTCCTGACATCGGCGCCAGAAATACCCGGTTGCGCAAGAGCACGCCGCCTACATTAAGTGGTTGGTTCAGTTCGGTCACGCTTTGGTCTGCCTGTTTCGTATGCAATTTTGCAATAGCCTATCCTTTAGACAGGATCGTGCCTCTTCGCAAGGCAAACCGCATCGTCTCACGACCAGATTTCGACCAGCTTCCGACTTAAACCTCTGGTCTTTCGCCTTGGCAAAGGGTAACGCAGTTCGACGCAACGGAGAAAATTGTGCCGGGTAACACTAACGACAAGAAAATGCGGGTCGCCGCCGTCATTGTGGCGGCCGGGCGCGGTGAACGCGCTGGCCAAAGCGTTGAAGGACCGAAGCAATACCGCAAGATCGGTGGCGAAGCCGTCTTGTCTCATACGTTGCGCGCGTTTCTCGATTGCCCCCTGATCGATCATGTCGTCGTTGTTATCCACAAGGAAGACGCGGCGCTATTCGCCCAAGCTACCGGGGAGCATACCGAAAATATCATCACGGTCACGGGCGGTCCAACCCGACAGGAATCAACCCGTCTCGGACTTTTGGCGCTGAAGGACATAGCGCCTGATCATGTGTTGATACATGATGGCGTTCGTCCGTTCATTTCGGCGGATCTGCTCGAGCGGGTCATTTTCAACCTAACGCCACACATCGGTGTTCTGCCGGTCCTTGCAGTCTCGGATACATTGAAAGCGGCGGGGCATGATGCGATGGTCAGCGCAACCGTCCCACGCGCCGGCCTCTATGCTGCGCAGACCCCGCAAGCCTTTCCGTACGCACCGATTCTAACGGCGCATGATGCGGCGTTTGCTGCAGGCCGCTCTGATTTCACAGACGATTCGGCCATTGCTGAATGGCATGGTCTGCCGGTGCGGATCGTCGAAGGATCCGCCGACAATACGAAACTGACCTGGGCAAAGGATATCGATATGGCCGATGATCGTCTGTCACAGAAGTTCTCGGCCTATCCGGATGTGCGCACAGGAAATGGCTATGACGTGCATGCGTTCGAAGCGGGCAATGGCGTAACACTCGCCGGGGTGTTTATCGAACATGACTGCAAGCTTTCCGGGCACTCCGACGCTGATGTCGCGCTGCATGCGCTGACCGATGCCTTGCTGGCGACGCGCGGCGCTGGCGATATTGGCACGCATTTCCCTCCGTCCGATCCGCAGTGGAAAGGAGCGTCGTCGCGCATTTTCGTTGAGCACGCTGTGAAGATTGTGAAGGAAGCCGGCGGCCGGATCGCTAACGCAGATATCACATTGATCTGTGAAGCGCCCAAGATTGGCCCGCACCGAGAAGCAATGACTGCTGCATTGTCCAAAATGCTGGGCATTTCCCCAGACCGCATTTCGGTCAAGGCGACCACGAACGAAAAACTCGGATTCATTGGGCGTAGGGAGGGCATTGCGGCGATCGCCACGGTCTCCGTCATCTATCCGGGAGGACTGCCGGAATGAGTAGCCTGATCGCTGAGGCCAAGGCGACCGCCGTGCTTGAAGCATGCCGCCGCAAAGGTATCCTGCTTGCTACGGCCGAATCCTGTACAGGCGGTCTGATCGCAGCGTCATTGACCGACATCGGCGGTTCTTCCGACGTGGTCGACCGGGGTTTCGTTACCTACTCAAACGAAGCGAAGCACGAAATGATCGGCGTACCATTGCAATTGATTGCTGCGCATGGTGCCGTATCAGAGGAAGTTGCGCTGGCTATGGCTGCAGGTGCCCTCGCCCATTCACACGCTGGCCTCGCGGTCTCGGCTACAGGTATCGCCGGGCCAGGCGGCGGTACAGCGACCAAACCCGTGGGGCTTGTCTGGTTCGGTATGGCGCTCAAAGGGAAAGAGCCGATTGCCGCCCGTTCTGTCTTTGAAGATCACGGCCGCGCTTCAATCCGCAGCGCCGCCGTCAATTTTGCGCTGGATATGGTCTTGAAGGCTCTGTCCTCATCCTAGGATCGTTTTATGAGAAGCGCCATGCCGATCGACTCAGGCGCAACGGGTTGGAAACCAAATTTTGCATAGAGATATTTCGCCGGACCGTCGGCAATAAGGCTGACATAGGCACCGTCTGGCGCCTCTGCCTGCACGAAATCAACGAGGCTGGCGACGATGATTTTTCCCAAGCCCTTGCCTTGGTGGACGGGATCGACAGCGATATCAACAATCTGATAGAAGCAGCCATTGTCGCCAACGACACGGCCCATCGCCACAGTGTCCGCATCATAGCGAATGGTTGCCGCAAAGATCGTATTTGGCAGGCCCCTCTCCGCGGCTTCCTGACTCTTGGGGCTCAGCCCCGCGATTTCACGCAACCGCCGATAATCTTCGACAGCAGGGGTGCCAACATGCAGCTGATAATCCGGATCTTCGTGTATCATGGATTGATTTTCCCTCAGACCGTAGACGATTTCTCGCCTTTGCCATAAATCGCGTCCGCACGCTTTTCAAAGGCTTCGGTGAACTTTCGGAAAGCAATGTCGAACATCGAGCCCATCAGAAAGCCGAGCGTGCGGCTCTTGAACTCGTAGTCGATGTAAAACTTTACCGTGGAGTGTTCGGGATTGGCATCTGGTACGAATTGCCAGCGATTGTCGAGATAGCGAAAGGGTCCATCAATATACTTGGTCAGGATCACTTTCTCTTCCGGTTTCAACAATACCTGGCTCGTGAAGGTCTCGCGGATCAATTTGTAACCGACTGTCATGTCGGCAACCAGCAGGGTCTTGCCGTGGCTTTCCTTGCGGGAACGCACCTTCAAGCTTTCGCACATCGGCAGGAACTGCGGATAGCTTTCAACATCCGCAACCAGATCAAACATCTGTTCTGCCCGGTGCACGACCGGACGGTTCGTTTCAAATTTCGGCATTGGTCAAGCGCGGCCAGCGTGCAGCGCCTCGCGTGCAGCCTTCAACTTGGCGAAATCCTCACCGGCGTGATGCGACGAACGTGTCAGCGGGCTCGAAGCAACGACCAGGAAGCCCTTGGTCTTGGCAATCGTCGCGTAGGATTTGAATTCGTCCGGCGTCACATAATTGAGAACAGGATGATGCTTGCGCGTCGGCTGCAGATACTGGCCAATTGTCATGAAATCCACGTCGGCAGATCGCAAATCGTCCATCAGCTGCAAGACTTCGTTCCGCTCTTCGCCAAGCCCGACCATGATGCCGGACTTCGTAAAGATTGTCGGGTCCAGTTCCTTCACCCGCTGCAGCAGGCGAATGGAATGGAAGTACCGCGCACCGGGGCGGACTTTCAGATAGTTGGATGGCACTGTCTCGAGATTGTGGTTGAAGACGTCAGGACGGGCAGCAACGACGGTCTCCAGGGCGCCCTCCTTGCGCAGGAAATCCGGCGTCAGAATCTCGATCGTGGTTCCGGGCGAAATCCGGCGGATCGCATCGATTACATCGGCAAAATGCTGGGCACCGCCGTCGGCAAGATCATCGCGGTCAACAGAAGTGATGACCACATGTGACAAGCCCATCTTTTTGACAGCCTTGCCGACGTTTTCAGGCTCATTTGGATCGAGTGCCGTTGGCAGACCAGTTGCGACATTGCAGAAGGCGCAGGCGCGCGTGCAAATCTCGCCCATGATCATGAATGTCGCGTGCTTCTTGTCCCAGCACTCGCCAATATTGGGGCAGCCTGCCTCCTCACACACGGTGACAAGATTGTGCGAGCGTACAATATCGCGGGTCTCCGAATAGCCTTTCGACACGGGCGCTTTGACGCGAATCCAGTCGGGTTTCTTTAGAATCTCCGAATCCGGGCGATGTGCCTTCTCGGGATGGCGAAGGCGCCGCTTCTGATCGATCGTGTCGAGTACCGTTACCATAAGAATATCCTAGCTTGCGGCTCTGGACTTGCCAAAGACCCATAGAATGAGGATTGCGCCAGCCGTCGCAACGATGAGGTTTCCAAGAAATCCATAAAAATGGAAATCCAGAAGACCTGCCAGCGTACCCCCGACAAACGAACCGGCAATGCCGACGAGAATGTTCGTGAAGAGACCATGATCGCGGTTCATTGCTTTTTCAGCAACATAACCAGCGATGAAACCGACCAACAGCATTCCAACGAACCCGACACCGGGCATGCCCATGATACCGACAGATTGATCCACCTTGCTCTCCCCTCGCTAGCGCCCCGATGCGATTGCTATGGCACGCAACACAAGCGCCCATATAGCACCGAAAAGAAAACCACCCAAGCCGCAGGCGAAGGTCACAATCCACACACCCGTCCAACCATCAATCGCGATGCCGTTAACCGATATGGTGTTACCGGAAATCAGACTCAAGGTAGAAGGCACAAACCCAAGCACGAGGCCGACGAGTGTCGACCATTTGAGGATCAGCCAGGAAAGGCTGATCCAGGGTCTGCTGTCCTTGATGGTGACCAACAGGTCTTCAATCCTTTCGTTATCAGGCGTTCAACACGCGGCCATAGGCATCAAGCACGCTTTCCTTCATCATTTCCGACAAGGTCGGGTGCGGGAAGACCGTATGCATCAGTTCTTCTTCAGTCGTTTCGAGATTCATAGCAACGACAAAGCCCTGGATCAGTTCCGTGACCTCCGCTCCAACCATGTGCGCCCCGATCAACTGGCCAGTCTTCTTATCGAAAATGGTCTTGACCAGACCCTGATCTTCACCGAGCGCAATTGCCTTGCCATTGGCTGCAAACTGGAAGCGGCCGACACGTATTTCGTGGCCATTTTCCTTCGCCTTCGCCTCTGTAAGGCCGACCGAAGCAACCTGGGGATTGCAATAGGTGCAACCCGGAATCTTGTCCTTTTCCATTGGATGCACGCCCGGGAGGTTGGCTATCTTCTCGACGCAGATGACGCCTTCATGTTCGGCCTTGTGCGCTAGCATCGGAGGACCTGCAACGTCGCCGATCGCATAGATCCCAGGCACGTTGGTCATACCGTAACCATCGATGACGATGCAACCGCGATCGGTCTTAACGCCCAGAGCTTCAAGTCCGAGATTTTCGATATTGCCCTGGACGCCGATGGCGGAGATCAGGCGCTCAGCTGTGATCTTTTCGACCTTGCCGTCCTTGGTTTCGACATGGGCCGTGATCGAATTGGCAGCCTTCTCGACCTTGGTCACCTTGGCGTCGGTGATGATCTTCATGCCTTGCTTTTCGAACTGCTTGCGGGCGATCGCTGATATTTCAGCGTCCTCGACGGGCATCACAGTCGGCAACAGTTCGACGACGGTCACTTCTGCACCCATGGTGCGGTAGAACGAGGCAAATTCAATACCAATCGCGCCAGATCCCATCACAACGAGGGATTTGGGCATTTCCGGCGGCACCATGGCTTCGAAATAGGTCCAGATAAGCTTGCCGTCGGGCTCGATACCCGGCAGTGCCCGCGGACGCGCGCCAGTGGCGACGATGACGTGCTTAGCTGTATACGTGCCCTCGCCCAATACATTCTTGGGGACTGGATTTTGGGGCTCCATCGGCTTCTTCGACGCCTTAGAAACAACGATTTCACCGGGCTTCGACAATTTTGCCTCGCCCCAAATCACGTCAACCTTGTTTTTCTTCATCAGGAAGCCAACGCCGCCGTTGAGGCGGGCCGAGACACCACGCGACCGTTGCACGACGGCTTTGACATCGGCGGAGATCTTGCCTTCGATGGTCAAGCCATAATCCTTGGCGTGCTGGCCATAGTGGAAGATTTCCGCAGAACGAAGCAGGGCCTTGGTCGGAATGCAACCCCAGTTAAGGCAAATGCCACCAAGATGTTCGCGCTCGACGATGGCTGTCTTGAAGCCGAGCTGCGCGGAGCGAATAGCGGTAACGTAGCCGCCAGGGCCCGAACCAATGATGATCACGTCGTAATTATTGGCCAAGACCTTGGTCCTCCTAATTAAGCCCGAGTATCTCTCGAACGGTGGGTGCAATGGCTTTGCCAATTGCCCGTGTATTCTCTGCATCAAGATGAACGCCATCAATCGATGACGTTTTGGCGACCGAGCCGGCGTCGAAAAAAGCACAGTCGGCAAACTCGGCGGCATTCTTGTAAAAAGCTGCGAGTAGATGCGACTGCTCAATGCCACCTTCAAATATCAGTTTGAATTCTTCGCCTCCGGCCTCACCGAGGGGTGGTGGCGATATAATCAAAACTGCCGGTGCCTTGACATCAAACTGATATGGCGCCGTGCGTACTATTTCGATCAAACGCTGCATTCCTCGCTTGGCACCCAAGGCATTGCCACAAAGCACATGCTTCATGTCGTTGGTGCCAAGCATGATGATAACGAGATCGAGTGGAAAATGCGTGCCAAGTGCGGTGGTCAGCGTCTTGGCCGCATTGCGTTCAAACCCGGACAGATGATCGTCATAGGCAGTCGTGCGGCCATTCAGGCCGTCCGCGATGATGTGAACGCCATCACCGAGTTCAACCTGCAGCACCTCCGGCCAACGATCCTTGAGAGCATGGCGTCCCGATCCGTCGGGGATATATCCCCATGTCAGCGAGTCGCCATAACAAAGGACGGTTTTCATGGCGCTTCTCAGACCAGCATGCCCATCGGATTTTCGATGTGCCGCTTGAAGGCCTGCGCAAGTTCTGCACCAAGCGCACCGTCAACGGCACGATGATCCGTCGAAAGCGTCACCGACATGACCGTCGCAACGGTGACCTCGCCCTTCTTGACGACCGCACGCTCTTCACCTGCGCCGATCGCTATGATGGTTGCGTGCGGCGGATTGATGATTGCCGCGAAATCCTTGACGCCAAACATGCCAAGGTTGGACACCGCGGTAGTGCCACCCTGATATTCCTCGGGCTTCAACTTCCGGTCACGGGCCCGCTTGGCAAGATCCTTCATCTCGTTCGAAATGGCGGAAAGCGTTTTCTGCTCTGCCTTGCGGATAATCGGTGTGATCAGTCCACCTGGAATCGACACGGCAACACCGACATCAGAATGCTTGTGCTTGACCATATTGGATTCCGTCCACGAAACATTCGCCTCCGGAACGTCGCGCAGCGCCAAAGCCATGGCTTTGATGATCATGTCGTTGACGGAAAGTTTGTAGGCCGGGACATCACCCTTGTCCGTCTTGCGCATCGGCGAAGCGGCGTTGATCTGTGCACGTAATGCAAGAAGTGCATCGAGCTCGCAATCCAGCGTCAGATAGAAATGCGGAACCGTCGACTTGGCCTCGAGCAGGCGCTTGGCGATCGTCTTGCGCATGCCGTCATGCGGTACGAGGTCGTAGGAACCTTCCTCGAACAGCTTCAGGACGGCATCGTCTGACATGGGCTTCGGCGCGGCAGCTGGAGCTGTCGCTGGTG
>NZ_JBBNAN010000194.1:0-29293 GCF_037994405.1 Phyllobacterium sp.
TAGCTTGCCATATCTCAGTGTCTCGAGCGGCGTATTCGAAGTAGGACCGGAAATGGCACTTGCGATCCGCAACCCTGGAAGTGCTCCGATCCTCATGGCGAGCAACTGGCTGGCCGGTGCCGCCACCTTCCCGGCACTTCAGGTGGCGCGTGACTTTCGAAGCATTGATACGATTGCAATCACTGTCGTACTCGATGAAGAGGATATGGGTGGCCCCGCAGCTTTCGCGGATTTTCAACGGCTCACCGAATCGGCACCCAATCCGCTGGAGATCAAAGACGGACGTTGGCGCTGGATCAAAGGCGAGGAAGCCAAGCGGCGGTTCATCGATATTGACGGTACGGAAGTCGAAGCGAGCGCGTACTCACCGCTTGACGTGCTCAGCCTTTCCACTGCGACCAGCGCGAAGTCCATCCGCTTCGATCTGGTCTACGGCGTGTCGGCCAGTCGCCGACGGGGCGACGCATTTTCCACGGAGATTGCCATTGAAACCACCGGCGAATTGTTGACCGGCGAAAAGGTGCACAAGCGTCTCGATATAGTGCACCCCGAGGGTCAGGCCCCGCTCACGGCGCTGCATGTCGCGCTCGGAATCGAGCGTCTTCTCGGTCTCTCCAGCGGTGAACCGGTCAAACCTGGCCTCTATCTCCCCGATTTACTGATGGATCCGGAGCATGTCATCCGGCGCATGAAGGAATTCGGCACAGTCTTCCACCAAGATTGAAACCAAACCAGCTGTGGGTTTCGAGGAGCAAGCCGTACATCTTCCGCGCAATGGCCGCAAAGGAATGCTAAGGAATTCGCGCGCCGCATGGCGCGCGGAATCACTTGAGCACCTGGAGAAACGATGAAGGTCGATATCGACATGGGAGCGGCGCCAGCCGGCGCAAAAGCCATGCTCGATCTGGAAGAGCTTTTGGCGACACGCTTGCTTGTGCAGGGTAATTCGGGTTCGGGAAAATCACATCTGCTTCGCCGCCTGCTCGAACAGAGTGCCCAGTGGGTGCAGCAATGTGTCATCGATCCGGAAGGCGATTTCGTCACACTTGCCGACAAATACGGCCATGTGGTCGTCGATGGGGCGCGTACCGAAAACGAGCTGACCCGGATCGCCGCGCGTATTCGTCAGCACCGTGTTTCCGTCGTACTCGACCTCGAAGGGCTTGATGTCGAGCAACAAATGCGCTGTGCCGCAGCCTTCCTTGGCGGCCTGTTCGATGCTGAGCGCGACTACTGGTACCCGATGCTCGTTGTCGTCGACGAGGCGCAGCTCTTTGCGCCTGCAGTTGCCGGAGAAGTCTCCGACGAAGCGCGAAAACTTTCCCTCGGTGCCATGACCAACCTGATGTGCCGCGGCCGAAAACGCGGCCTTGCCGGCGTCATTGCCACCCAGCGCCTGGCCAAGCTTGCAAAGAATGTCGCCGCTGAAGCCTCCAACTTCCTGATGGGGCGGACGTTTCTCGACATTGACATGGCACGCGCCTCCGATCTTCTCGGTATGGAACGGCGACAGGCAGAACAATTTCGCGATCTGGCACGCGGGCATTTTGTTGCCTTGGGACCGGCACTTTCGCGCCGGCCACTGGCAGTAACCATCGGCCCGGTGGAAACGTCTGCGCGCTCCTCGAGCCCCAAACTGACGCCACTGCCGCAGCCGGGTGAAGACGCACACGATCTGATCTTCACACCGGCGCCTGAAGAGCGTCGCGCGATTGTCCGCCGCGTGCCTCCGCCACCAGCCCCGACGTCAACTGCCGACATTCTCAACCAGTTGACGCAAGCCAAGGCAATGGCACAGGCCGAAGCGCCTGCGCTCACATTGTTTCCCGAGATCGACCAAGCTGAGCGGAATGGCCTGATCGATTCGGTCATGCACGAAATGCTCAATGACCCGGATGCTTCCTTTCGCACGGATGCTGTTCTCTACCAGGATTTTCTCGTTCGCTGCCGTATTCGCCGCGTTCCCGGCGAAGCGCTGGCACTTCCCGAGTTTCGTCGCAGATTAGCCGTTGCTCGGGCTGGAATTGACGGGGAAACGGCGCAAAGCGAGCCATGGCAGCAGGCATTGGAACTGTCGAAGTCGCTGCCCGACGATGTTCAGGGCGTATTCTTTATCGTCGCGCAAGCTGCCGTCACAAGTAGTCCCTGCCCTTCGGATGCCACCTTGGCGCGCGCCTACGGCACCCATTCAGCCCGGCGCGCCCGGCGGCTCCTTACCTATTTCGAGGAACAAGGTTTGATTGTCGTTCGGACCGATTTCACCGGTAATCGTGTCGTCGCCTTTCCGGACCTCGGCCGCGAAACCGCTAGTGGCGACCCGAATGGCCCCGATGAAGGCTCGCCAGAACAGCACGCTGCGGAATAATCAGCCGATCTCGGCCAGAAGCGGCACCAACTCCCCCAGATGCTGGATCTGCCGGAAACGCGAATCGGCAATCGGCGGCTCGACATGTTCGAGCACCCAGGTCAATTCGTGCGGCACAAATATGCCCCAACTGCCCGCCTCGATGGCGGGAATAACATCGGATTTCAGCGAATTGCCGATCATCACGGCTCGTTCCGCTCCATCCCCATGGCGGTTGAAAATCCGTTCATAGGTTGCCTTGTCCTTGTTGCTCACAATCTCGACCGCATCAAAGAAATCGCCAAGACCTGACAGCGCCAGCTTGCGCTCCTGATCGAACAGGTCGCCCTTCGTAATCAGGACGAGCCGATACTGATCCGTGAGTTGCTCCAGCGTTTCCTGCACATGCGGCAGTGTTTCGACCGGATGACGCAGCATCTCACGACCTGCGGCCAGGATTTCAGCGATAATCGAGGCCGGTACCCGACCTTCGGTAACCTCTACCGCCGTTTCGATCAATGAAAGCGTGAAACCTTTAATGCCGAAACCGTAAAGATCGAGGTTACGCTTCTCGATCGCGAGCAACCGGTCGGAAAGATCCGCGACTTCCGCATGTGCGGACAACAGATCGGCAAAGTGCATTTCCGACCTCCGGAAAAACTGTTCGTTCTGCCATAGTGTATCATCTGCGTCGAAGCCGAGTGTGGTGATCGAGTCAGGCATCGAGATAATCGCTTCTTCGGTTAAACTTTTTCTGTCGGGTCGTGTAACTCACTCGTAATAATGGAATCATTGCTCATCCATCTTTTATCAGAAAAATGGTTGTGCTTTATGCCTGGGTAAGGGTGAGAAACGGGGACGACGACAGGGTGAATTGGCTCGGGCAGCTCGGCATAGTCGCAATGTTCCTGTTCTTGTCCTCGCTCGAAGCGTGGTCAGCGGACAATCCATCTGTTTCGACGCCAGCGCAACCGTCAGCGCCAACAGTCAGTCAGATTTGCGCTGCCATCGCAACGAATGCCGATGGCCACGGTGTTCCGCGCGATTTCTTTGCACGGTTAATCTGGAAAGAAAGCCGATTTGACGTAACTGCGACGAGCCCCGTTGGCGCCCGGGGCATTGCACAATTCATGCCTGGAACGGCCAAAGAGCGAAATCTCGACGATCCTTTCGACTTCACCAAGGCCCTTCCGGCTTCCGCGGCGCTGTTGAAGGACCTGCGGCGGGCTTTTGGCAATTGGGGGTTGGCGGCCGCGGCCTACAATGCCGGCCCGACACGGGTGGCAAACTGGCTTTCAAGCGGCGGATTTCTTCCGCTCGAGACAGAAGAATACGTGCTGGACATTACCGGGCAATCGGCGGACGACTTTGCGGCTGGTACCGAGATCAACCTGCGCCCGCTCAACGCCAAACAAAGCTTTGATGCAGCATGCAGGCAGCTGCCGATTGTGCGATTCGCAACCGTTGCCATGGCGCAGATCAAGCCCAAACCGTGGGGTATCCAGATTGCTGGTAACTTCCGTCGTGCTGCTGCTGTTGGCCAGCTCCAACGCTTGCGGCGCAACTTCCCGGCCATATTGAACACGCATGAACCGGTTATCAGCCGCAAGCGTACACCGATGGGACGCCGGGGCATTTATGCCGTGCGAATTGGTGCCGATAGCCGCAGCGAAGCCGATAAGATCTGTGCCCAGCTACACAGCGCGGGTGGAGCCTGTATCGTACTGCGCAATCGATAAAGCGATCGAGAAAAACAGCTGGGGTCACGTACTGTCTGTGACGTGGAAAGGTGCCACCGCAGGAACGCTAAACCAAATTTCCTACGCACAAGTATGTAGCTTGCAACGCTGTGCGATATAGTCGTCAAAATGGTAGAAAAACTTTTGCTTGCCAAAAAACACTTATTCTAGCAGTCTCAATGCGTTCGGGCATTTGCGAACACTGGAAGACTGGAAGAACGGCGCGCCGGAACCGCAAGAATACCGGGTCAGGAGTAATCCTGGCAATGATCGGCTCCTTTCCTGAATTCGAGAACTGCCTGCATGATTTCCGTTAGACGTACTTTACTGAAAACGGCACTACCAATCCCGCAAACCCGGAGGGGGACGCGGTAAGTAAGGAAAAGGAACGAAGCATGGCACAGACCGGTACGGTCAAATTCTTCAACAGTGAAAAAGGCTTTGGCTTTATCAAGCCGGACGACGGCGCAGCGGACATTTTCGTTCACATCTCCGCAGTTCAGGCGTCCGGCCTCACAGGTCTCGCAGACAATCAGAAGGTTTCCTTCGATACCGAGCCTGATCGTCGTGGTAAGGGCCCAAAGGCCGTTAACATCTCGATCACTGAATAATTCTGGCGCTTTGTCGCTGAAATAAATCCCCGATCGGAAATCGGGGATTCCGTTCTAGGAACTTGCGGCGTGTGCCATTGGCCAGCCGCCCCGCCGAAGTGTTATGCGCTTCGTTGCCTTGGATTTGCTGAAATTGTATGCGCTTTCTCCATCCATCAGAAATGACGGTGGAACGAATTCTTGCGCTTTCCGTTCAGCTTGCATTCATTCTGAAGTGACTAAAAAGGACTCTACGGCTGGCGCCCCACTTGAAGTCCAGCCCAACACTATCGGGCGAAGCGCAAACGCTTCGCCAAGGATGCTTCAAAGGAGGCACAAAATGAACAAGGGCACGAAAATTGCCATTCTCGCAGCCGCCGCGTTTGCAACGGCCATGGTCCCCCTCACGTCGGCATCCGCCGATAATTGGCGCGGCGACGGCTACTATCGTCATTACAACCACCACAACAATGGCGATGCTTGGGCAGCAGGCGCAATAGGCCTTGCGGCCGGCGCGCTGCTTGGCAGCGCACTTGCGCAGCCTCGCGAACCCGATGTTATCTATCGCGACTATGATGACGGCTATTATCGCCGTCCGGTTACTGTTTATCGCGAGGTTCCGCGTTACTACGGTGGGGCACGGCCTTGGTCACGTGAATGGTACCGCTACTGCTCAGATCGTTATCGCTCATTCAATCCAGAAACAGGCACATTCCGCGGCTATGACGGACGTGACTATTTCTGCAACGCTAACTGATCTCTTGTAGCAAATTCAAAAAAGGCCGCCGGTGCTCCGGCGGCTTTCTTTGTGTTCAGATCAAAAATGGATTGGACCGTCGTTCCTCGCCAAAACGCCCTCCAGGCCCATGCCCACAGATGAAGCCAATATCGTCTCCGAGCGGCAGCAACTTCGTTTTGATGGAATTGATCAGCTTCGTGTGATCGCCACCTGGCAAATCTGTGCGGCCGACCGAACCATTGAACAGGACATCCCCTACATGGGCGAACTTGGCCACTCGATTAAAATAGACGACATGGCCTGGCGCGTGGCCCGGACAATGCAGCACTTCGAAAACGTGTGATCCGAACGAGACGGTATCGCCCTCAGCTAACCACCGGTCAGGCGTGCAATTGCGAACCTTGTCAGTGATACCATACTGGAGGGCTTTTGCCTCGAGACTATCCAGAAGAAAACGATCGGCTTCGTGTGGTCCTATGATGTCGACGCCAAGAGCATCCTTCATGTCCATTGCCCCTGCGGCATGGTCGATATGGCCATGTGTGATCCAGATTGCCTCAATTACAATACCATTCGACTGGATCGCTTGCAGAACCTGGTCGTTGTCCCCACCCGGATCAACGAGGACGCCATGCTTGTCGTCACTGTCGAAAAGGATTGTGCAATTCTGCTGAAAGGCCGTAACTGGAATAATACCGGCCTGCAATTGTCCCATATCACGCTATCCCATGCTCTTCTTGGACTGCACAAACTGAGTGTAATTCCTATCGCAATGAACGTCCAAATGAAAAGGGCGGTCATGGACCGCCCTCAAGAAATCATTTGTAGTTCGGCAAATCAGGTCTTGGCCATCGAATTCTTGATGGCGCCTACGATAGCCGTCAAAATGAGACCGCCAACGCCACCACCGGCGACCTGACCGATGATCGAACCAATATCCAAGCCCGACGAGGCTGCTGCGTCTGCTACGACCGCGGCACCGCCAGCGCCGAGGAATTGCGTCAGATAACCACCTATAAGTCCACCAATGCCGCCAGCAACGGTATTGCCTGTAGTGCCAAGACTGAGGTTTTTAAGAAGACCACCGACAATATTACCGCCGACACCACCAGAGATAAGCTGGATAATGATAGGAAGAAGCGCTTCCATGATTGACACCCCGTCAACGTTTCAAGCCAGACTCATGCCTGGCATGTGTCATGTTGACTAAGTTTTAAGCAATGTCAAACAGCTTGATACCTCAATTGAGAGGTATCAAACACTATTTTGGCTTCAACTTCCGGTTACTCAGCCGCTGCTTTCTTTGGCATTACTTCCGCTGCATAATCGTTCATCAGATTGACCGCGATCTCACCGACTGTAAAGCGATAAGGCCCAATCTCCGAAACTGGCGTGACTTCTGCAGCTGTACCGGTCAGGAAGCATTGCTCGAAACCTTCCAACTCTTCCGGCATGATTGCCCGCTCAATAACTTCATAGCCGCGGCGCGTGGCAAGATCGATTACCGTGCGGCGCGTGATGCCGTCGAGGAAGCAATCGGGCGTCGGCGTATGAATGACACCATCCTTGACAAAGAACACATTTGCCCCGGTCGCTTCGGCGACCTGGCCACGCCAATCCAGCATCAATGCATCGGCATACCCCTTGGCTTCCGCGGCGTGCTTGGAGATCGTGCAGATCATGTAAAGGCCGGCCGCCTTGGATTTGGACGGTGCTGTCTTAGGGTCGGGGCGGCGATATTCAGCCATGTCGAGCCGGATGCCCTTAAGCTTCTGCGCCGGATCGAAATAACTCGGCCACTGCCAGATCGCGATAGCGACGTTGATCTTGTTTGCCTGAGCCGAAACGCCCATCGATTCACTGCCGCGCCAAGCGATCGGGCGCACATAGGCGTCCTTGAAGCCCTGTTTTGCCAAAAGCTTACGGCTTGCATCATTCAGCTCTTCGACCGTGAAGGGAATCTTGAACCCAAGAATCCGTGCCGATTCATGCAGGCGCTCCGTGTGTTCGTTAAGCTTGAAGATCTCGCCACCATAGGCACGCTCACCTTCAAAGACAGAGCTTGCGTAGTGCAGGCCATGAGTCAGCACATGAATCTTCGCATCCGCCCAGCGAACGAATTCGCCGTTCATCCAGATGTAACCTTCAAGCTGATCAAATGGAACGGATGCCATGTTTTCCTCCAGGCGTTTGATTCCTGATAATTTTGCGGGATTTCACTCTCACCAACTGGTCCCGATTGCCAATTGGTGTACCATTGCCTACGGGCGCCAATAGGCGTTTCTATGAGGAAAATATCTCAGAAACACATATTGGCTTTTCGTTTAATTCAAAATGTAGCCAACAGCTTGCCAAAAATTATCAGCAGTCTAAAATTAAGTCAATAAGACTGACATAATTTCCAACGAGAGCGGAAACCCTGCATGAAATCTTATACACCAGATAGACATATCGAGACAGCCCTGACCAAAAAGGATGCTAGTGAACTTGATATTATCGAGCTGTTTTTCTTTGCCTATCGCGATTTTACCGCCGATCCGGATTTGATCCTGGAAAAGCTAGCTTTTGGCCGGGCGCACCATCGCGTTCTATATTTCATCAACAGGAAACCCGGCATGACAGTCGCCGAGTTACTCGATGTCCTGCAGATTACCAAGCAGAGTCTGGCGCGCGTGCTCAAGCAGCTGATTGACACAGACCATGTCGTCCAGATTCCGGGGCCACGTGACAGGCGCCAGCGCGAGCTCTATCCGACCCCGAAGGGCCGTGAACTGGCGTTGGAACTTGCAGCACCGCAATCACGCCGCATTACCGGTGCATTGGAGCAAATCGGTGTTTCCGACCGGGCGGTGGTTGAGCATTTTCTCAAGGCAATGGTGAATCCCTCGCAATGGCAACAGATCGACAGTTTGCCGAAGGCAGGGTAAAACCAAAGGCTGCCTTCTGGATGGAGGCACAGGAAAGAAGGAACGATATTAGTGAGTGATGAACTTCCACTTTCAGACGATGCGCCGCATTTGCTCATTGTCGACGACGACACCCGAATTCGAAATCTACTGTCGCAATATCTGACCGGCAGCGGTTTTCGCATTACGGTGGCCGCCAACGCGGACGAAGCCCGCCGCAAGCTGGCCGGCCTTGACTTCGATCTTCTCATTCTAGACGTCATGATGCCCGGAGAAAGCGGCGTTGCGCTTACCCAGTCGTTGCGCAAGGAAAAGGATGTGCCGATCCTCATGCTGACGGCCCTGTCGGAAACTGACAGTCGCATCGCAGGTCTGGAAGCCGGTGCTGATGACTATTTGCCAAAACCCTTTGATCCACGTGAATTGATCCTGCGCATCAATAATATCCTGCGACGTGGCTCTCCAGCTACTCAGGCCAAGATCGAACAGATTGTGTTCGGCCCCTATACGTTCATCATCGCCAAACGCGAACTTAAGCGCTCCGGAGAAATGATCCGGTTGACGGACCGAGAACAGGACATCATGGCGATCTTCGCCGCGCGCGCCGGTGAAACGGTACCGCGTCATGAACTGACCGGACAGGAAGGTGACGTTGGTGAGCGTACAATCGACGTCCAGATAAATCGCCTGCGCCGCAAGATCGAAAATGATCCGGCCAATCCGGTCTGGTTGCAGACGGTTCGCGGCGTCGGTTATAAACTAAGCGTGGAGTAACGAGACGAAATCCACCTCAATCAAAAAGCACAGTGCGCAAGCGGACACCAAGACGATGGCAACGACCGAATCCGCCAAGCGTACATTAGCAATCAGGAAGCGTCACTGGCGCCGCAAGCGAAGCACTCTCCTGGGTCCATGGAGGAAATTTACCCGCTGGATGGCACACTGGATGCCGAAGCGGCTCTATGCGCGGTCGCTTATAATCATTATTGCACCGATGGTTCTGCTCCAGTCCGTTATCGCCTTTGTCTTCATGGAACGTCATTGGCAGACGGTAACGCAGCGCCTCTCGACAGCAGTCGTACGCGACATCGCCGGTATTATCGACCTGATGGACACCTATCCGCAGGATCCGGGCTATGAAAATCTAATCCGCATCGCACGGGAGAGGCTGGCGCTCAACATATCGATCCTTCCGGGTGACCCTTTACCGGCACCCGGACCCAAGCCATTTTTCTCCATTCTGGACGGAATTCTAAGCGAGGAGATCACACGGCAAATCAATCGTCCTTTCTGGATCGACACCATCGGTGATTCCGACCTCGTTGAAATCCGTATCCAGCTCGACAACAAGGTTTTGCGCGTCTTTGCCCGCCGAAGCCAGGCCTATGCATCCAACACCTTGATTTTCCTCGTCTGGATGGCTGGTTCTGCGCTTGTCTTGCTTGCAATCGCCATCCTTTTTCTGCGCAACCAGATCAAACCGATACAGCAACTCGCGACGGCAGCCGATAGTTTCGGCAAGGGCCGCGCCCCGCCGCCCGATTTCAAACCGCGTGGCGCAGAAGAAGTGCGCCGCGCCGGCGCAGCATTTATTGTCATGCGTGAGCGTATCGAGCGGCAGATCGACCAGCGTACAACCATGCTGAGCGGTGTTAGCCACGATTTGCGCACCATTCTCACTCGCTTCAAACTCCAACTGGCTCTCGTCGGCAACAGGGTCGATACGGAGGCGATGGAGCAGGACATCGAGGACATGCAGTCGATGCTGGAAGGCTACCTTGCCTTCGCTCGCAGTGAAGCTGAAGAAGAAACGGGGACCTTCAACCTGGAGCGCTTTTTCGCGAAACTGAAGGAAGAAGGCACGCTGCTTGAACGCGGATTTGCGTCCAGCATTCGTGGCGAACCGGAAATTCAGGTTCGTCCGAACGCGTTCTCCCGGTTGATATCTAATCTTGTAACAAATTCATTTCGCTACGCAAAAAACGTATCCGTGAACGCCGATCATCGCGAAGGCTGGTTGACTATCACCATTGATGATGACGGGCCAGGTATTCCTAAGGAAATGCGTGACGAGGTGTTCAAGCCATTTTTCCGGCTGGATGAAGCACGCAATCAGGATTCGAGCGGCACGGGGCTCGGTCTCGCTATCGCGCTCGACATCGCCCGTAGTCATGGCGGCGATATCTCACTGGATGAGAGCCCTGCCGGTGGTTTGCGTGCCGTTGTCAGGATACCTGCCTAGAATTTGCCGCCAACAGCCCCTACGCCGCATGTTCTGCAACGAGCGCAGCGCCATTGGCCGGTGCGCGCTCGGGTAAGGCCTGTACTCCACGCAGATACAGCGCACAGGTCGTGCGAAGCATGGAGGCGAAGTTCGGAATTTCCCCTTGCGCCTGTAGTGCTTCGTCGTAGAGCGTCGAGATGAAGCGCGGAGTCGTCATATTCTGGCTTTCGGCGATCTCATCCAGCAATTTCCAGAATGTTGCTTCCAGTTGAATGCTTGTTGAATGCCCGGCAATGCGCACAGAACGATTGATCTGCCGATAGCCCTGCGGATCCTGTTCTGCAAATACCTTACACATACCAAGAACCTCCCTTCTTTTGTTCCCGCAATACGCGCCGCCAGCGTCCAAAAATGGCATTCTTGCGCGCTGGTGCACTACGGGCAAATTTATTCGGCTCGCAACGCGGTGTGGTAGCCGATTGCCACCACTTTTCTTCTCCCATGTTCATAATCACCGACATGCCCCAACACTGCAACCTTAGTTTTTTGGGCTGCCCATCAATCGTTATGGAGGTGCCTTTGGCAAAAGCCATTCATTCGATGATCCGTATTCTCGATGAGGAGAAGTCCAGATCATTCTATCAGACAGCATTCGGTCTTGAAGTAGCGGATCGGCTCGATTTCGATACGTTCACGCTCGTCTATTTGCGCAACAGCGAAGCTGGTTTCGAGCTTGAGCTAACCATCAACAAGGGACGCACAGAGCCCTATGATGTCGGCGACGGCTATGGCCATCTGGCCTTCAGCGTCGATGACCTCGACGCCGAACATGCGCGCCTCAAACAACAACAGTTGAAAATCCGCGACATCGTGGAATTCAAGCGCGATGGTGCAATGATGGCGCGCTTCTTCTTCGTCGAGGACCCGGATGGTTACAAGATTGAAGTCTTGCAACGACAAGGCCGGTACATGTGAGACCGGTTTAACGGCGTTGGAGGAACGCCACGAGCCAGCAAAGGCATCTTCAAGGATCATCCTGCGGAAATGCCTGTAGCAAGCAAGGGAGGAACACAATGGTTACCATATTCAACCGCAAGCCGGCTGCGCCGGACGGGCTGAGCCCGGACGAACGAAACGGAATATCGCGGCGCGACGTGCTCAAAAGAGGCGGTACGGTCAGCCTTGGCGCAATCCTCGTCATCAGCGGCAGCGCGATTATTCATCCGCAATTTGCCTGGGGACTTGAGACGTCCAATCTCAAACCTGAAACGATGGCGACACTCATTCAGTTGGCTCGCGACATCTATCCGCACGACCACGTCCCGGACCGCTTCTACGCCATCGCGGTTAAACCCTATGATGCCAAGGCTGGAGAGGACCCGAAACAGAAGAAGCTGATCGAGGATGGCATTGCAGATCTCGACAAGCGTGCAGGCAAAGGCGGCTACCTTGGTCTTGGCTGGGAGGATGACCGGTTCGCCATCCTGCGAAAAATAGAGAACACCCCGTTCTTCCAGACCATTCGGGGCGGGCTCGTAACCGGACTCTACAATCAAGAAGAGATCTGGCCCCTCTTTGGTTACGAGGGTGAGTCCTATTCCAAGGGCGGTTACATCGCACGCGGCTTCAGCGACATAGAGTGGCTTTGAGCTGTTCGCGCAATCAAGAACCTTTTGGCTAATGGGAGGAAACCATGGCTGCACCTTTTGATCTAAAGGACGACGGTGTCGTCGTCATCATCGGCTCCGGCGCGGGCGGCGGAACGCTCGGCAATGAGCTTGCCCAAAAGGGCATTGACGTCGTCATTCTCGAAGCTGGCGCCCGCCACGAATATGAGGACTTCATCAACAATGAATGGGAGAGTTTCGGTCAACTTGCCTGGGTCGACAAACGCACCACGTCGGGCGATTGGCGGGTCGCCAAGGATTTCCCCAATCTACCCGCATGGATCGTCAAGTCGGTTGGCGGATCGACCACCCACTGGGCCGGTGCGTCGCTCCGGTTTCAAGAGCATGAGTTTCAGGCGCTGACCCATTATGGCAAGGTCAAGGGTGCCAACCTGCTCGACTGGCCGATAACGTTGGCTGAGATGGAGCCGTATTATGCCAAGGCCGAGGACAAGATGGGCGTTACCCGCACCAACGGCATCGCCGGTCTGCCGGGTAACAACAACTTCAAGGTCCTCAAAGCGGGCGCAGACAAGCTTGGCTACAAGGAGTGCCATACGGGCAATATGGCGATCAATTCCGCTGAGCGCGATGACCGCATGTCATGCCAGCAGACCGGCTTTTGCTTCCAGGGGTGTAAATGGGGCGCAAAATGGTCAACGCTCTACACAGAAATTCCAAAGGGCGAAAAAACCGGCAAGCTAGAAGTTCGTCCCAACTCGATGGTTCAAAAGATCGAGCATGACAAGAGTGGCAAAGTCACTGGCGTTCTCTACGTCGACAAGGATGGCAAGCAGCAACTACAGAAGGCACGCGTTGTCGCCGTTGCCGGCAACTCGATCGAGAGCCCTCGCCTGCTGCTCAACTCGGAATCGAGCATGTTCCCCGATGGGCTCGCCAACTCTTCGGGCCAGGTGGGGCGCAATTATATGCGCCATACGACTGGTTCCGTTTATGCGACCTTCGAAAAGCCGGTGCATATGTATCGCGGTACGACCATGGCTGGCATCATCCGTGATGAAGCCCGTCATGACCCCTCTCGAGGCTTCGTAGGCGGGTACGAAATGGAGACTCTGTCGCTTGGACTGCCGTTCATGGCGGCATTCCTTGATCCAGGTGGCTGGGGCAGATCTTTTACCTCCGCGCTTGACCAATACGTAAACATGGCAGGTCTCTGGATCGTCGGTGAAGACATGCCACAGGAAGACAACCGAATCACACTGCACAAGGATGAGAGGGACAAATACGGCCTGCCCATCGCCAACGTGAACTTCAGCGATCATCCAAATGACGTCGCCATGCGCGATCACGCATACGAACAGGGTCAAGCACTTTATCGCGCTGTGGGTGCCACTCGCACCTTCCCGACGCCACCCTATCCTTCAACGCATAATCTGGGCACGAACCGCATGAGCGAGAAACCGAGGGATGGTGTGGTCAACAAGCACGGCCAGAGCCATGACATCAAGAATCTGTTTGTTTCTGATGGCAGCCAGTTCACAACGGGTGGCGCAGAGAATCCAACGCTCACCATTGTCAGTCTCGCCATCCGGCAGGCCGATTACATTGCAAGGGAGATGGCCGCAAAGACGATCTGAACCACCATCGGTAGTTCCCAAGCGCTGACAGCCAACTACGCCGTTGCTACAATTTCCAACCGGAATTGCGTCAATGGCGTAGCCTTTTTCGGATTGAAATTAGAACAGCTTACCGCCGTTCGGCACCGGTTTGCTGATGGCAGCGAGGACGACGGCCCCCTCTTCATCGGGAAATCCAAGGGTCAGCACTTCCGACATGAAGGGCCCGATCTGACGTGGCGGGAAATTCACCACCGCCATAACCTGCCGGCCTTTCAGCTCGTCCAGATCATAGTGTTTGGTGATCTGTGCGGATGATTTCTTGACCCCAATCTCGGGTCCGAAATCAATTTTGAGTTTGAAGGCAGGCTTGCGGGCCTCGGGAAACGTTTCGGCTTCGACGATCGTGCCGACACGTATATCCACTTTTTCGAATTCATCGAAACTGATCGTCATGTTCCCTGAAATCCTGACGTAGAGACTATTCGAGATGCGCCAGACGCCATCTAGGCCGAACCTACAGTCTCGAACAGGATACTGTCGAGCGATTCCCGTGCTGTCGATCCGGACCAGACGACAAACTGGAAAGCCTGGAAATAGGTCTCGCAGGCATCGAGGGCACTTGAGAGCAAAACCTCGACTTGTTTGCTAGTCGGCTCGGCTCCACCCGAAAGCAGTAGTGACTGGCGATACATCACCGCCCCTTCCTGCCGCCAGAGATCAAAATGGCCCATCAAAAGCTGTTCGTTGATCAACGAGAGCAGACGCATCACCTCATTGACGCGCGGTTCGCTAATCGCAATGTCAAAAGCGCAAGCCAGATGCAGCGCCTCGAAATCCTCCATCCAGGAGAAGGAGATCTGGTAGTCGGTCCAGCTCCCTTCAACAGTGATGGCAATTTCATCTTCCCCGGTGCGCTCGAATGCCCATTCGTTGGCGTGGGCTACATGTTCGATCACATCAACCGGATGCAAATCGCGCGCAATTTCTATTTCCAGAAGGCTCATCGCCACTACCTGCTAAATCGAATCTCATATGACGCTGCGGGAGCACAGCACCCACCCGAAAGACACCAAACGCTTGAAAACTCACCGGGCAGGCAGAACGCACCCGCCGGTTCGCGGTTAAGAACCAGATTAACCGCCAGCATGATCGCTGAAACGAATCATGCTGTAATTTCAGTGTATTGATGCTGAGTCCGAGCGCCAGCCCCCATTTGGTCGAATGGCGCGAATGGATGTGGACAGACGCTCTGAAAAAGATTCACGACCTGCCTTTAACTGACTCTAAGAAAACGGTTTTCGGCGATTTCCACCTGTTGATAAATTCTTAAGATTTATTTTGGGGAAAGTGAAAATCGCAACCGGATCGCGGCGAAAACGGGAAGGAAGAAACAAGGCGAAGATTTGCGCCGCATCGAAACTTGCGAAAATACAAAAAACGTACCAGCGGCGTGCCGCTGGTACGTTTAGATCAGTCAGACCGTTCTTGAGATCAGTCTTTCTTCGTGCGACCGGTTGCTGGCCCTGGTTTTGCGGGCTTGGCAGCCTGATCCTTGTTACCGACAAGAGCTTCCAGCGCTTCGATCCGCGCCAGAAGTGCCGTATTCTCTGCCCTCGCACGAATTGCCATTTCGCGCACAGCCTCAAAATCTTCGCGCTGCACTACATCCATCGTGTTGAGCAATCGTTCGGCCTGGCCGCGGAACGCTGTTTCGACTTCACGACGCACGCCCTGCGCTGCGCCTGCAGCGTCGGTCACAAGCTTCGCCAGTTCATCGAGAACGCGGTTTGATCCATTCGTCATCGCGGATACCTCCTCTACTGCGCCGTGCGCCCTTTGGAGCACAAAGGACGCAGTAGCATCTTGAATTGGCGCATTTTTCTTCCGAAATCGATCTCGGTTTCGTTATGCGCTGGTTTCCCAATCAAATAATCGCCGCCCGGCGTGATTGCAAGCAAGTTGGGCATTGGATCGCCCACGCGCAAATGTTACCGCAGAGGCAACTTGACGCTCTCCATGCCCTCGCGCATGGTCCCGCCGATGACCAATCACCACTGGAGTGCTTTTGTGAGCGAAATTCTTCTCCCGACATTTGCCGCGATTGCATTCCCGGATATTGATCCCGTAATTTTCTCCATCGGCCCATTGTCGGTCCACTGGTATGGTCTGGGTTACGTCGTCGGCATTCTTTTTGCTTGGTGGTATGGCAAGCGGCTGATCAGCAAACCTCGACTCTGGCCGAATAATACCCCACCGATGAAGCCCACAGATCTGGATGATTTCGTTCTGTGGGCAGCGCTCGGCGTCGTGCTCGGGGGGCGCATCGGCTACATATTGTTCTATGATTTTTCAAGGTATCTCGCGCACCCACTTGATATATTCAAGGTTTGGGAAGGCGGTATGTCATTTCATGGAGGTTTGCTCGGTACCATTTTGGCGATGATTCTCTTTGCCCGGTCACGCCGGATCAATGTCTACAGCATGTTCGATACCATCGCAGCCGGCGTGCCGGTCGGCCTCGGTCTCGTCCGGGTGGCCAATTTCATCAACAGCGAGCTCTGGGGGCGGCCAACCGATGTGCCGTGGGGGATGATCTTTCCAACGGGCGGCTCCTTCGTGCGCCATCCAAGCCAGCTTTACGAGGCGGCACTTGAAGGCATCGTTCTTTTCACAACGCTGGCGATGCTGATCTTCTATGGCCGCAAGCTAAAAAGCCCTCGCTTCATCAGCGGCGCCTTTATCACGCTCTATGGCCTCTCGCGCATTTTCGTGGAGTTTTTTCGCGAACCGGACGCGCAACTCGGCTATCTCTATGGCGGCTGGCTCACAATGGGGATGGTTCTTTCCATTCCCATGGTGCTGGTCGGTCTTGCCTTCATAGTGTCAGCCCGTAACCCCGAAGTTGCCACCGGACGATGAACCTGAAGCAACGCATAATTCGCCAGATAGAAGCCACCGGACCGATCAGCGTGGCAGATTATATGGCAATGTGCCTCTTCGACCGCGATGCCGGTTACTACACGACGCGCGAACCCTTTGGCAAAGACGGCGATTTCATTACAGCACCCGAAGTCAGTCAGATGTTTGGCGAACTCGTTGGCGTGTGGTGCGTCAGCGCCTGGCAGGCCCTCGGCTGCCCCAGTGAATTCGTCCTTTGTGAAATGGGCCCTGGACGCGGCACATTGATGAAGGACCTGATCCGTGCAGCGCAAAAAATCGCACCGGATTTCTTTGCTGCCGCAAAGATCCGCTTGGTGGAAATCAGCCAGCGGTTGACGCAAATCCAGCAATCGACGCTCGGCGACTATAAAAGCGTGATCCAATGGAACAAGCGGCTGAGCGACATTGAATCCGCGCCGCTTATTCTTGTTGCCAACGAGCTTTTCGACGCCATTCCTTCACGACAATACGTCAAGACGAAGGGGCGCTTCGTCGAACGCATGCTTGCACTCAATACCGGGAAAAATCTTGTCTTTGCTGCCGGTTCCGGGGTCATCGATCAGGCTTTGCTTCCACCAGCCTGTGATATTGCGCCTGAAGGCAGCGTTTTCGAAATTGCCCCTGCCCGCAGCGCCTTGATGCAGGAGATTGCTGAACGGATTCACCGCGAGCGGGGTGCGGCACTCCTGTTTGACTATGGGCATTTGCAACCGGGTTTCGGCGATACACTTCAAGCGTTGAGCCGACATTCATCGGTCGATGTACTGCACATTCCCGGCGCAGCCGATTTGACCACCCATGTAGATTTTTACAGCTTGGCGCAGCCAGCGCGCGCAGAGGGCTGCAAGACGAGCGCCATGACCCAGGGCGAGTTTCTGATCGCAATGGGCTTGCTGGATCGCGCCGGAGCATTAGGCCAAGGCAAATCGGCCAACTTTCAGGATCAGATCAGCGCAGATGTGGAGCGTCTCGCCGGCCCTGATCAGATGGGAACACTGTTCAAAGTGCTTTGCGTGACGGATCCTGCTACGCACATCTATCCATTCGAAGCGAAATGAAATTCAGGCGATTGACTTCAATCGATTGCTCAACCACCATCCGCAGCCTTGAAAGGCATCCGGCATGATCACATCCGACAAACCAGCCCCTTTGCGTTCTTCCTCGCTGGGATCCCCCCAAATAGATCGAATCGCTCACGGTTTTTTCACCCGCAAAGGTGGTGTATCAGACGGTATCTACCGCGGATTGAACGTCGGCAGTGGTTCAAATGACAATCAGGATCATGTCAGGGAAAACCGCCGACGCGTTGCTGAATCCCTCGGCGCGCCCCTGTCGCACCTCGTGACCGTTCACCAGGTCCACTCTCCCGACGTGGTCACTGTAACGGCTCCGTTCGTCGGCGACAGGCCAGATGCCGATGCGATGGTAACTGCAACGCCTGGTATCGTCATTGGCGCGCTGTCAGCCGATTGCGGCCCGATTTTGTTTGCCGACAAGGAGGCGAGGGTCGTTGGTGCTGCCCACGCCGGATGGCGTGGTGCGATTGCCGGAGTTCTTGAGAACACGGTTGAGGCAATGATAGTTCTTGGCGCACGGCGTGATCGCATTCATGCCGTTCTTGGCCCAACGATCGGCCCAGACAACTACGAAGTCGGTAGTGAATTTTACGATCAGTTTGTTGGAATGGATCCGTCATACAAGGGTTTCTTCCGCGACTCGATCAAGGACGGCCATAAAATGTTTGATCTGTGGGCCTTTATCACCACTCGCCTCATTGACGCCGGTGTGAATACCTCGTCGCTTCAAGCATGCACCTATGCGGATGAGGACCAGTTCTTCTCCTACAGGCGAACGACCCATCGCAAGGAACCAGACTACGGTCGCCAGATTTCGGCGATCACTATCACGGAGTAAAAGCATGGCCCTTCATTTCGAACCGGAAGAATTTGCTGCGCGCCGTGACCGCCTGATGATGGTGATGGCAGAGCAGAAGCTGGATGCGGTCCTGCTTTTTGCCCAGGAAAGCATGTATTGGCTTACAGGCTATGATACGTTTGGCTTCTGCTTCTTCCAGTGCCTCGTCGTCAAAGCCGATGGCAGCAATGTGTTGATGACCCGCTCCGCGGATCTGCGGCAGGCGCGTCAGACATCCAATATCGAGAATATTGTCGTATGGGCTGACCGGGACAATGCCAACCCTGCCGCAGATCTGCGCGAAATTCTCAATGATCTCGACTTGCTCGGCCGCCGCATCGGCATCGAATATCAGACTCACGGGCTGACAGCCGCCAACGGCCGGAAACTGGATGAGCAGCTCACTGCATTCGGGCAGCTCGTCGATATTTCGGGCATTATCGATAAACTTCGCGTCCTGAAAAGCCCCGCAGAAATCGTTTATAGCCGCAAGGCAGCGGAGCTCAGCGACGAAGCGCTGGACGCCGCCCTGAAATTGACCAAGGCCGGCGCTGATGAAGGCGTGATCCTTGCTGCCATGCAATCAGCAATCTTTGCCGGTGGCGGCGACTATCCGGCCAATGAGTTTATCATCGGCTCCGGCGAAGATGCGTTGCTCTGCCGGTATAAGGCGGGCCGGCGTAAATTGGCCAAGAACGACCAGCTGACACTGGAATGGGCCGGCGTCTATCGCCATTATCACGCACCAATGATGCGCACTGTCCTGACCGGCAAGGCATCAAAACGCCACCAGGAGCTTTATGATGCGGCCCTGGAGGCGCTACTTGCAGTGGAAGCTGCAATGACACCAGCTTCCACTTTCGGCGATGTCTTCGATGCGCACGCCAAGGTAATGGAAGCTCACGAATTGACACGCCACCGCCTCAACGCTTGCGGCTATTCAGTCGGCGCACGGTTTACACCATCCTGGATGGACATGCCGATGTTTTATTCCGGCAATCCAGAACGGATTCAGCCCGATATGACACTTTTTGCTCACATGATTATTATGGATTCAGACAGCAATACGGCCATGACCCTTGGCCGTACCTATCTCACAACGAATGGCGATGCGGAGCCACTTTCCCGCCAACCTCTTGACTTGATCGTAAAATAAAACTTCTGTCTGCTTCTGTTTATTAAGCGGACTAACAGCTCATGACGGGGTTTGACTGAATATGACGTCGCGTAACTCACTGACATGTGCGGTCGCAGTTCTGACAGCGCTTGCACTTACCGCGTGCAACAGTTCGGAATCCCCGATCGGCGTCACCAAATCTGATCTGCAGAACAACCAGACAACGCCAGCGCCAGGAACGCCAGCAACTCCGGGTACAACCGCTTCACCTGGGACACCAGCCACAACGGCCGCGCAAGGAGTTGCGACGCCGGGAAGGCCTGCGACAGCGCCTGGTGCTGGTACAGTTACCGCATCCGGGTCGACCCAAGCTGGCACACCAACAGCACCCGGTTCACCGCGCACGGCAAAATTGCGATTTGCACCTATCGTCGGTGCGCCGATTGCAGCAGCCACGCCGCTATCACAGAGATTGTCTGCGCTCGCCAAGGAAAAGGGCATTACGCTCGGCACAGCAGCTGATACGGACAATACCCATATCATGAAGGGCTACTTCTCTGCCCTTCCCGACGGCAATCAGACAACCATAATCTATGTGTGGGATGTGCTCGATCCCGCAGGTACACGTCTCCACCGCATTCAGGGCCAGGAAAAAGTCCCCGGCGGCGGTGCTGATCCATGGAGCACAGTCCCGCCCAAAACTATGGAAGGGATCGCCGACAAGGCAATCCAAGGCTATCTGGCATGGGTATCAGGCGCCAAGACGTGACAAATTTACGCGTTTTGCGCGATATTTCCGGTGAATTGTGCATGAATCTTGCTTGGCCGCTTGCAATGTGCGTCAAGCGCAGTAAAAGGCCCGCCATATCCTTTACTCGGCAGACGCTCTGAAAAAGACGTGAGGAAAATACGGCATGAAACTCTTCGCGGGCAATTCCAATCGTGTTCTCGCCGAATCTGTCGCCAAATATCTCAACATTCCACTTGGAAAAGCCAGCGTTCGGCGTTTCGCTGACCAGGAGATCTTTGTCGAGATTCAGGAGAATGTCCGCGGCGAAGACGTTTTCGTGATGCAATCGACGTCGTTTCCCGCGAATGATCATCTGATGGAATTGCTCATCATGATCGACGCATTCCGCAGATCTTCGGCCAAGCGCATCACTGCTGTTCTCCCCTATTTCGGTTATGCCCGCCAGGATCGCAAACCTGGTCCCCGCACGCCAATTTCCGCCAAGCTCGTCGCCAATCTGATCACCGAAGCCGGAGCGAACCGCGTCCTGACGCTCGATCTGCACGCGGGCCAGATCCAGGGATTCTTCGATATCCCGACCGACAATCTCTATGCCGTTCCAGTTATCGCTCGCGACGTCCGCGCCCATTATGGCACGTCGAATGTCATGGTTGTTTCGCCAGACGTTGGTGGCGTGGTTCGCGCCCGCTCGCTGGCAAAACGCATCGATGCTCAACTTGCCATAGTTGACAAACGCCGCGATCGTCCGGGCGAGTCGGAAGTCATGAATGTCATCGGTGACGTTCGCGGCAAGGACTGCTTGCTGTTCGACGACATTGTCGATTCCGGCGGCACGCTGTGCAATGCTGCGGAGGCGCTTCTGGCAAAAGGTGCCACCAGCGTAACTGCCTATATCACGCATGGCGTTCTCTCCGGCGGCGCCGTTGCGCGTATCACCGGTTCCAAACTCAAGGAACTGGTCATCACCGACTCCATTCAGCCGACGCCTGCCATCGAGGCCGCGCACAACATCCGCGTGCTGTCGATTTCCGATCTGATCGGCGAAGCGGTTTCACGCACTGCATCGGAAGAGTCCGTTTCCAGCCTGTTCGACTAGATCATCTGCAACAATAGTGCGGACTGTGGTTTGCTGGCAGCCGGTCGAGCAACCAACTTGCACAACAGCCATCTTTCCGTTATAGAGCCGCCATCCGCGTAGACACCCTTGGAGGCAACGCGGAATGTGGCGGTCTTGTTGGCCGCTTCATGTTTTTTGGATTGCCGCTCATCGGCCTCAAAAAACACTCCAGATTTGAACCTCGAAAGGAAATGCCATGAGCGAAGCATACGAGCTCAAGGCCGAGGCGCGCGAACGGGTCGGTAAGGGGTCCGCCCGGGAAATTCGCCGCAACGGTAAAGTGCCAGCAGTCATCTATGGTGACAAGCAGGCGCCAATCTCGATTACCCTCGATTACAAGACGCTGTACTACAAGATTCACGGCGGCGGTTTCAAGACGACGATCGCTAACATCCTTCTGGACGGCAAGTCGATTCAGGTCCTTCCAAAGGACTTCCAGCTTGATCCGGTCAGCGATAAGCCAGTGCACGTCGACTTCCTGCGCGTATCGGCCAAGTCGGTCGTCAACGTGCATGTGCCGATTCACTTCCACAATGAAGATGCAGCACCGGGCATCAAGCGCGGCGGCGTTCTCAATATCGTTCGTCACGATGTCGAGCTTCATGCTCCTGCAAACGCCATTCCGGACGCGATCGACATCGATCTGACCGGCTTGCAAATCGGTGACTCCATCCACATTTCTGCCGTGACCTTGCCGAAGGGCGTTACGCCAGTCATTCAGGATCGCGATTTCACCATCGCTACCATTGTTGGTCACGCTGCTGAAGTAGAAGTAGTCACTGAAGCTGCAGCCGAGACCATTGAAACGGCAGAAAAAGAAGGCGAGTAATCGTCTCTGGTTATTGGGAGCTAGGCGCGTGCTGCTTATCGCAGGTCTTGGCAATCCGGGCTCCCAATATGCTGCAAACCGCCACAATATCGGTTTCATGGCGGCGGATGAAATACACCGCCGCCATAATTTCTCGCCTTGGACCAAGAAGTTTCAGGCGCTCGTCGCCGATGGTATCATCGACGGTGAAAAGACCATCCTGATCAAACCTCAGACTTTCATGAACCTGTCCGGTCAGGCCGTTGGTGAAGCGATGCGCTTCTACAAACTGGCTCTTGGCGACCTTGTCGTAATCTATGACGAATTGGATCTGCCGTGTCGCAAAGTTCGAGTGAAGACGGGTGGTGGCTCTGGAGGTCATAACGGCATCAAGTCCATCGATGCCCATTGCGGCAAGGACTATCGCCGTGTCCGCCTCGGCATCGGCCATCCCGGCGTTAAGGAAATGGTTTCCAACCATGTCCTCGGTAATTTTACCAAAGCAGACAGTGAGTGGCTGGAGCCGTTGCTCGAGGCGATTGCTGTCAATGCCGGGCTCCTCGTTAAGAAGGACGATGCCGGTTTTATGAATCGCGTGTCGCTGGCTCTTGGTAACGGCACCAAGACAGCGAGCGGCGCGACGGAAAAGCCTGTTGCAAAGCCGGCTGGTCAAAGCCATATCCGGCAGGCGCGGAACCAAAAGCCTGCCGTTAACATTCCAAAATCCGGCCCCATGGCCGACATGCTGAACAAGCTCTTCGGCAAAAAAGAATAAGGATCGCACATTATGGGTTTCAAATGCGGCATCGTTGGCTTGCCAAATGTTGGTAAATCGACGCTCTTCAACGCGCTGACCAAAACGGCTGCTGCCCAGGCTGCGAACTATCCATTCTGCACGATTGAACCGAATACCGGCGAAGTCGCGGTCCCCGATCCGCGCTTGCAGGCCATTGCCAAGATCGGCAAATCCGCAAATATCGTTCCTACCCGCATCAGTTTTGTCGATATCGCCGGGCTCGTGCGCGGCGCCTCGAAGGGCGAAGGCCTCGGCAACCAGTTTCTTGCCAACATTCGCGAAGTCGATGCAATAGTACATGTGTTGCGCTGCTTCGAGGACGACGATATCACTCATGTTGAAAATCGTATCGATCCTGTCTCAGATGCCGAGACAGTCGAAACCGAACTGATGCTGTCGGATCTCGAAAGCCTAGAGCGCCGCATCGTTCAGTTCCGCAAGCGTGCCAGCAGCAAGGACAAGGAAGCACTTACAGTGTTGCCCGTTATGGAAGAGGCGCTTGCCCTCCTGCAGGACGGCAAGCCCGTTCGTTTCATGCTGAATGGTATTGCCGCTGAAGAGCTCTTGATCCTGCAAGGCCTTAACCTATTGACATCCAAACCGGTTCTCTATGTCTGCAATGTTGCCGAAAGCGACGCAGCAACCGGCAATGAATATACCGAGGAAGTTGAAGAAATGGCGACGAACCAGGGCGCTGAAACCGTCACTATCTCCGCTGCCATCGAGGCAGAAGTGGCACAGCTGCCCGACGAGGAAGCCAAGGAATATCTGGAAGCCATGAGCCTGGATGAGGCGGGCCTCGACCGGTTGATCCGCGCCGGATATAGGCTGCTCCACCTCATCACCTATTTTACCGTAGGCCCGAAAGAAGCTCGCGCCTGGACGGTCGAGCGCGGTTCCAAGGCGCCACAGGCCGCTGGAGTCATCCATACCGACTTCGAGCGTGGCTTCATTCGCGCGCAGACGATCGCCTACAATGATTATGTCAACCTCGGTGGTGAAGTAGCGGCCAAGGAGGCAGGCAAGGCTCGCGACGAAGGCAAGGAATATGTCGTGCAGGACGGCGACATCATGTTGTTCAGGTTCAACACGTAAGCGCTATCAGAACATGAACGGATATTTCCCCCGGTACGCCTATGAAGACTTCACGGTCGGCAGCGAGTGGTCGCTGGGATCCAAGGTCGTGACTGCAGATGAGATCATCGATTTCGCCAGTCAGTTCGATCCGCAGCCATTCCATCTCGATGAGGCCGCAGGCAAGGCAAGCATCCTGGGGGGCCTCGCTGCCTCCGGTTGGCATACTGTCTCGATGTTCATGCGTATGCTCTGCGATGCCTATCTTTTGGATTCCACCTCGCAGGGTGCACCCGGGATCGATTATGTCAAATGGAAGCATCCGGTACTCGCAGGCGATACACTGACAGGCAGGACGACGATCCTCGACCAACGCATATCGAAATCCAAGCCCTCGTTGGGGTTCGTAAAAATGCGTCATGCGGTCTTTAATCAGAACGCCACACTCGTCTGCGAGCTGGAGCACACTGCGATGTTCTCCTTGCGGGAGCCTGTCACATCATGAGGCGTCATATCGAACAGTTTATCGGCGTCGAACGGGATCTCGGCATCCACACATTCTCGGCCGAAGAAATTATTGCCTTCGCCACGAAATACGATCCTCAGCGCTTTCACGTCGACCCTGAGGCGGCACGAAAGAGCAATTTCGGCGCACTTTGCGCATCAGGTTGGCACACCACGGCGATCTGGATGCGGTTGAATGTCGAAGATATGAAGTCGCAGGTTCAAGCTGCAATGCAGCGCGGCGAACAACCGCCGCAATTCGGGCCCTCGCCCGGATTCGAAAATCTCAAATGGCTGAAACCGGTCTACGCCGGCGACACGATCCGTTTTACGCGAACATTGAATGGCGTTCGTGCGCTTCAGTCACGCCCTGGTTGGTCCATGATGCAGATGTCCTCTGCCGCCTATAAGCAGAACGGCGACAAGGTTCTGGAATTCGACAGCGCCGCACTGATTGCCCTGCCCGAATAAGTGCTCAGTGCCCCTCAAAGGCAATCAGCGCACGAACGTTGACGCCAAGCGCTTCCAGCTTCTGGCGCCCTCCCAGCTCCGGTAGATCGATGATGAAGCAGGCGCTGACGATGTCAGCGCCCATCTGCTGCAAGAGCTTTACGGCACCTTCTGCCGTGCCACCCGTTGCAATCAGATCGTCGACCAGAATGACCTTGTCGCCAGGCACAATCGCATCCCGGTGCATCTCCATCTCGTCCACGCCATATTCAAGACTGTAGGCAATGCGAACGGTGTCGTGCGGCAGCTTTCCCTTTTTGCGGATCGGGACAAAGCCGGACGAAAGCTGATGTGCCATAGCGCCACCAATGATGAAGCCTCGCGCCTCGATGCCGGCGACCTTGTCGACCTTGCCACCAGCATAGGGATGCACGAGCTCGTCCACTGCACGGCGAAAAGCCCAGGCATTGCCAAGCAGCGTAGTGATATCGCGAAACATCACGCCGGGTTTGGGATAATTGGGAATGTTGCGAATGGCATCGACCAGCGTCTGCTTCAGGGTGGAATCCATCTCATCACTCCTTGATGCTACTTGCGGGCATTCTTAATCTAGCGGTCCTGCCTTAATCTAGCGGTCCTGCACGGCAAAAGAAAAGGGCGCAGCGCGCCCCTTTCAACTTCAATTTTCTTCCGAATCTCAATGCTCCACGTCAGCCCAGATACGGCGCTTGGCGATATAGACCAGACCAGCGAAGAGAACGAGGAACATCATGACACGGAAACCGGTCTTCTTGCGGTCTTCCAAGTGCGGTTCAGCAGCCCACATCAGGAATGCGGAGATATCCTGCGAGTATTGAGCCAGTGTCTGCGGCGAACCATCATCATAGGTCACCTGACCGTCCTGCAAAGGCGGAGCCATGGCAAGAGACTTGGCGGAAATGAAGTATGGATTGTAATGCGTGCCTTCCGGAATTTTCATGCCTTCCGGCGGTGTCTCATTGAAACCGGTAAGCAGCGCATGGATATAGTCCGGACCACCTTCCTGATACTGGGTAGCAATATCGAACACGAACCGCGGGAACCCGCGCTCGACAGAGCGTGCCTTGGCAATCAAAGAGAAATCCGGAGGGGCTGCACCGTTGTTGGCTGCTGCGGCTGCCTGTGCATTGGGGAATGGCGACGGGAAGTAGTCCGACGGCAGGGCCTTGCGGGTGAACATCTCACCTTCAGCGTTCGGACCGTCCTGCACTTCATACTCCGCAGCGAATGCCTTTACCTGCGCTTCCGTATAGCCTAGCTCTTCGAGTGATCGGAAGGCTACCAGCTTCATGGAATGGCAAGCCGAGCACACTTCCTTGTAGATCTTCAGACCGCGCTGCAGCTGCTGCTTGTCGTAGTGTCCGAATGGACCTGCGAAGGTCCAATCCAGTTCAGCTGGCTTCTTGATCGGAAAATGCGTCGGTTCAGCCGCATTGTGAGCCTCTTCGGCGGCATGGGCACCACCGAAAGCCAGCATTGTTCCAAGACCGGCAGCTGCGAGACCGAGGAGGATTTTTTTCATGTTTGAGCCCTTCACGATTCTCAGCCCTTGGTTTCGGGAGAGGCAGCAATACCGGCAGGTTGGCCACCGCTCTTGGTTTTCGCAAGCACCGCTTCCGTAATGGAATTCGGCATTCGGCGCGGCGTTTCAATCAATCCCAAGAGAGGCATGAGGACGATGAAGAAGCCGAAGTAATAAGCTGTACCGAGCTGTGAAAAGATCACATAGAGACCTTCGGCCGGACGCGACCCCAACCAGCCAAGCATGATCGCGTTGGCGATGAACAGGATGAAGAACAGCTTGTACCAAGGACGGTAGACCGCCGAACGTACCTTGGAGGTATCGAGCCAAGGAACGATAAACAGCACTGCAATCGAACCAAACATGGTCAGAACGCCGCCGAGCTTCGAGTTGATCGGTCCGATGTTGAAGGTGATGGCGCGCAGCATCGCGTAGAATGGCAGGAAGTACCATTCAGGGACGATGTGAGCAGGTGTCTTAAGCGAGTCAGCCTGGATATAGTTGTCCGGATGGCCCATGAAGTTCGGCAGATAGAAGACGAAATAGGCAAAAAGGATGAGGAACAACACCAAACCGAACGCGTCCTTGACCGTGGCGTAAGGGGTGAAGGCCACTGTATCGGTCTTCGACTTTACTTCGATGCCCGTCGGGTTCGTCTGGCCGGTAACATGCAATGCCCACACGTGCAGGATAACAACACCGGCAATCATGAACGGCAACAAGTAGTGCAGCGAGAAGAAGCGGTTGAGCGTTGGATTGTCAACGGCAAAACCACCGAGGAGAAGCTGCTGAATCGGGTCACCGATGATCGGGAACGCGGTAAAGAAGCCGGTGATAACGGTCGCACCCCAGAAGGACATCTGACCCCAGGGCAGAACGTAGCCCATGAAGGCGGTCGCCATCATCAAAAGAAGAATGATGACACCGAGAATCCAGAGAAGTTCGCGTGGTGCCTTATAGGAGCCGTAGTAGAGACCACGGAAAATATGCACATAGACCGCGAGGAAGAACATCGATGCGCCGTTGGAGTGCAGATAGCGCAACAGCCAGCCCGAATTCACGTCACGCATGATCTTTTCAACGGAGTTGAAAGCAAGACCGGTATCGGCCGCATAATGCATGGCCAGTACCACACCAGTCAGGATCTGCGCGACCAGCATGATTGCCAGGATACCACCGAAGGCATAGGCATAGTTGAGATTACGCGGAACCGGATAGGCTACGAAGGAATCGTAGACCAGACGCGGCAACGGGAGTCGCGCGTCAATCCACTTTTCGATACCGCTGTTCGGCGTATAGGATGAATGTCCACCGCTCATGTCGTGTCTCCCCGTGAAACCTTAGCCGATCTTGATGACGGTGTCGGAAATGAATGAAAGTGGCGGGACTGGAAGATTTTCCGGCGCCGGGCCCGAGCGAATGCGTCCGGCCGTGTCATATTGCGAACCATGGCACGGGCAGAACCAACCGCCGAAATCGCCCTGCTGGCCAAGCGGAATGCAGCCAAGATGGGTGCAAACGCCGATCATCACCAGCCAGTTTTCCTTGTCCTTGGCGGCCGCACGGTCGGTATCGGTTGCCTGGGCGTCGCTGGGCAGATTGGCGTTGCGCGCAATCGGATCCTTCAGCTGGCTCAGTTCGACATTCTTGGCGTCTTCGACTTCCTTCGGCGTGCGATTGCGAATGAAGACGGGCTTGCCGCGCCATTTGACCGTCAGGGACATGCCCGGCTGAACAGCGGAAACATCAACTTCGATAGACGAGACTGCCAGCGTGGATGCGTCCGGTCTCATCTGATCGATGAAGGGCCACGCAAAGGCCCCCGCACCGACCACACCGGCCATACCTGTCGCAATATAGAGGAAGTCACGCCGTGTCGGCTCGGTCGTATCGTGTGCGCTCACGGGGCCTGTTCCTTTCCGAATAACAACGCAGCGGGAGAATCCACTATGTCAGCATAATAGAAGACAGGCCCAAGAAATGAGCCCCGCGGAATCCCCAGCATATTGCGTGGTTTCTAAGCATGTCGCTTGAGCTTGTCCAGCCTGACAGCGTCACAAGGGCAGGATGTCGCAGGGATAAGCTCTGCGTCACTCGTGCGCTATGAATCCACCGGATTGCCTTGCCCAAAGGCCTGCATAAATACCGTTGGCAGCAATAAGCTCTTCATGTGTTCCGCTTTCAACGATCCTGCCTTCATCCATTACCACAAGCCGCTCAAGTGCCGCGATTGTGGATAGCCGATGCGCGATGGCGATCACTGTCTTGCCATGCATCAGACGATAAAGACTATCCTGAATAACGCCTTCCACCTCAGAGTCGAGCGCTGACGTCGCCTCGTCCAAAATCAGGATCGGCGCATCCTTCAACATCACGCGGGCAATCGCGATACGTTGGCGCTGGCCACCAGAAAGCTTGACGCCGCGTTCGCCGACATGCGCATCAAAACCACGCCGCCCCTTTGGATCTGTC
>NZ_JBBNAN010000195.1:0-13332 GCF_037994405.1 Phyllobacterium sp.
GGCCGGAGGCGCGCCACAAGCTGCGGATCTTCCTGAAAAAGCTGCGGTATTCTGCGGAGTTTTTCCTGCCGCTCTATTCCAACAAGACTGCGACCAGAAAATACATCAAGCAACTGTCCCGGCTGCAGGATGGATTGGGTGAGGCCAACGACGTCATAACCTCACGGACGCTGCTGTCGGATATCCGGGACAGCGTGCACAGCCCCGATGTGCATCGTGCCGTTGGGGCCGTGACCGGCTGGCAAGGTCATCTCGAGCTTGCCGGAGCCGAACGGCTGCACGACAGATGGCGCAAGTTCAAACGCACTGCCCCGTTCTGGCCAAGCTGAGATATCTTGCCTTCGACAAGCGTCGCTGTCTCCCGTTACGCATCGCGCAGCGGGCTGCAGTTTTGCCGGATTTGGTGTTTTGCGTGACATTAGCAATTGAATTTTCAGTTGTCATGATATATATGTAGAAAGACAAATGAACCATACCAAGGGACATCAAACATGGCGACTCCAGCTTCAGCCGGTACCCAACGTCGCCGCGGCCGTGCCAGCCATTTTGGCGACGCATCATCCACGACGGCCCCGCCGCGCACCCGCCGGACAGAGCCGGGGCCGAGCGATGACCTCATTCAAGCTTTTGTCCTTCGGACTGGCAGGGCTCTTGAGCGCATAGCCGAACGCATGCCACGCGATCGGCTTCTGGCTGCTGTAGGAGCCTCAACTGACACTGACGTGCTTTTCAGCTCGCTGCGTGAGGCTGCCGCTATCGGCGCGGAGATACTGCCGGACAAGCCCGATCCACTGACCGACGCGCTCCTGCGCGGGTCGGAGATGAAGCGCGAGATGCTAAAGGCCGAGGGCGGTGCGCTTTCCGCCCAGCAGCTTGCCGTTCATCTTGGCATCACGCCACAGGGGCTTGGCCGCAAGCGAGAGCGCAATCACATCTTCTGGCTCGACATCGGTGACGGTTACGTCTACCCGGCCTTCCAAATCAGCAAAAGTGGCCTGCTGCCGGGCATCCGTGAAGTGTTAGACGCCTTCACGGTCGATGACCCTTGGATGCGCGTCAACTTCATGTTGACAGGCGACGCCCGCCTCGGAGGCGAACGACCGATCGATCTTCTTCGCGAGGGGAAGATAGACGACGTGGTGATGGCCGCCGCGGCTTACGGCGAACATGGCGCCGCCTGATCCCGGTCCTCTGCCGCCCATCGACGTCGCCAGCCGCGACCTTCCCGTCGAGACCATCGGCGCCGGTACGCGACTGGCCCGGATCCATCGCAGCGACCTCGGCCCGCTCTTCTTCGGCTCGACCGGCGGCAATCGCTTCGATGATCCGACCAAGACTTATGGCGTCTGTTATCTCGCCACGACACTTGAGGGCGCTTTCGCAGAGACCTGCCTGCGCGCCGTCGGCGCGCGCTTTGTCGCCATGACGTTTCTCGAGGCACGATCTTTCTCTGAGATCGAAGTGACCGCAGCCCTTCGGCTGGTTTCCTTTCAAGGTCCGGGCTTGGCGCAACTCGGCGCAACGGGCGCGGTGACGAGCGGCCCCCATGCCGTCGCGCAACTCTGGTCGCGCGCCGTTCACGACCACCTTTCGTCGCCGGACGGCATCACCTATCGCGCCAATCATGACAATGGCGAACTCTGCGTCGCGCTCTTCGATCAGACTAGTGCTCGGCTGAAACCAGCCGAGCCCCAGCCCATCATGAATGACCGGTCGCGCCTCGCAGCGCTGCTTGCACGATACAAGGTCGGGCTCGGCTAGCCACCCATCGATGCACAGTCGAATGGTCAACATGGATATTGCGCTCTTCCATCATTTCTTCCAGATCGCGCAGGCTCAGTCCCTAAGCCGGGTACCAACGCACACCCCGCAGGATGATCGACCGGTCAAAATGACGCCCCTTGAACATCTGGCGTCTCCCGAAGTTTCACCGGAGATACGTAGATCATGTTCCCTTACCGAAGGGTTTGCGACAAAACCCCCTAGACAGAGGTCGCTATGTCAACAGTGTTGAGAACCTGTTCAAGCTCGTAAATGCTGGCCATCACTGTTTCGAATTCGGGCGGCGTCCCGAAGGTCATGGCGGACATTTTCTCATAGTCGGCGGATAGTTTCTTACGCATTTCGGCCCGTCGGTACGAGCCGGAAACCGCCAGGTATGGTCCGGTCGTATCGATGGTCTGGTGCACGAAACATCAGTTCCTTGTGTTTTCGGCGGGGTTCAGCGAGTTCCAGCATAGACGCGGTCGCCCTGCCGTAGTCGGGATGCGTCCAGATCTGGTGAACATCTAGTAGTGGCGCGAGTATCGATTGAGGTCGGGAACTTTCCGGTCAGGATTTTCTTCAGTACTTCGCTTTTCGGTCATCTCAGTCATCAAGCTGGCCTGAGGCGTAGGGTTCTATCTCTGGGTAAGGACGGTCATCGCCGTCGACATAGATCGTCCCTGTATTACTTTTACGACGACTGCGCCTGGACCGCTATCAGCGGTTGGTCAGTTGCGGACGCTGTTCCTGGGCCAAGTGATTAACAGACAACCCATCCCAATCTTTCGTGGACGGCCCCATAATCAGCTCGCCCCCAATTTACCCTTGTGCTGGCCGACGTAACCGAACCAAGTTCCGCGCGGTTCGAATACGCCGCCAGTTGCTGTCATTGAGCTCACAGTCTTTCGTGCTAAGGTTGCATGGGAGCACAGGTACTACCCCGGGGGAGATAGGCCATGAAGGCCATAGCTTTTTCTAACAACGATATTGCCTTGATCGCCTGGACTTATGATCGTCGCCTGAAAGACTGCCTCGGATTTGCTATTTACCGTTGCGCGCCCGACGGTTCAAATCCTGTCCCATTGCCAGCGCTGGCCAGATTCAAGCAGACGGCCAAAGATGCGAAGATCACCACCGAACAAGGTCCGGTCCAAAAGTTCTGGTGGAAGGATCTCGGTGCTGAACATGGAGGCGAGTACGTTTATAAGATCGTCCCGATGACCGGAGCGCCGGGAGCACTTGTTCCCATGACCGACGCCGAACCGCTCATCACCAAAAAAATTAAACTCACCCCTGATCGGGGTCGCTTCAAAGCATATTTCAATCGAGGATTGGTCGCTACCCAGGCAGTTGCGCATGAGCTCGGTAAGCCCAATGCAGATAAGTTGCGTGCTCGCATCAAGGAGCCCGACGATAAGGTGCGCGCCATGTTAACGGGGCAACTCTTTGAAGGGGTGACATCTCTTCTCGACCGCGCCGATCAGCACGGCGATGTAGTGAAAGCGGCGCTCTACGAGCTCAATGATCCGAAGGGCCTGGAAGTGCGCCTTCAGGCTAAAGATCGTGGCGATGCGAAGAGTCGGACCGTCATCCTTGGCAATGAATGGTCAACCGATGAGGACACGGGAAAAGCGGTTAAGGACGTATGCGCTAAGGCTCGGAAGTCCTTGAAGAAGGCAGGTGTGCCTGTGATCGATCGCATGGTGCCTAAAGGGCAGATCCCCCACAACAAGTTCATGGTCCTCGTTGAGAACAACAAACCAAAGGCAGTTCTAACAGGATCGACCAATTGGACCAGCACGGGGCTCGCTACCCAGACCAATAATGCGCTCATTATTGAGTCGCCGCGTGTTGCAGCAGCGTATGATAAGTATTGGGAACAGTTGAAGCTCGATACAGAACGGGCCGACGGCAAACCTAAGTCACTGCAAGATGAGACTTTGCGAGCATGGGATCATGCCCAGAACGATGAAATTATCGGCAAGCCCATCCTGCTAGAAGGTGGTCTTGGAAGCGTCGAGTTGATGTTTTCGCCGAACACCAAAGGGCTTCTGCCGAAGAAGCCCAAACCACCCAATGATATGGCGCGACTATTCGAACTGGTGAACGGTGCCAAGCACGCGGTTCTGTTCCTTGCCTTCGACCCCGGCAACAACTCTATTCTCGACGCAGCAGGTCAGGCCTTGAAGAACAACCCGGATCTGTTCGTGCGAGGAACTTTGACGAATGCCCAGCGCGCTGCAAACTTCAAGAAAGCACTGAAAGGCGCAGGTGATCAGAAGCCAAAGAACGGCGGTTTCGAGGTCGCCGTTATTGGCGAAGCCGGAAAGCCAAAGACGAAAGGTGCCCCAGCGAAGGGAAAGAAGCCACCTCCAGATGTGGACTATCGTGCCATACCGGCGGGTGCAGTTAATAAGAGTGACATCTTCGGCGCATGGGAGGCGGAACTCTACAAAGCGGGATTCGCGATCATTCACAACAAAGTCGTCGTCATCGATCCTTTCAGTGACGACTGCGTTGTCATCACCGGCTCGCACAATCTCGGATATCGTGCGTCGCACAACAACGACGAAAACATGGTGATCATCCGCGGACACAAGCCACTCGCTGAGGCCTATGCGTGCCACGTTCTTGACCTCTACGACCACTATGCTTGGCGATATTGGTTGAGGAAATTTCCGAAGAAGTTTGGGCGGCCACTCGAAGACAAGGACATCTGGCAGGACCGTTACATCAAAGATGCTGATGAAAAATCACCGGAATTGCGCTTCTGGTTGAGTGCTGTCTCTGATGACCATAGCTGATTACACATATCGCAGCCGGATATAGCGCCGGCTGACCACACACGTGCGAGTGGCATTATTTTCCCTGCACGGCGTAAATATAGATGGTCGATCTATCATCTTCGGGCGAAAAATAGGCCATGAGACCCTTATCCGTCGGTTCGATCCAGAATGGGTTCTGTGTCATGGGAAGACCGGCCTCCGTCCAGAGCTGGACCGGAATCTGATAGACGGGCTGACTGGTAGTAAGATTAACGATCTCGAGACCGCCCAACGCGAATTTCGGTCCGTCCTTCTTGATCTGGTAGTTGGTCAGACCGCCACAGAGCATTTCACTGTCGCCAAGATATTTGCAATCCTGATAATCGATATAGTGCGACGGGTTCAGCTTGGCCAACTGTCCACGGTCAACATCGGCGTTGGTCACCTGGCCGTTGTCGTCAAGTGTAAAGGCATAAAAGCGCCGTGATCCCCAACTGACGGCATTCAACGTCTTCTTCTCCGTGTCATGGATTATACCGCCAAGATGATCCTTGTAGCGAAAAACTTCCCTCGACTTCATCGTTTCAGGGTCGACTTGGTAAATGATGGACGCGCTGTTCGGCCTGTATTCGGCAACCGGAACGAAAATCGCTTTTCCGTCGAAGTCAATTCCACCCGGATGATAGATCGACCCTTCGCCGAGGATCACATCTTCAACGAGATTGCCCTTTGAATCGATCTTGAAGAGATGGCCCTTGCCTTCTCCCGTATCACGATCATAACCGCCCTGCGGCTCGTCGTATTTCTTGGTGGGCTTGGTGATCTCCACCGACGTGATGTAGAAAAAGTCGCCGATCTTCACCATTCCCTGCGGATGAAACGTCGGAAAGGATAATTGGATTTGCCCGACGCGTTGCCAGACAGTTCCCCGGTCTAACGTCTTGACCCTATCGCTGATTGCACGACCGCTGTCAGCGGTTTGCGAGAGGGCGGGGAAGGCAACGACCACCATCAAGGCTGCAATGGTGGTTGCCAATTTGAGGTTTGCGAACATTTCACGCTCCGTCACTGTCATGCCGTTTCCGAGAAGTACAATGGATCGGTGACAGCCACGTGAATTGAACAGGCCTATCGCAAACTATTCCGTTGCAACGTGCGCACTCTGATGATTGATGACCTGCAAAGGTTGCCAGCGGCCGTAATTACCCGCTGCCCGTAAGGCGACCGATTGATGTCGGTGTCTCGAACCGTTGAAGCTGGCCGAGGCCTTCCGATACATCACGCCAGCGTTTGACGTCGAAGTCGATCACAACAAGTCCTGCTGTCGGGAATTTTCGGTGTAGCCGCGACAGATCAGATGGACTTCCCTTTCCGATGAGCTTGAGAGCAAGATCCTGAAGGCCCGGATTATGACCGACGAGCAACAGCGCCTTAACGTCAGGTTTTGTTGCGTTGATAACATCGAGGATCGCGCTCGCCGAAGCATAGTAAATGCGTGGTTCTTTTCGCCGCGAAATGTCGTGCTTAAAAGCGGAGCGTGCGAGTTTCCAGGTGTCTTTGGCGCGCCGCGCGGTCGAGACAATGGCGAGGTTGGGCCGCAGTCTTTCCTTCGCCATATAGATGCCCATCAGCGGGCTGTCTTGGCGACCGCGCTTTGCCAGTGGGCGTTCATGATCATCGACACCTTCGGGCCGATCCGATTTGGCATGACGAAGAAGCATCAGCCGGCGCATCAACAGGTTCCTCTTGCTAGTATATCTTGGTGTCACCGAGGATAGCGCCGAAGGTACAATCCGCTCAAGCGCCCCGCGAAACAATTGGAGATTGACGGGTGGCAAATATACTGCGGATATTCCGGCTATGGATGATGTCGAAATTTTTCAACGCATGGGGTTGGCGATTGCTATCGGCGCTGCGGTTGGTGTCGAACGCCATTGGCGTGAAAAGGATGAGGAGGAAGGCAGCCGTACCGCCGGCATTCGTACCTTCACGCTGATTGGCCTGCTCGGCGGCCTCGCCGGATTGCTGGAACATTTTCTTGCGCGTCCCGGCGGGATCCCCGGAGTCGTCCTCGTCGGATTCCTGGTGACCCTGACAGCCGTGTTCGCAGTGTTTCAGTTGCGCGAGGCCATCGCAGAGGAGAACTACAGCGCGACATCGGTGGTTGCTGCCATGCTGACTTTCGCGCTTGCAAGTGCGGCGGTTCTCGGGAGCATGACCGTCGCATCCGCCGGTGGCGTGGTTCTCGTCGCAGTGCTTGCAAGCCGGGATTTTCTCCACGCTTCCATGCGGAAACTGCGCTGGTCCGAACTGCGGTCAGCGGTGATCCTGCTGGCGCTGACCTTCGTTATTCTTCCCATTGTCCCAGCCGAACCCGTTGGACCATTTGGCGGGGTATCACCCTCGAAAAGCCTGATCATGGTCATTGTCCTGGCTGCAATCTCCTTTTGCGGTTACATCGCTGTACGCCTGCTTGGCAGTGCGCGCGGCGAGATTGTCGCCGGTGCGATTGGCGGCGTGATCTCATCCACGGCAGCGACGATTTCCAACGCCAGGCGCTCGACGAGTGAAGACCTGGCGAGACCCCTTGCTGCGGGTGCCATCAGTGCTGGCGCCGTTTCTATGGTCCGAACCAGCTTTTTGGTCATATTGTTGGCACGGCCGCTCGGCGGACAGCTTCTTCCTGTTCTCTTCGCCGGCGCGGCGGTGATGCTTGTCTATGCTGTCCTGCTTGCCCGGCGAAGTGCGCCCAAGCATCAGGAGGTCCTCCCGAAGAATCCCTTTGACCTCGATGAGGTGGTCAAGATGGCTGTTGTTTTGGTGGGTGTCGGATTTCTGGCCCGCGCTGCAAGCGAGATCTTTGGCGATGCTGGGCTGCTCGTCGCTTCGGTGCTGTCAGGCCTTGCCGACGTCGACGCGGCAACCGTAGCAGTGGCAGGATTGCTGCCGACCCTATCAGTAAAGACCGCGTCACTGGCGATCGCCATTGCAGTCCTGTCCAACACGCTGGCCAAGGCTGTCTATGCGTCTATCTTTGGAACGATGGCCTTTGGTGCGCACGTCTGGAAAGCATCAATATTCGCCATCGCTGCGGGGGCGTTGTGTCTTGTTCTGCTCGGACTGTGGTGATTTGGATGTGAAGATTTCCACGGCCGACACACTCATAATGTAGCCTTCGCGCGCCAATACGGCCCGGGGGATCGAGAAGGGCAGGCCTTCCCCACCAAGCTCGTTCGCGCCGATCTCATAGCGGCCGCCATGTGCATGGGCATAGAGGATGGCGGGCCGCGGCACTTGGATGTCAACAGGTCGTGTCAGGAAACCGCGAACCTGCGATCCGTCAGATAGGCGGAAACGAAGCCGCTCCACCACGTGGCTCCCGGCGTCCTCCGTCACGGACGTCACGAGTTCCAGTGACGTTTCCGTCATGCACAAGAGAGCCTTCAGCCGTTGAATGGAACCACTCATCGGCTGTCTCGCATTATCGCACGAGCCAGCCGCCATCGACCGGCAGGATGGTGCCGGTAACATAGCTCGAGCCCGGCGCGGCCAGGAATAGGACCGAGGTATCCAGGTCACCAGGAGTACCCCATCGTCCCATCGGGATGCGTGCGGAAATCTGGGCGTTGCGCCCCGGGTCATTCCGAAGCGCCTGCGTATTATCGGTGGCCATGTAGCCGGGCGCTATTGCATTGACCGTAATTCCATGGGGCGCAAGCTCGTTCGCCATAGCCTTGGTCAACCCGGCAATTCCATGCTTGGAAGCAGTATATGCCGGCACACGAACTCCGCCCTGGAAGGTCAGCATGGAGGCAACATTGATGATTCGTCCCGCGCAGTTCTTGTGGATCATGTGGCGGGCGACGGCTTGCGACAACAAAAACGCGGCCTTCAGATTGACGTCGATGACGCTATCCCAATCTGCTTCGGAATAGTCGAGAAGGTCGGCGCGGCGAATGATCCCGGCATTGTTGACAAGGATATCGATGGGCCCCAGCCTGGAGACAACTTCATCAACGATCGCCGCTGGATCGAACCTCTTGGCGAGATCGACTTGAAGCGCATGAAAGCGTCTGCCGGCTTGTTGAACCAGTTCAGCGGTCTCCGGCATCGCCGTTGAACCGAGGGCGGCAATGTCGGCTCCCGCTCCGGCCAGAGCCAGCGCCATCCCTCTGCCGAGTCCCGTCCTTGCCCCGGTCACGAGCGCAACCTTACCCGAAAGATCAAACTGTGTGCCCAAGGCGAAGACCCTTTTCGTTGAATACGTGAAGCGGCGCCGTCGAAAGCGACAAGCGAATATCCGCACCCGGCATTAGATCGTATTGCCCTGGAGCAACCACCAACACCTTCTGGCCGGCAACGTCGGTGTGGAGGACGGTTTCGGAGCCGAGCGCTTCTACGAGTTTTATTTTTGCTGGAATACCGTGCGTGTCGCCGCCGATCGAGATGTGCTGAGGGCGTACGCCTAAGGTCACGCGTGCGCCTTTGGCGATGCTTGCGCCGTTAGCGGGTACTTCCAACCGGTGCCCACCGGTCAATGCCACGACCGCCTTGCTCGACTGGACCGATTCTACCGTGCCTTCGAGGAAATTCATGTGCGGTGAGCCGATGAAGCCAGCAACAAAGCGGTTGGCCGGCGAATTATAGAGTTCCAGCGGCGTGCCGATCTGTTCGATACGACCGGCGCGAAGCACAACGATCCTGTCGGCGAGTGTCATGGCCTCGACCTGATCGTGTGTCACATAGATCATCGTGGCTGAAAGCCTTGCATGGAGCGCGGCAAGCTCCGCGCGGGTGGAGCCACGAAGCTCAGCATCGAGATTTGAGAGAGGCTCATCGAGCAGGAAGGCGACCGGCCGGCGTACGATTGCCCGGCCAATGGCGACGCGTTGGCGTTGGCCGCCTGAAAGCTGGCCCGGCCGTCGCTGGAGATAGGGCTCAATCTCGAGCATGCGTGCCGCCTCTCCGATGCGCTCCGCTATCTCCGCCTTCGGCATCTTGGTGTTTTCCAGGCCGAATGCGAGGTTCTGGCGAACGCTCATGTGGGGATAGAGGGCATAGGACTGGAACACCATGGCCAGCCCGCGGTCGGCGGCCGGGACTGTGTTAACCACCTTTCCGTCGATGGCGAGTTCACCGCTGGTCGGCCGCTCAAGACCGGCGATCATCCGGAGCAGTGTGGACTTGCCGCAACCGGAAGGGCCGACGAAGACGACGAATTCGCTGTCGGCTATCTCAAGATTGATATCATGAAGGACATCGACACTGCCGAAGGACTTTGCGACATTGGTAAGCTTGATATGGCCCATGAAGATCCCCTTTATTTCAGTCCGGTTCCGGCAATGCCGGTGGTGATGAAGCGCTGCAGGAAGATGAAGACCAGGACGACCGGGATCATGGTCACGACGGTCATGGCAAGGATGAAGTGCCATTGCACGTTCAACTCGCCCGAATAGATGCTGAGCCCAACCTGCAACGTATAAAGTTCCTTGCGCGACAACACGATCAGTGGCCAGAGGAAGTCATTCCAGCGCCAGACCACAGAAAAGATCGCAAGAACCGCAAGTGCCGGCGCCGTCAAAGGCAAGATAATACGCCAGTAAATTTGCCATTCCGACGCCTTGTCCATGCGAGCTGCATCGACCAGTTCATCGGGAATGGTCAGCATGTATTGGCGCAGGATAAACACGCCGGTCGGTGTCGCGACGGTCGGCAGGATTACACCCCAGAGATTGTTGAAGAGGCCAAGCGCCGAGACAATCGAATAGAGCGGCACCATGATGACCGACAGGGGCACCATCAGTGTCGCCAGAATGAGGAGCATGGCTATCGTACGGCCACGAAACTCATACTTGCTGAGCGCAAAGGCGGCCATCGAGTTGACGACCAGAGTGATCAGGGTGGCCACCACTGTCACGAAGACGGAATTCCAAAGATACCGCACAAAATCGAAGTGCGTGAACGGCTCGGTGTAGTTCCCCGAGGCGAAGGACATCGCGCGAACCGGCGTGCGTTGGGATATGTTAACCTTGATAACCTTTCCCGGATTGCTGGGATTGATCATCTGGCCGACAACGCCGATACGCCGAACTTCGGCGAGCTTCCCCTTGCTGCCGTCTGGCAGCGTCACTTCATAAAGATCGAGCGGCTTGTCAAACCCCTCGACGGTCACTTTCTGGGTCACGTAGGGCAGTATGGTCGGGGGAAACTCTGCAAGCGCCGCAGGTGACTTGAACGACGAGCCGACGAGCCAGACCGCGGGACCAAACATGATGAACAGGCCCCCTACAAGCCAGACCCAGGTGACGATATCCGTCCAATGCCAGCCCTTGCCTCCTTTGCGACGAAAAAGGAACTGCGCGACGCGGCTCATTTGCGGCCTCCGTTCTTTTCGCTTGACCGGCTGAGACCGAGTTGCAGCAGTGTCAGGACGACAAGGACCACGCCCATGAGGATGGAAGCTGCAGCAGCGAGTCCCGGATTGCGAAGCTGTGCGGCGAAGCCGGTCTCATAGATATACTGAGTGAGGTACAAGGTACTGGTCCCTGGGCCTCCACCTGTGAGGACATAGACCTCGTCGAATATTTGTACCGCCCGTATCAAGACAAGAACGATCACGACGAGGAGGTTGGGTGCCAAAAGAGGCAATGTGATACGCAGGAATGCGCGCGTGGGCCGCGTACCGTCCATTTCTGCGGCTTCATAAAGGTCCTTTGGAATAGCCTGGAGTCCTGCCAGAAGAATCAGCGTGTAGAACCCCATATGTGCCCAGATCGATACGCCGACTGTCGCAGCAAACGACCAGTTGCGGTCGTTCAGCCAGGCATAGGGTTCGAAGCCGAAGCCGTAGAGACCGAAGTTCAGGAGACCCTGACGTTGCAGGATCCATTTCCAGATGAGGCCGACGACCACCGGTGACAGCAACACGGGGAAAAAGAACATTGCACGCCAGAAACTGCGTGCCGTGAGGTCGCGATTGAGGATCAGAGCGGTCACGAGCGAGAAGCCGATCATCAAGGTGACCTGGAGCACGACAAACCATCCCGTGTTGCCCACGGCAGTCCAGAACGTGTCTTCGGCGCAGCTGTTCGGATCGAGATAGTTGGAGCAGTCGAAGAGCCGGGAATATTGACCCATGCCGACAAAATTGCGGTCCGGCAGAAAAAGGGCGGTGCCGCCCGTCATCGAGTAGGCAAAGTTAATGAAGAACGGCAGGAGGACAAAGATGCCGAATATCAGCATATTGGGCAGCAGAAAAAAGGTCGCCATACCGCCTATGCCCGTCATCCTCTGAAGCCAACGCAATGGAGTGTCGATCAGTCCCATCGCAAAGCGAACCGGAAGCATAATGATTTCGCCAAGGCCTAAACTGGTCTTTCCAGAAACATCCGCCTTCATTGTTCGCTTCCCTCCGCCAAACCGGCACCATGTCTTGCCGCTGGTTCAACCCACAAATTGCTTCTCAAAGTCTTGCCGGCTCCAGGCGCCTGGCCATTGGTCCAGTGTATTTTGCCGGCGCCCCTATGAGTGTCCGGGACGACAGCAGTCCGGTTCTCCAACCTTGTCGCTGTCGCCGTGATCTGACGCGTATCGATCGTTAAAGGCCCGAGTCCTTGACCTTGGCTGCAATATCCGCGTCGATGCGCGAAAACGCTTCCTCAAGCGTCAGTTCGCCTGCTGCCGCCTGGCTAACGCGCGTGACCAGGGCACCATAGAAGGTGTCCGACCAATACCAGCCGGGCAGCTTTTGCGCGAGATCGGACAGGGAAGACGTTGATGTGACAAAGGTGTTCAGAGCCGCCTTTGCCTGCTCGTCGTCCGTTTTGAAATCGAGCCCTTTTTCAATCACACCCTTGTGCGCCGGCAGAAACAGCGTGCGTTCCGAGAATTCCTTCACGATGTCTTCGCGCGCCAGATAGTCCATCACCTTGGCGACTTCGTTTGGGTTCTTCGTGTATTTGATTGCTACGAGACCGGCGCCACCCGGCATCCCGGTGCAATTTGCGGATCCGCAGGGGCTGCCGGTCGCTACCCAATCGAAGTTCGAGCCGATCTTCGTGGAGAAGTTTGGCACCTGCCAGGAGCCGGAATAGTAGTAGACGAGCTGGCCGTTGATGAAGTCATCTGCGCCGGCACGATAGGTCGAACCAGCGGCTGACACCCAGACGTCCTTGCTCATTGTTCCGTCAGCGACCCATCCAACGAACTTGGTTATGAAGTTCTTGGCGCCGTCATCGAGCGGTGCGGGTTTACCATCGGCACCAATATAGTTGGAGCCATAGGAAAGGTTGGGTCCGGTCAGCCGGTGGCCCGAGCGGTCAAGCGCCATCGCAAACGGCACCTTCTGGCTTTCAGCGACTTGTTTCGCTGCCTTTGCCCAGTCGTCCCAAGTTGCGTCCTTCGCCGGAATGGTGACACCGGCTTGATCGAACAGCGTCTTGTTGGCGAAGCCGCCTGTCAGAGTAATCTGGGTCATGAAACCTGAAATCTGGTTCGAACCGTCGGGACGCATCCAGTCGGCCTGCCCACCAAAATTCTTGTCCCAATAGGCCGCGTCGGCGACCAGCGGGCGTAGATCGAGCCAGTGTTTGCTCAACGCCTTCAAATTGGTCACACGAGCTATATCCGGACCATCGCCCGCCTCCAGTTGCACCGGTAGCTGCTCGCGCACCACGCTATAGGAAACATTGTCGAGAATGACATTGATCCCGGGGTTTTCCTTCATGAAACGGCCGAGGAGGTCCTTCAGGACGTCGCCCTCCACACCGTCGGAATACCACATGATGCGGACGTCTCCGGCGAT
>NZ_JBBNAN010000196.1:0-2489 GCF_037994405.1 Phyllobacterium sp.
CAGTTGCACGAGGGCGATTTCGAGCGCTCGGTTGTCGAGGCCGAGGCGGCGGCTAAACTGGTTCCCTACGATGCATTGTCGCGCGCCAATCTTGCAATGTATTTGGCCAATGCCGGAAAAACCGACCAGGCGATTGAATGGCTGAAGGAATCGATCCGGCGGGATGCCAGCCCCATGGATTGGTACTTCGGAAATCTGGCATTCGCCTATTATCTCGCCGATCGTCCGGCGGATACCGTGGCCCTGTTCCAGAAAATGGAACAACCGTGGGATGTCAATCTGGCAGCAGCCTACGCGCGTCTCGGCAAACTTGATGAGGCGCATGCCAGCATCGCGAAACTTCTCAAAAACAAACCGGGATGGACATTGAAGGATGAAGCGGTATATCCGACCACCAAGCAACCGCAACTCGTCGAACCGCTTCTGAAGCCCTATCTCGCCGATCTCGCCCAGGCAGGACTGCCGGAAAAGTAGCTCCCTTTGCGCTGCGGATGTAAAGGGCCGACCTTGGACTCGTCCCATTTGGCGCTATGCCAAAGAAGTTCGACGATAACGCTGCAGAAAGCAGATGTCATAAGCTGCCCAGAATTCGTCGCCGCGCTGCAATGTCTTGTAGAAGACAATTGTCACGCGTGCGGCTACCAACACATAAAACCGCCATCCACGACGAGATCGATACCAGTTACGAATGAAGAAGCCCTGCTTGAAAGGAATACGGCGGGACCAACTATTTCTTCGGGAGCTGCCAAGCGACCCATGGGAGTGTCCCGTTCGAATATTTTCACCTGATCAGCGACTTCAGCTCGACGGTTCATGGGTGTCAGCGTGTAGCCCGGGCTGATCGAATTGACCCGGATACCTCGATCAATCCATTCCATTGCCAGGCTTTTTGACAGGTGGATAACCGCAGCCTTGGATGAGTTGTAGTCGGCTTGTTTCAAACCACGATTGACTATCGAGCCTGACATTGAAGCAATGTTAATGATGGAGCCCCTCTTTCTAGGAAGCATTACGCGTGCTTGCGCCTGGCAGGACAAAAATACACCCGTTACATTTACATCATAGACCCGTTGCCAGTTCTCCAGTGGAAGCGTCTCGGCATCTCCGGCAGCACCAACACCTGCGTTGTTGACAGCAACCGTCAAAGAGCCAAGCTCGTTTTCTATCAAATCGATCGCTCCCTTCAGGTCCGCGGCAGAGGTTACGGTGCCTTCGAGCGTTAAGGCTCGGCGGCCGAGAGCGCGAATTTTCTCCGCCGTTCCGTTCAAACCGCCGTTTGAGAGATGGCCAAAGCATGCCACGTCGGCTCCAGCCTCGGCCAAACCAATCGCAATAGCCTGGCCGATGCCGCTGCCCGAACCCGTAACCATCGCTACTTGTCCTTTAAGGTCGAACAATTCCATCGATCTCTTCCCTTCGTCAGAATCCGTCTTCGGCGATAGCCGAATTGAAAATGACTATAATCTACATGGAAAAAAGTCGCGTCGGTGTTCTAACGCGTTCTGTCTCAAAAAGTCCGATTTCAACGCATTGAATGTCCGCTTTGCGCCGCCAACAGCGGTCATTGCATCGACAGTGTTGCCGACACGAACGCCAAGGTGGCGAAAGGTAACCGACGCTTGCCTCCCAGCCTTTTGAAATAGAGATAGGGCAGATTCAAAAACACTAAACAGAAAAGAGTGCCCAAAGCTGCACAACAGCAACGAGTGCGTTGAAGGCAATGGTCAGTGAGACAAATGTCAGCGTTCCTGGGTTTCCCCACTCAAACACCTTGAGCGGGCAGCATCGGGGCATGGGCGCGAGGTAGCCGTCCAGCTTACCGACCGCATCCGAGGGGTCACATTCCTTGGAGGCTCAAGCTATTCGGCTTCCCGTTGCGGCAGTTCCTTCTTGACTGATTGGGCATCAGAAGGAATGGGTGTCTGGTCTTTCGAAACACTTGCCGTTGTCATCTCTTTGTCAACGGAGGCGGTATGTCCGACACAGTCGGCCGAGGCGGCCGACACGGTAAAACCGAAAGCAGCGGCAAGTGCGAGGATTGTTCTCATCGTCCAACTCCTAGCTTTTGTGATGCGGAGCCAGCCTAACCGCTAATCCCATTTCGGCAAAATCACAGTTTTGTTGGGGGTGTGTTCAGTCGGGCCGGTTTCGCTGCGCCAACCTTCGTTCACCTAAGGGACGGTTAAAAACATGTCGCGCTTGATGGCTCTCCAAGTTAACGATGAAGCCGAACTGAATGCCGATGGCGTCAGCGAGAGTATCATCGCGTCTTGTTTCCGTAGTGTCCTGCTCGCACAGTTTCGCGATCAGTTTTGATCTGTAGTGATAATTCCGGTTATCGCTGGATGGTTCGATACCGGTCACCTGCAGAGTAAGCTCACCGGCGCCATACAACAATCAGCCGATGAAACGAAACAGATCATGAGCAATCGCGGCTTTGGAAATGTCCCAATTCTGGCTGGCCATTCTGAATCCGTACAGAATGGCCC
>NZ_JBBNAN010000197.1:0-4010 GCF_037994405.1 Phyllobacterium sp.
CTGCGAGCCCCAAAAAGCCGATAAGTGCGTGTTTGAGCATGATCTTCATCTCCATTGAACTTTTAAGCTTGAACGGTCGGGGTGAAGCCATAGGCATTGCCGTCCTTCACAAAGCTGCCTGAGCCGGGGAACGGAAAGTGCGAGCCGCAGATCTTGATCCTGTCGGCAATCACACGATCAATCAGCTTGCGGCGGGTGATGATGGCAGCCGGACCATCCTGATCGTAGGCGCCTTGCCATTCCGGGTGAGGCGCGAGCAAGGCGGGCACATACATCGTATCCGCTGAAACGAGGAGCTGGTCGTTGCCCGATGCGACGAGGAAAACGGAATGTCCGGGTGTATGACCAGGTGCTGCAATCAGCTGAATGCCGGGCGCCACCTCTGCACCATCCTTGACCAGTTTCCAGTTTTTCCATGTCGGGAAAACCTGGGCGATACGCCGGCCAGCCGGTTTGCGCCCCTCGGCCAGCTTGTCTAGGCGACCGGGGTCAGTCCACCAATTGTACTCCTTATCGCTGACGATCAGTTCCGCGTTCGCAAATACCGGAGCATTTGTCTCCTTCTCCATCAGACCCCAGACGTGATCGGGGTGGAAATGGGAAATCATGAGCGTATCGATCTTCGTGTAATCAATCCCGGCAGCCTTCATGTTTGCGGGCAGATGCGTGGCATTCGCCTGCCATTGGCCGACACCCGAGCCAGCGTCCATCATGATCAGCCGCTCGCCAATTTTAAGCACTACGACGGTCAGGGGGATCGGCATGAAGTCAGTGGTGAGCCCCGCCTTGGCGAGGGCCTCCTTGGTCTCTTCTATAGACGCATTCTTGATGAATGCCGGATCGTGAGGTTTGCGCCAGATGCCGTCATAGATCGCAGTGACCTCGATCGAACCGACCTTGTATTTGTAATGGCCGGTAGCCGGTTCGATCGGCAATTCGGCCGAAGCCGGCAGCACGAATTCCAGTTGTCGGGGAAGTCCGAAGGCAGCCGCCGCAACGGCGGACCCAAGGAGCGTGCGGCGTGTGATGTTGAACATAGGGTTGTCTCCTTCAAGAAATGGCAATTGCCAGGCGGAGCACATGGATCGATCAACGCCTCCGCTGACCAAATAGATTGCTGCAGGGATGAGTTTATTCCCGGCGATCGAAAGTTTTTCAGGAAGCCATTGAAAGTTATAAGTTAAATTTGGCGATCACTAATTTCGCCGGATGTTGCGAAAAATAATTCCTGGAAGAGGAGAATAAAACGCGGGTTGCAGCGATCTAGATATCGATGGTGCCGCGCATCAGCTTTCCTGAAAGCCTGGAAGCGGCTGGCGTGCTACATAGAGAACATGATGGCGCAGATGTATTCGACAAGCATAGCCTATGATCGACGCGTGCCCTTAGCACGCAGCCTTGCTGTTCGTTGGCTGCGTGATTTGCGCTCGCCTCTTGCGCGGCTGACCGTGCTTATGGCGGCGCCGCTGTCACATTTGCTTGGCCCAAGAACTGCGCAATCTGCCGGCGGCGACACGGCCATGCGGTTCAATCAGGTGATCATGCCCCATCTCGATGGCGCGCATAATTTTGCCCGGTTCCTGAGCCGTGACGCAGATGCCGCCCAGGACATTGTCCAAGAGGCTTTCCTGCGCGCCTATCGCAACTTTGACAGATATCGTGGCGGCGACGCGCGCGCCTGGGTCTTTGCGATCGTCAGGAATTGCTATCACGCCTGGCTGAATGAACGCCTTCGACGGACGCGATTCGAAGCACCGATGCCAGATTGGCGCGAAGCGCCTGAAGACGCGGCGCATGACATTGCCTGCGAAGAAGATACGCCCGAATCTGAACTGATTCGAAAAACCGAGTCGCAGCGCGTGCGCTTGATCATCAATTCGCTGCCAGAACCGCTGCGTGAAGTGTTGGTGCTGCGGGAACTCGAATACCTCTCGTACCGCCAGATCGCTGATATCATCGACTTGCCGATCGGAACGGTCATGTCGCGGCTCGCCCGTGCTCGGCAGGAGTTTGGGGCGGCGTGGCGAGACAAAGGTGGGGAGACAGCGTCGTGAGCAAAACTGTCCCCGAAGGTTGCCCCGAGTGGGCCATCATGATGCATGGCTTCATCGACGGTGAACTCGATCCAGCCCATGCACGGCAATTCGAGCAGCACCTTGCTGCTTGTACCGGCTGCACAGCAGAGCTTGAAAGGTTCAAGGCATTGAAACGTGTCACCGGGCAGGACGGCGTGAGGTGGCCGGTACCGGAAGCCGTCCGTGAACAGATATTGACGGCAATATCGTTGGAAAACCAGTTGGCATCGCGAGAGGGCGTTGTGATCGCCGACCACGGGGGAGCGTGGTCGAAAATCGCCCAATTCGCCAAGCGCTGGGGTTATGTTCCGTCTTTCGCTGCACTGGCAGCAAGCATTTTTCTGGTCCTGTCGGTTCCTGGCCAGGATACTTTGTTACAAGACCAGATCCTGGCCAGCCACGTGCATTCCTTGTTGGTCAATCACCTTACCGACGTCCAAACCTCCGATCAGCACACCGTCAAGCCCTGGTTCGACGGAAAGATCGATTATTCTCCCCCCGTGGTAGACCTCGCGGCACAGGGCTTTCCGCTGGTTGGCGGCCGTGTGGACTATATCAATGGCAGAGTAGTCGCTGCTTTGATCTACCGCCGGCACGGCCACATTATTAATGTATTCGCGTGGCCCGCGCCGGCCACTGCTTTAACGAACATGGCGCACGACGGATATAACTTCGTCAAATGGTCGGGTGGCGGTCTGACATTTTGGGCGGTGTCCGATGTAAGCGCTGCTGAACTCTCGACATTTCAACGACTGTTTTCAGCCGGTTCAGGTAGCTGAATCGAACGGCGGAGCCCGCCGCTTTCGCGCGGCGGGCTTTACAGCGAGGGACGGGGTCTAGGCGTGTGCGTGGGGGTGATGAACACCCCAGACTGCCCATGCCGATACGGCGGCGACGAGCAGCCCCAGAACGACACTGGTCCGCATCGCACCGACGCTAGCTGCAAAACCAAGCAGCCAGGGAGATGCGACCAGCCAAAGACCAAGTACCAGGTTTGCCCATTCCTCCCATTCGGCGAATGCCGAGATCGCTGCAACCGCCAATGCACCGAGTGCGATGCCGACGATCCATGCGTTCCAGGTCGGTGCGGTTTCAGCCGCAAAGCCGATAACCCAAGGGGAGATGAACAGGCATACAGCCAGGATCAGGTTGACCCAATCCTGGGTCTTCTTTCCTTCCATCAGAGTGTTTGGCATGACAACCTCCAAGTATGAAGCGTAAGCAAGCCACCACTGTTTGCGTGCACTGCACGCTTCCAAATAAAAATAATTCCGGACAAGACCTCTTTCAAGAGGTGGCGTAGAGAATATTGCGGCAACGGCAATATCCAAAAGCTCAGGCTGCGAAGAATACTACTGAAGAAAGTTGTGGTCCAGCAGCCGCAGGTCTGACGACTTGCAGCCAGCAAGCAAACTGGGGCAATGCGATGTCTGGAATGAGCAAAGAGGTGCAGGAGCCGCAAGTCTCCAAGGTTCGTTCACAAATTCGAGGATTTTCACTGGTCGGAGTGAGAGGATTCGAACCTCCGACCCTGTCGTCCCGAACGGGTGGCGCTTCTACGAAACCCGCCTATTTGCTGGGATTGGCGTCACGTTAGAATCGCGATGTTCACGTTTATTTCCGTCCATTCCGTGGGGTTTCCGTGGGGTTTTCTGTGGGGAAGAAATCGCGTTTGCGGCTTCCTGCAGATGGTCGGGGTGATGATGCCCATAGGTGTTGACCAACGTCTCGACCGTCATTCCCAGGAACCCGGCTGCCTGCCAGATGTCGGTACCGGACTGCATCAGCCAGGTCGCGGCCGTATGCCGCAGAATATGGGGCATGACATCCTCGCCAAGCCCTGCCGCCTCGCAGGCCGCGCGGAAGCTCTTCTTGACGCTGATCACGGGCTTGCCGTTAGGTACGAAGCAGACCAAGAAGCGCCAGCCCGCCATT
>NZ_JBBNAN010000198.1:0-9531 GCF_037994405.1 Phyllobacterium sp.
CCCTCGATTTTGCCGCGCTCGCGACAACTTCCTTTAGACGCTCGCTAAATCTGCGTCTGTTTTGGAGGCCTGTAAGAACGTCGTGCCCTGCTTGATGCAAAAGTTCGATGCGCTCTTGCTCGTCAGCCACACTCGAACTGCCCGGTTGCCTCAATTCGACAATACCGATTCCATTGCCGGCTCCGAAAACAACAAGACACCGATGTTGTTCGCCTGGTTTCCTTGGCAGTTCTATCGTCCTACGGTGTCCACTCGCCGTTACACCGTTACATTTCTTTCGGAGAGATGGGGCAACATCTTCTGGATAAATCTCCTCAATTTCAGCTCCAATTACCGAGCCGCCATTGAGACGCTTAAGAGCAGCTGAACAGTGGGTTAGGCGAAAATCCAGGTCATAAAATGAGACGATGTCATACGTGTTACACAGGAAATCGGCAAAGACCGAAGCACTATCAGAGTTAAAATTCCCCAAGGATCCCATCCTCCCACGCCCGTGTTTCGCCCCGTTTGGACAAAGGGAACCATCTCCAGCAACCATGCAATTTAAAAACCTCACGCTCGCAATTAGATCGCCATGTTTACGCAACTGACCAATCCGGATTAAGACCGCAGACTCAAATCATTCCATAACTATGCAATTGTTTTCCCCTATTTGGCAATCCGGCTACCATCATATGGCTGAGATAATAGTAAAAAGGACTTATAAAAACCACCCCCGTTTGAATTGACCTGCCGAAAGTGGCGCGTCGGATCAGGTACAAGATATTTCGTCAGTGAGCGCATTTTCAGGCGCAGACGCATACCGGCGCATGAAAACCGAGCACGCCATTATGGAGCGGGCCGAGATTGGGTTTCACTGCCGCGCGCCGCTAACATGGACGCAGTAGTTGGTGCGCACCATGTTCTCTTCGGACCCGCTCGAATCTGCAGTGATGCGTCTTGGCGCAGTTTCCTCAGTTAGCGACAACGCGCACTTCAGGTTTTCCTTGCTCGACGAAGCCGACGATCCGGGCCGCGGGATAGCCTGCGGCGGCGATTTTTTGGAGCAGGTCCGCCGCCCGTCCCGCGCTGCATGAAACAAGCAATCCGCCAGACGTCTGGGGATCCGTGAGCAGGTGACGCTGCCATCCTGGAAAGTCGCCGGGCAAGGAGACGTCCGCACTATAGCTGGCCCAGTTGCGATGGGATGCTCCGGTGATGAATCCCTGCCGTGCAAGGTCAGAGCCGTGGGCAAAAAGCGCGATATCATTGGCGTGCAGCGATATCCGGACGTTCGAACCCCGGGCCATCTCCAAAGCGTGGCCAAGAATGCCGAATCCGGTAACATCAGTGATGGCGTGCACATCGGCATCGCGCGCAAGGTCGGTTCCGATGCGATTGAGAAGCGTCGTCGATGCAATGAGTTCGGCATAGTCGTCCACCGACAACATGCCCTTCTTGAATGCTGCCGAGTAGATTCCGACACCAAGCGCCTTGGTGAGGATAAGCGCATCGCCGGGCTTGGCGCCGCTGTTGCGCCGCAGGCTGGCGAGAGGGCAGGTTCCTATCACGGCGAGGCCGTAGATCGGTTCTGGAGAATCGATCGAATGACCACCGGCAACAGGAATGCCGGCCTGCGAGCAGACAGCGCTTCCGCCCCGCAGGATCTCGCGCACCAGTTCAGTTGGCAGTTTGTCGATGGGCATGCCGAGAATGGCAAGGGCCATGATTGGCTTTCCACCCATCGCATAGACGTCAGAGATCGCATTGGTTGCTGCAATTCGGCCGAAGTCGAACGGGTCATCGACCATCGGCATGAAGAAGTCTGTTGTAGCGATTACGCAGGTTTCGTCATCAAGTTGCCAGACAGCGGCATCGTCGCCGGTTTCGGTTCCGACAAGTAACCGGGCGTACGGCGCGGCAACTGGCCGATCCGCAAGCAATTGCTGCAGGACGGAGGGCGCGAGCTTGCAGCCGCAACCGCCGCCATGGGCGAGCGACGTCAGCCGTATCGGTGATGCTGCGGTTCGATTATGCATGTTCGTGCCTCCCTGACCTGGAACGCCGATTGCGAAGTCGAGATCAAGTCAGATCGTGATTTCGCGCAACTGGATTGGTGACGGCTTTGGGTGTTGTTTAAGAGACAAAATTGGCGCCGGCTGGTTCCACTAGTTTCAGCTGTATTTAATAGCCGAAACACCATGAAGACTGCCCCGAAACTCGGGAGCGACAAGTAAAGCTCACATTTATATTGTGGTCCATTTAGTGCTGGACGTCAATTCGTAGCTGATGAGCCAGGCTGTTGAAGCTGCCAATGCAGTGGCCACTACAATTAGATTGACGTGACTACATGCGATTAAATTATTCAATATTTGGCGGCGTTCTGTGCTATAATTACAGTTCATGTTTTATCGTTCATTATTGAATTGACAACTAATGCCGTAAGGCGGAATCTTTTTTGGAAATGCCGACAGTTCGGGCTCGAATTAGCGAGCCCATCCAATCTCCGGCATGCTGTACTGGCAGAGCCGGCTTATAGGGAGGTAACATGCAATGAACATGGAACTCTCGCGGCGCCAATTTCTTGGAACGGCCGGCGCGGGTATCGCGGGGACGGCGCTTGGGGCCTTTGGCTTCGGCGAGATCGAGGCGGCCCATGCCAAGGCGATCCGCACTTTCAAATTAGTGAACACCACCGAAACGCGAAACACCTGTCCCTATTGCTCCGTCGCGTGCGGTGTCATCATGTATTCGAAGGGTGATTTGAAGAAAGCCGAAAAGGCCGAGATCATCCATATCGAGGGCGACACCGATCATCCGACAAATCGCGGGACGCTTTGCCCCAAGGGTGCGGCGCTACTCAATTTCGTTAAGGCAGATACGCGTTTGAAATATCCGATGATCCGCAAGCCGGGATCCGACAAGTTCGAGCGCGTGGCCTGGAATGATGCGCTTGATCGCATTGCGCGGTTGTTGAAGGACGATCGTGATGGCAATTTCGTCCAGAAGAACAATGACGGCGTGATAGTGAACCGGTGGACGACGACGGGGTTCCTTGCCGCCTCCGCCACAACGAACGAAACGGCGTTTGTGACCTATAAAGTCGTGCGCAGCGCCGGAATGCTGGTATTCGATAACCAGGCACGTGTCTGACACGGCCCAACGGTGTCCAGTTTGGGCCCAACATTTGGCCGTGGTGCAATGACCAACTCCTGGACCGACATCAAGAACACAGATCTTGTTGTCATCATGGGAGGCAATGCTGCCGAAGCACACCCTTGCGGGTTCAAATGGGTCACGGAAGCCAAGGCCAACCGTGGTGCCAGGCTCATTGTCGTTGATCCGCGCTTCACCCGCTCTGCTTCGGTTGCTGACCTATATGCTCCGATTCGTCAAGGGTCGGATATCGCCTTCTTGCTTGGTGTGATCAATTACTGCATCCAGAACGACAAGGTTCATTGGGACTATGTCAAGGCATTCACCAATGCCAGCTATATCGTCAAGGACGGCTTCGAGTACAAAGATGGCCTGTTTACCGGTTACAACGAGACAAAGCGCGACTATGACAAATCGAGCTGGGACTATGTGATTGGTGATGACGGTTATGCCCAGGTGGACGATACGCTGACACACCCGCGTTGTGTGTGGAACCTGCTGAAGGCACATGTCTCCGTTTATACGCCTGAAATGGTCGAGCGCATCTGCGGCACGCCAAAGGAGAAGTTCCTCAAAGTGGCCGAGATGATCTCGGAATGCGCGTCTCCCACAAAGACGATGACGTCCATGTACGCGCTTGGCTGGACGCAGCATTCGAAGGGCTCGCAGAACATCCGCTCGATGGCAATGCTGCAGCTCATTTTGGGCAATATTGGTATGCGTGGCGGCGGCATGAATGCCCTGCGCGGTCACTCTAATATTCAGGGCCTCACGGATGTCGGCCTGATGTCCAACCTCTTGCCTGGCTATATGACACTGCCGACCGAGAAGGAGGTGGATTTCGATAGCTATATGTCGACACGCGCCTTCAAGCCGCTCCGGCCCAATCAGATGAGCTACTGGCAAAACTACCGGAAATTCTTTGTCAGTTTCCTGAAGGCAATGTGGGGTCCGGCAGCAACACCGGAGAACCATTTTGCCTATGACTGGCTGCCCAAGCTCGACGTGCCGGGATACGATATCCTGCGTGCCTTCGAGCTGATGCATCAAGGCAAGATGACGGGGTATATCTGCCAGGGCTTCAATCCGCTGCTCGCGGCTCCGAACCGGAAGAAGCTGACCGAATCCCTGTCAAAGCTGAAGTTCCTCGTAACGATGGATCCGCTGGACACGGAAACGGCGCGGTTCTGGGAAAATCACGGCGAGTTTAATGATGTCGATTCCTCGCAGATCCAGACGGAGGTCATTCAACTGCCCTCCACCTGCTTCGCAGAAGATGAGGGCTCGCTCACCAATTCGGGACGCTGGCTGCAGTGGCATTGGCCCGGTGGTACGCCGCCCGGTGAAGCGAAGTCGGACAATTGGATCATGGCGCAGATCCACATCCGTCTGAAAGAGCTCTACCGCAAGGAAGGCGGAGCATTCCCCGACCCGATTCTCAACCTGGAGTGGGCCTACGCGGATGCGGGAGAACCGACTGCGGAAGAGCTTGCCAAGGAAATCAATGGCAAGGCGATTGCCACCGTTTACGACCCGACCGATCCAACCAAAGTGTTGGTTGAAGCCGGCAAGCGCGTGCCCAGCTTCGCGGCGTTGCGTGATGATGGATCGACCTCCTGCGGCTGCTGGATCTACTCCGGCTGCTTCAACGAGAGCGGCAACAACATGGCCCGGCGCGATACGTCGGACCCGGACGAGACCGGAGCCTATCTCAAGTGGGCATTCGCATGGCCTGTCAACCGCCGTATCCTTTACAATCGGGCTTCGGCGGACCTGAACGGCAAAGCATGGGATCCGAGCCGCAAGTTGATCGAGTGGGATGGGCAAAAATGGTCGGGCTATGATGTGCCGGATATAGCTCCGACGGCCAAGCCGTCGGACGTCGGGCCATTCATCATGAACCCGGAGGGCGTGTCGCGCCTCTTTGTTCGTGGCATGATGCGCGACGGACCATTTCCAGCGCACTACGAACCGTTCGAATCGCCAGTCACCAACCTCGTTGCCCCAAATGTGCGCGGCAATCCTGCGGCTCGCGTTTTTAAGGGCGATTTCGAGCAGTTTGCCAAACCTGCATCGGAAGAATTTCCCTATGCGGCAACATCCTATCGCCTGACCGAACATTTCCATTATTGGACCAAGCATGTCTGGGTGAATGCCGTCCTGCAGCCCGAATTCTTCGTGGAGATATCGGAAGAACTCGCGAAGGAAAAAGGCATCGTCAAGGGTGGCTGGGTGCGCGTATGGTCCAAGCGCGGATCGATCAAGGCCAAGGCGGTTGTAACCAAGCGCATCAAACCTCTGATTTGCGATGGCAAGCCTGTTCACGTGGTGGGCATACCCCTTCACTGGGGCTTTACCGGGGCAGCAAAGAAGGGCTTTGGTCCAAACTCGCTGACACCGTTCGTTGGTGACGCCAATATTGAGACGCCTGAATACAAAGCGTTCCTCGTCAATATCGAGCCCATCGCCGGGCCGGTGGCATAGGAGACGGCAGCCATGTTCCCGCCTGTTCCAAACCCCACTACCCAAGCTGAAAATCCGAAATTCGGCGAAACAGACCTGATCCGGCGCTCTGCGTCGACCGTGACGCCACCCATTCAGCGGCAGACCGAGGTGGCAAAGCTCATCGACGTTTCCAAGTGCATCGGCTGCAAGGCCTGCCAATCGGCCTGTATCGAGTGGAACGACACGCATCCGGAGATCGGGATCAATACCGGCGTCTATGAAAACCCGCATGATCTTACGCCGGACATGTTCACGCTGATGCGCTTCACCGAATGGGAGAATCCGGAGACGAATAATCTGGAATGGCTCATCCGCAAGGACGGTTGCATGCATTGCGAGGACCCTGGCTGCCTCAAGGCCTGCCCGGCGCCGGGCGCTATCGTGCAATATTCGAATGGTATCGTCGATTTCGTCCATGAGAATTGCATCGGCTGCGGCTATTGCATCAAGGGATGCCCGTTCAATATTCCACGCATCTCCCAGGTCGACCACACGGCTTACAAATGCACCCTCTGCTCTGACCGGTTGGCTGTCGGACAGGGACCGGCCTGTGCCAAGGCCTGCCCGACGCAGGCGATTGTGTTTGGTACGAAGCAGGAGATGAAAAAGCATGCGGAAGGACGCATCACCGACCTGAAATCGCGCGGCTTTGCCAATGCAGGTCTCTACGATCCGCCCGGTGTTTCCGGTACTCATGTCATGTATGTGCTGCATCATGCTGACAAGCCGGAGATCTATGCTGGTCTGCCGAACAATCCTAGGATCAGCCCTATTGTCGAGGCCTGGAAAGGTGTCTCGAAATACGCCGGTCTTGCCGTCATCGGCCTCGCGGCCGCGACGGGTTTCATGCACTATCTGGTCGCCGGACCGGACCGCGTTTCTGAAGAAGATGAGGAGGCAGCGGAAAGGCTGACGGGCGAGGAGCGTCGCCCATGAGCACGGATTATGACGTAGAAAAGGGCGACTGCGTCCATCCCGGCAAACCCGTCACCGTTGATCGCTACACGGCTGGGGCACGCGTCAACCACTGGATCACGGCAACAAGCCTTGTGCTTCTGGCGCTTTCAGGCCTGGCTTTGTTTCATCCGCGTCTCTTTTTCTTGTCGGGGCTCTTTGGCGGTGGTCCGTTGACGCGGATCATTCATCCGTGGATCGGCGTTATCCTCTTTTTCAGCTTTTTTGGTCTGTTCATTCGCTTTTGGAAGGCCAACCTGTGGAAACGGGAGGACGGTACATGGCTCGCGCGCATTAGAGACGTTCTCACAGGACACGAAGAACGCCTGCCGGAAATGGGCAAGTACAATGCCGGGCAAAAATTCGTTTTCTGGTCAATGTCCGTTCTAATCATCGTGCTGATAACAACTGGCGTGATCATCTGGGATCAGTATTTCCTCGCACTCACGACGATCGAACAGAAACGATGGGCTCTGCTCGTTCACTCGATGGCAGCTATCCTGGCCATCAGTGTCTGGATCATCCATGTCTACGCAGCGATCTGGGTACGTGGTACAATACGAGCAATGACACGCGGGTCTGTCACCGGTGGGTGGGCATGGCGGCATCATCGCAAATGGTTACGCGAGTTGGTCGCGAGATCGCCGAAAGGCAAATCCGGTAGAACGCCCGCCCAATAACGGGGCGTTAGAGCAGGATCGGTCCACGTGGCCCGGCGGGTTCGTGAGGAAGTGTGATGAGTCGCAAAAGTGCGGATATACCGGATCCAACGGCGATTGGAACTGTTTCGTCACCGCCCTTTGCGCGTCTGCCTGACCCCGCTTCACTTTTTTTGATAAGGTCAGCACGCCTGCGCCGATTGGCTCAAACCAGCAGCCTTGCACCTTATCTGAGGTTTCTCGCCGAAGTTGCACAAGCCCAACATGATATCCAGACAGACCTGCCTCGTCCGGAAGGGCCGGATGCCAAGATGATTGCGCGGGCACGCGAGTTCGAAATGCCGCCAGTCGACCGAAGCCGGATAGAGGGCGACGAGGTGGTCAGCACGATATTCGATCGCCTGTTTGCAACCGCTGCCGCAATCGAGAAGCCGGTCGCAGCGACAAAAGCGCTTTTGCGCGTGACCGCAGCCGATCGTACGGAGCGGCTTGCGATGGCGCAAAGCGTATTTTCCAATACATTGCCTGCAGACGCGATCGCCGAGCATATTTTTGTGTGGGCTGCGCTTCAAGTGCATTTTACGCGGCTCGCATCCGTCCTTGATGCGGCAGTGCTGGCTCCGGTGGCCGACGGCATTTGTCCCGTCTGCGGCGGCCTGCCGGTTTCCACCGTGGTCGTTGGCTGGCCTGGTTCGCATGGCGCACGGTTTTGCTCATGTTCTTTGTGTGGCGCGCTCTGGCACTATGTCCGTATCAAATGCGTGCTTTGCGGATCGACGAAAGGCATTGGCTATCAAGAGGTCGATGGGCAAGGTGGGGCCATAAAGGCGGAGACCTGCGACGAATGCCATGGCTGGTCGAAGATACTGTATCAGAACAAGGAGCCGGACGCCGACCCGATCGCCGACGACGTGGCAAGTCTCGGCCTCGACCTCTTGATGCGACAAGGTCCCTATCATCGCGGCGGATTCTCCCCGCTGCTTGCTGGCTTTTAGGAAGCGCAAATGGACACGAAAGCCAGTCTGCGCCGCATTCCTTCGGTGGATCAACTCCTCAAGTCGGCTTCGGCGAGCGCTGCAATCGAGCGTTTTGGACGACCCGCCGTCACTCAAGCTTTACGGACCACCATAGCTGAATTGCGTGAAGAGGCCCGCAGGGGCTGCAATGTTCCTGCTCGGGAAAATATCATGGCTGCTGCGCTTGCCAGACTGGACGCGCATGACCGGTCGACGCTCCGACCCGTCTTCAATCTTACCGGCACTGTTCTGCACACCAATCTTGGTCGCGCACTGCTTGCGCAAACAGCAATTGATGCGGCAATAGCGGCCATGCATGAGCCTGTCTCTCTCGAATTCGATCTTGAAAGTGGCAAGCGCGGCGAACGCGATGACCATGTGCGCGCCCTCATTTGCGAACTTACCGGGGCGGAAGATGCGACCATTGTCAATAACAATGCCGCGGCAGTCCTTCTGGTGCTGAACAGTCTCGCGCTGGGCAAGGAAGCCATTGTCTCACGCGGTGAGCTGATTGAAATCGGCGGAGCGTTCCGCATGCCCGACATCATGGCGCGTGCCGGTGTCCACCTCATCGAGGTCGGCACCACAAATCGGACCCACGCGAGGGATTACAGCAATGCCATTGGTCCAGATGCGGGCCTTATACTGAAAGTCCATACCTCTAACTACCGCATCGAGGGGTTCACCAAGCAAGTGGGCGCACGTGAACTTGCCAGCATCGCCGGCAAAAGTGGTGTGCCCCTCGTCAACGATCTCGGCTCTGGGACCTTGACGGACCTCGCCGGCTATGGACTTGCCCACGAACCGACTGTCCGCGAAGCCCTCAGCGAGGGGGCAGATATCATAACCTTCTCCGGCGACAAGCTGCTCGGCGGGCCGCAAACCGGATTTATCGTGGGACGCAAGGCGCTCATCGAGACGATTAACAAGAATCCGATGAAACGCGCTCTGCGTGTCGACAAGATCAGACTTGCGGCGTTGGAAGCAACATTGCGGCTCTATCGCAATCCGGATCGCCTGAGCGAGCGCCTGCCCACCATGCGGTTCCTTACCCGTTCACAAGGCGACATCGAAACCCAGGCGCAACGATTGGCCCCGGTTGTAGAACGTGCGCTGAATGGCGTCTTCAAAGTTTCCGTTATTGCCTGCGAAAGCCAGATCGGTTCTGGCGCCCTGCCCCTTTCCACAATACCGAGCGCGGGCTTGTCCCTGACGCCGGTCGAGAACAGTGGCCGCAGGCTTGCCGGGTTGGCAGCGGCACT
>NZ_JBBNAN010000199.1:0-2889 GCF_037994405.1 Phyllobacterium sp.
TCCTGATCCTTGGTTTCGCCGCATTGCTGACGGCCGCCGCTACGCTTATCGTCGGGCCGCTGAGTTTTGTCGGGATGATGGCGCCGCATCTGGCGCAACGTCTTGGACTGACGCGTGGCCTCACTCATTTGTGGGGCTCGGCACTTTGTGGAGGCTTGCTGATGGCGGCCGCTGACTTCATCGGGCGGACAATAAATTTCCCGTGGCAGTTGCCGACAGGCCTTGTCGCGACGTTGCTCGGGGGGCCGCTGTTTGCCGTGCTACTTGTGCACACTAGACGTCCGTCTATGCGGCATTAAGGGACTGCTCGCAGGCGCGGTGTGCATCCTTGATCATGAAATTGACCAGGGTCCTAGATACCCCCAATTCTTCAGCAATGTCCTTTTGTGGGACGCCCTCGATACGGTGGCGTAGAAACGCGTCATGGGTGCGTTTTGGCAAGTTCTTCAACGAGTTAAGCACATCGCGCAAGGTTTCTGTGGTGACCAGGCACTCGAGCGCGCTAGCACTCGAGGCGGGGATAAAGTCCAACCCGTCAATTGGCATCATATTGAGCTTTTCACGAGACCGTTTGCGGGCTTCATCGAGCGCGAGATTATAGACCATGCGACAGGCATATCCGACTGGGCAATGAATGCAGTCAGAGCGCATTGTACATGCCTTGATAACAGCATCATGGAATATATCTTCGGATTGTGCTTGGGATTTCAGAACGCCGTCGGCAATTTTTATGAGTTTTGGTCTATATTGAATCATGGTGTCTAGAAGAGCACTGCCGTTACGGAAAGCGATTTCTTTGGCCATTTTCGGAATTCTTCTGCTGTAAGATTACAACGGTGAAGCAAAACGCTGGTTTCGCGCATTTTTACTTAAAAAGTGCGTGTAAGGTTGGACTGAAATGCTTCGGCGTCAGCTATATGTTAATATGATAAAAAGAGTCAAGTTATTAAATCAGAATAATTAGGCATTGAGCGGGGAGCCTGGGAAACACAATTGTGGACAACCAAGACGCGCGTGGGAGTGGCGTATCCTGTGCAAGATTCGGTGTTTTTGGTACGAGAATTGATGATTCTCGTGCAGGAATCGCTGAAAGCTGTTGTATCTGTATGCAAATGCTTCCCGAACGTTTGATCCTTGCTGCGACACGCCGGCCATCGACCCCGTAGCGGAAATCATGTTAAGCCCGATTGTCTGCAGTGAAATCCAGGATACCAAAGTCTGATGAGCCGGCTTGACAGTTTCATCCATCGCATGAGGGCGCAACGTGATATTCTCAATCACATTTGTGACACCGTGAAGAAAATGGAAGGGCCGGTGCTTGAGCTTGGTCTCGGCAACGGCCGGACCTTCGATCATTTGCGCGAACGCTTTCCCGGACGCAGGATCATTGTCTTCGACCGGGCCGTGGGAGCACACAAGACCTCGACGCCTGATCCTGAGAATATGGTCGTTGGCGATATCCGAGAAACCGCGCAGAACTTCATAGGCATCAATGCTGCGCTGGTTCATGTCGATATCGGTACCGGCTACGATGACAAGGACGCCATCACTCTGACGTGGTTGCCGCAATTGGCAGCGGCACTTTTGGCGCCCGAGGGCATGGTTGCCAGCGGCCTCGAACTGAAGCATCCGCAACTCGAACCCCTTCCACTGCCCCCTGCTGTCGACGAAGGCCGGTACTTCTTATATCGACGAGTCGTATAGCAGAAGATCGAACTGCTTTTCGTCGAGTGGAATATCCCGGACCCTCACCGAAGCGATATCGTCCTCACGGAAGATCAGGCCGTCTTCGTAATATTTTGCTAGATATTGAACGAAGGCGGCTGACTGCTCCACGCCGTAGAAGCAGGTGGAAAATTCCATATAGAGCGGTACTTTACGTGCGAGCAGTAGTTCCATCGACCGGCAGGCGAGGGGCTCATAGCCTTCAATATCCATCCAGATCAAGCCGACCTCATCCAATGCAATCCCCGCCTGCGCGAGGATTGTGCGGACCGGCTTGACTGGAACTACTATCTTGCAATCGGCCACATTTTGCCGAAGCGCGCTGCTCTTGCCGTGATTGTCCCGGTGCTGGAAGAACTCGATCTCGCCTTCGCTCTCGCCGGCAGCGCAATTGACCAGAGTAACCCTGTCGTCAAGCTTGTTCTGGTTGATATTGGTGCGCAACAATCCAAAATTGCGAGGGTCGGGTTCGACGCTGACGATGCGGGAAAAGGCCTTGGTTAGAGCAAAATAGATGGTCTGCGTGCCAATATTGCCCCCGAGCTCCAGCAGCGTGCTGTTTTCCACAAGCAGGCGTTTTTCCTTGAGGATTGCAAGCAGCCGGTCAACATGATCCCGCTCAAAATTGCCCTTACGGTAGATTTTCTTGCCGATATAGTCGGCGGGTGAAAAACTTAAGATATGGTCGCCGCAATCGACCGTCATGGTCAGGACGCGCGCACCAATCCCGCTGATCAGCAACTCGCGGCCGTATCGCGTGTCAAAGAACCTTTGGGCCAGAAGATCTCTCAGCCTTTGACGATGCCGTCGAAACGCTTTTTTGCTGGGTTGCATCAGGCGGCTTGCCGATCCTGAATGACCTGGATATTCGGTCGTTGATGGGACCGCGCCAATGCCAGGTCATAATTGATCTGCATATTCAACCAAAACCTTGCCTGACTGACGCCAGCAGCCTCCAATCGAGTGGCAAGCTTCGGACTGATGCCGGCTCTTCCATTGAGGACACGCGACAGCGCAGGCGGCAACATGTCCAACCGTATAGCGGCTTCACTGACACTCAGCCCTAGCCAATCAAATACCGCTTTTTTCAATCCGGTTTCCGGGTGCGCGGGGTTCTTTATCATGGCTTTTGCTCCTGGTGGTGGTCGAGATAGTCAACCCGTT
>NZ_JBBNAN010000200.1:0-11873 GCF_037994405.1 Phyllobacterium sp.
GTCGCCACGCCGGCATTGTTGAATACCACCGTTACCGTTCCAAGACGGCGCTCGGCCTCATCGAAAGCCCGTTCGATATCGGCCGGCACTGTAACGTCGGCAATGATATTCATGATGTTTGATTGACCCTCGTTTTCGGATGCAGCTGTCAGGGAGATCGAGACGACATTGGCGCCGTTTGCCGCAAGGACCTGGACCATTCGCAGGCCCAGCCCGGATGAACCACCGGTTACCGCGATGGTTTTCCCTGTAACGGAAAGAGAAGAGTCACCTGTCATTGAATCGAATACCGACCAGTATCATGCCTGATTGTTTCGTCACTGTTAGACTGCTCACGCAGCCGTGACAACCACCCATGCTCTGTTGCGGGGCTAGGGTCTGGACCTATTGATATGATCGAAATGGCGCCAGAAGCGGCAAGAAGATGCAGCGCATGTTCCGATCCGGCGTTTCGCCGGATCGACTCGGCACAAGCGGTGAATGGGCAATTATGCAGGGTATCAATCCTGTTGATGGTTTGCGACAGGGCTGGTACCTGTGCAGGAACATGTTCTTATGAGGCAAGGCTGAAGAGGCTGACGCCGCGGGGTCAAAAGCGGGAGCCCACAACACTCAGGCTGTCAGAACCTATGGGGAGGTATTTAATGTCGGCTCTGCTTGCTCTGTCGAGAACGATCGATCGTATCAACGAATTCATCGGCCGTTATGTCGCCTGGTTGATCTTCCTGGCGGTTGTCGTCAGCGCCGGAAACGCGATCATCCGCAAGGCCTTCAATATGTCGTCGAACTCCTGGCTGGAGCTGCAATGGTATCTTTTCGGCGGGGCTTTCATGCTCGCTGCCGCCTATACCTTGCAGCAGAACGAACACATTCGCATCGACATCGTCTACGGGGCATTCTCCCGCCGCGTGCAACATTGGATTGATCTCTTGGGGCACATTTTCTTTCTGATGCCCTTCGTCATTCTGATGATCTTCTATTTCATTCCCTATGTCAGGCTTTCCTACAACAGTGGCGAAGTATCCTCGAGCGCCGGCGGTCTCATCCTGTGGCCCGCCAAGCTCATTCTGCTCATCGGCTTTCTCCTTCTCGGCATTCAGGGCGTTTCCGAGATCATCAAGAAGATCGCGGTGATACGCGGGGATATGCCCGATCCCAATCCACCCATGTCGCTCGAAGAACTCGCGGATCAGGAAGTAGCCATGGCGGAGGCGCGCAATGATTGAGTTCATCGCGCAGAATATGGCGCCTATCATGTTCGCTTCGCTGATCATTTTCATGTTGATCGGCTATCCGGTGGCTTTTGCACTGGCAGCCAATGGCCTGCTGTTCTTTTTTGTCGGCGTTGAATTGGCCCCCTATTCCAATGGTAGCATCACCCTGTCCTGGCCGCTGCTCTACGCCCTCCCGGAACGTTTCTGGGGCCAAATGGCCAATGAAACATTGCTTGCCATTCCCTTCTTCACTTTTATGGGCATCATCCTTGAGCGATCGGGTATGGCCGAAGACCTGCTTGATACGATCGGCCAGCTATTCGGGCCCATCCGGGGTGGTCTGGCCTATGCCGTCATTTTCGTTGGCGCGCTGCTTGCGGCAACAACCGGCGTGGTCGCTGCATCGGTTATCGCCATGGGGTTGATTTCACTGCCGATTATGATGCGCTACGGCTATGACCGGCGGGTCGCTTCAGGCGTTATTGCTGCTTCCGGAACCCTGGCGCAGATTATTCCTCCTTCATTGGTGTTGATCGTTCTCGCCGATCAGCTGGGCCGTTCTGTGGGCGATATGTATCACGGAGCAATCATTCCTGGGCTCGTGCTCACCGGGCTCTACATGGTCTACATTTTGATCATGACGTTTTGGAAACGGGACTCGATGCCTGCACTTCCGGTTGAGGCCCGTACTCTGGGGTCAGGCGTTACCTCGTTGATCGTCGCGTTGTTGATCTGCGGCGCGATCGCTTATGGCGCTCATCTGCTACTCGCCGAATCGGCCGGTCCAGACGCGGATATCTGGGGCGCAACCATCGGTATCATCGTCATCTACGCGTTTGCTATTGCCGACCGGTCTTTGGGCCTGAAGTTGATGTCTCGTCTCGCCCAACAGGTGATCATCGTTCTCATACCGCCCCTTGCCCTGATCTTCCTCGTCCTCGGCACTATCTTCCTCGGCATCGCAACGCCGACCGAAGGTGGCGCCATGGGCGCGGTTGGGGCATTGATCATGGCCGCATCAAAAGGGCGTCTCAGTTTCGGTGTCATCAGTCAGGCCCTGGCATCCACGACGCGCCTATCATCCTTTGTAATGTTCATCCTGCTGGGCGCCCGCGTCTTCTCACTGACGTTTTACGGCGTAAACGGCCACGTCTGGGTTGAACATCTCCTCGTATCACTTCCGGGTGGTGAAGTCGGATTCCTGATCGTCGTTAACCTTCTGGTGTTCTTCCTCGCGTTCTTCCTCGACTTCTTCGAACTAGCGTTCATCATCGTGCCGCTGCTCGCCCCGGCTGCAGACAAGCTTGGAATCGATCTGATCTGGTTCGGCGTCCTTCTTGGCATCAACATGCAGACGAGCTTCATGCATCCGCCATTCGGATTCGCATTGTTCTATCTGCGTTCCGTTGCGGCCAAGGTGCCTTATTTCGACAAGATATCCGGCAAGAAGATCCAGCCTATAACAACGGGCCAGATCTATTGGGGCGCCGTGCCATTCGTCGGCATCCAGATACTCATGGTGGCATTGACGATCGCATTCCCGCAGATGGTCATGCACTACAAGGGCAGTGGCCCGGCCGTGGATCCCGCAACCATGAAGATCGAAATTCCCGGCTTTGGTCAGGACAACGGTCTCGGCGGTGGATTGGGCGGAGGCCTTGGTGGACCAAGCAACGATTTGAGCGCGCCGCCATCAATGGGCGGGCAGCAGCCCAATCCGCCTGCTCCGGCACAACCGCCGGCGCCCGACTTGAGCCAGCCGCCGAAAATGTAAGTCGAAGCGGCAACATAAAACCCCGGCCCTTGCGGAACCGGGGTTTTTTTGTGCCCTGCGGCGAAGACCCTACAGTTTTCCGTTCCGCTGCTGGATCATCATGAAAGTGTCGAACGAGTATTCGGCAACCTGTGCATAGAGGAAATGCTCGTTGCGGAACGCCTTGATTGATTCCCAGATCTTCTTGAATGCCGGGTTGTTGGCTTCCATTTCCGCATAGACGCCATTTGCAGCTTCGAAGCAGGCATTCATGATTTCAGGGCTGAACGGCCGCAGTTGAGCACCGCCCGCAACCAGGCGCTTGATCGCCGCCGGATTCAAGGAATCATATTTCTGCAACATATCCGCGTCGGTTGCCTGTGCAGCGGTACGGAACAACGACTGATACGCCGGCGGCAGCGAGTCCCACTTCTCCTTGTTGACCATGAAGCTGACCGTCGGACCACCTTCCCACCAGCCCGGATAGTAGTAGAACGGCGCAACCTTCTGGAAGCCGAGTTTCTCGTCGTCATAAGGTCCGACCCACTCCGCCGCGTCGATCGTGCCCTTTTCGAGCGACGGATAGATGTCACCGCCAGCGATCTGCTGGGGGACGACGCCAAGCTTCTCCAGAACCTTGCCGGCAAACCCTCCGACACGCATCTTCACGCCCTTGAGGTCCTCGACGGTCTTGATTTCCTTGCGGAACCAGCCACCCATCTGCACGCCGGTATTGCCGCCAGGAAAGGACTGCAAACCCTGCTTGTTGAAGAATTCGTTGAGGAGATCGATACCGCCCTTATGGTACTGCCAGGCGTTCATGCCGCGCGCATTCAACGCGAAGGGAACGGCAGCGCCCAAAGCCCACGTGGGGTCCTTGCCCCAGTAATAATATGTGACGGTATGGCAGAGTTCGACCGTACCAGCCGCCGTCGCATCCGCGGCCTGGAGACCAGGAACGATTTCGCCTGCCGCAAATGGCTGAATGGTGAAATTGCCGTCCGTCGCTTCCTTCAGGTGTTTCGATAGAACTTCGGCGCCGCCATAAATCGTATCGAGCGACTTCGGAAATGACGATGCGCAACGCCATGTGATCTTCGGCATTGTTTGCGCGATGGCTGGCGCTGCCAAAGTGGTTGCTGCAGCAGCCCCCACACCGGCAAATCCTGCCTTCGTGATGAACGAACGACGATCCATAAACTCTCCTCCAAAAACATTGAACCCAAACGCCTCGGCCTAGATCACCAGACAATACTGTCCTGCTCTCCCGATCTCGGCGATCACCATACACACTCATCTATTCAAGTCCAGCGCATGGAACGGCAAATAAGGCAGGACAACAGTCGTTTAAAATTGCTTGGAATTCATCGATCCGACGGGCAATCCCATCCAATATCACGGCACTCGAACCGCCATTGGAAACGCCGGCGAGATGCACTACATTTAGGGAAGAATCCCAGTCTGGAGTAACGCAATGCGGCAACCCCTCGTCGCCATAACATCTGACGTACGCACATTCGAAAACTACACATGGCACGCCGCGCCCGACCAGTATCTGATGGCCGCTTACGACGCTGCCGGCGTTATCCCCTTGATCGTTCCATCATTTGGCGATGGACTGGATATCGACGCCATTCTCGACGGTGTCGATGGCGTTTTGATCACCGGCTCCAAGTCCAATGTGCATCCCTCGTTCTATGGCGTTGCGCCGAGCGAAGCGCACGAGCCCTTCGATCCAGCACGGGATGCGACGTCGCTGCCGCTCATCCGTCGCGCCATTGAGCGCGGCGTGCCGCTGCTGGCGATCTGCCGCGGCATCCAGGAGCTGAACGTTGCACTGGGCGGGACACTGGCGACGGAGATTCAGGAACTCGATGGACGCATGGACCATCGCGCTCCTCAGTCGGACCAGCAGGCCGAACGGTTTGCTCTCCGACATCCTGTCAAGATCAAGCCAGGCTCCTGCCTTGCCCAGGTCATGCAAAGCGATTCCATTCAGGTCAATTCCGTTCACCGGCAAGCGATCGATATGCCAGCCCCGCTGCTGGAAATCGAAGCCGTGGCGGAGGACGGCACGATCGAAGCAGTTTCGGTGAAGAACGCCCGCAGTTTTGCCGTTGGCGTCCAATGGCATCCGGAATACTGGGTGAAGAATGACAGTCCGTCGCGCAAGATCTTTGCCGCATTCGGCGACGCCGCGCGTGCTCACAAGGCGAGCCGCGAGCGGTTGCAGGCGGCGGAATAACTAGAACGCGCTGACGCCTTCCGTGGACATCGAGAGAATCACCGAACGCGGCTCGACGCTGATATAGGCAAGCCCGTCACCGGGACTGAATTCCACGATCGTGCGGCCTGAATTATCGGCAAGATCGATGGTTCCATCCTCGTTGTTGTGCCACGTCTTGGCGTTTGCCAATGGGGGATAGAGGCCTGCACAGTCGCTCTCGACCGTGAGTGCGTCATGCCCCGGCATGCCGCTTTCGGCAGGGAACGCGCGGCACTTTGCTGAACCACCCGGGCCGCTGATGACAAAGGTGGGCACGTCGAGACTATCGTCTTTGGTCGAAATCGAGGCAGTCGTCCCGGCATCGATGTCGGCAACCTCCTCACTCGACGTGAAAGTTGCAAAGTCCAGAAACATGGCAACAATTGCAGCTGCACTCACGAGGCCAAACCAGGCCGTGTTAGCCGATTTCATGATGCACTCCACGCGATTTACATCCACAGAGCGTATTGGCGCAGCGTTAATGAAGGATGAAACACGCGGCCTCAATCACGAATGAGCGTCCTGGACACTCAGCGCTCCTTAGGTTTTGAGGTCGATTGGCGAATTCGCAATTCCGGCTTGATTAGTTCTTGTCGAGCATGGGTATCGGCACCGTTCAACTGATCGAGTAGAGCCCGTGCGGCGCGCTGGCCGACTTCCCGCTGGCCATTCCACACGGTTGTCAGAGCGGGGGTCGCAATCGCTGCCTCTTCGAGGTCATCATAACCGGTAACGGAAATATCGACGCCGGCAACCAAACCGGCGCGTGCAATACCATTCATCATCCCTATTGCCGCAAGGTCATTCCAGCAGACCGCAGCGGTGGGATGGTCCTTCAAGGCGAGAAACTGTGGTGCGGCGTCAAATCCGGCCTGCTTGGTTCGGGGACCGGGAATGCGCCACTCCGGCTTCACTTCAAGACCCGCCTTCTGCATCGCCTGAAGGTAGCCCTCGTAACGGTCGCGACCGGTGGAGGTTTGATCCGTACCACCTACCATGGCAATGCGGGTATGGCCCAACGAGATCAGATGATTGGTGGCAAGGCCGATACCATAGGCGTCGTCTCCCCGGAAAACCGGCACATTTGCATCCTTGACGCTGCGAGCAATGAGGACGACCGGCAAACCATTGTCTTCGGCCATGCGGATGTCTTCGGCGGGCGTGCCGATGGCCGGCGACATAATCACACCATCGCCACCCAGCTGCAGCACGGTGTCGATGAATGTCCGCTGTTTGTCCAGTTGATCATAATGGTTGGAAAGGATAAATGTCTGGCCAGAACGATCAAGCTCACCCTCGATTGCACGCAAAATCTCGGCAAAGAACGGGTTCATAATGTCGTGGACGACGACACCGACAATGCCCGATCGCGAGGTGCGCAGGCTCGCGGCACGCCGGTTATAGATATAACCGATGGCCCGGGCATGCTCCTTGATCTTCTCACGCGTCTGGTCTGCCACCAGAGGACTGTCACGCAGTGCCAGGGACACCGTTGCTGTGGACACTTTCAGCGCGTCGGCAATTGTCGATAGTTTGATCTTTTGCGCCAAAAACCGCCTCCCGCAATATCGTTCAACAAACTACGTAATCTTTACCCGGCGTTATGCCACTGCCGCCGAATAAATCAAAGTTCTTTCGTTGCAAGCTTCTGTCAAACGTCATGAGCTGGAGCATCGTGCCAATGACGCGCTTGAAATCTCAGCGCCTCGCTCGCAGCTGGCGTTCTCGATGCACGACGTAAAGCCCGCTGCCAATAACGATGGCCGCACCGCAAAGCGTGTATACATCAGGGAACTGGTGAAAGATGAAGTACCCGAAGGCAAGCATCCAGATTATCTGCAGGAACGGATATGGCGCCAGTGCCGCAGTTGTCGCCCTTCGGTATGCGAGAATGATCAGATAATGACCAAGACCGCCAAAAAATCCCAGCACGAGCAATAGCGATATTTGAAGCGGCGTTTCCGGAATGACCGCCTGCATCATGGCTGGCGACATCAGGATGGCTGGAGCCAGCGCCGAATAAAAGATCAGGCTCTCAGGTGATTCGGTAGCCGCCATCCGGCGCGTCAGAAGCACGTAGAACGAGTAACTGAGCATGGCGGTGATCGAATAGGGTAAGCCCGGATTGAGCGTACCAAATCCGGGACGGGCGATAATCAGTACTCCTATAAATGCGACGACAATGGCGGCCCAGCGTCGCCATCCGGCCCACTCACCAAGGAGAGGACCTGCGAGTGCTGCGATCACCATGGGCGCGGCGAAAGTGATCGTGATCGTCTCGGCCAGTTGCATCGTCTGCAATGCGTAGAAATTGAAAAAAGTCGAACCAAACAGGCAAAGTCCGCGAATGAATTGCAGGGGGATACTGCGGACTTTGAAGATGCTGGGATTAGACCATGGCCGGAAGAAAATCAGCACCAGGAGCGTATGTTCGACGAACCGCATCCAGGAAATAAAGGCGGTCGGAATCCCTGACAGGACGAGATATTTCGCACTGGAGTCGAGACAGGAAAACAGAAATCCGCTCGCGAACAGATAGAGGATCGCCGGCAAGGGCGCAGCTTCCTGGGAGGGAGAGGGATTCGAAGACAAAAAGATAACCAATCAGGCAGACGGGATTCGTCCGCATGATATCAAGCGCAGATGTTTTGTAACCGCAAATTGCATAAATCTTTTTACGTGTGATTACTCGTCATCACCGTCGTCGTCATCGTGGTCTTCTTCCGGACTCGTCTGGCGCAATTGCTCCGCAGCGGAAAGATTGATCTCGAGGCGTGACAGCATCTTTACAAATGCCTTGCGCTCCTTCTTGTCGAAGCCCTTCATCGCATCCTTTTCGGTTTTCCGAATGGATTTTTCGATGGCCTTGATGGCTTCGTTGCCCGTATCGGTCAAGAATATATGTGCCTGGCGCTGGTCGGTTACCGACCCTTCCTTTTTGACGAACCCCTGTGTTTGCAAACGCGAGATGGTCTTCGTAATCGTCGGAGGACGAACACCAAGACGTTTGGCAAGAATGCTCGGGGAAAGACCGTCCTCATGCGCCAATTGCAGCATCACGGCGTCCTGCCCTGCATAGAAGCCATGGCCCAGCAATCGCATCGCCAGCGCAGTTCTCGTGAGACGCGCGGTTGACTGTAGACGATGAAGAATTAGGGGCTTACGATCCTTGACCATTCAAACTCCTGCTCGCTTTGAAGCGTTGTCCGGGTGATGATAAGACGGCTAGCTCTGTTTGGTGGATAGAAATTAACAGACAAACGTTATGTACGCAGAATCGTTTTCATGGCGCTCACAGACTGCTCGGCCAAAGGCTTGACTGGTGCCTGACCGCACGCCCTTTCTGCCCGATAAATCCGCGTTACAATGCTTATATGACATTCTGATGAAATTTGCCGACGAATTGCTGCCGAAGCAGGAATATGCCTCTAAAAAGTAACTTGATGCACGTATCGCCGCTGCACCCGCGCAGCTATTATAGCGCAATTGACCAAGACAGATGAGCCGTCCATGCCAAAAGCATCAACCAGAACGATTGCCCTTCTGCCGCTTGGAGCGCATGAGCAGCACGGGCCGCATCTACCCTTCGAGACCGATACACTGATTGTTGCAGGACTGGTCGAACGGCTCAAGGTAGCGGCAGCACTTCCAGACGGCCTTTCCATAGAATTCTTGCCCGTTGAGCCTGTTGGTTACTCTGTTGAGCACATGGATGTTGCGGGCACAAAAACACTTGCCTTCGATGAGGCAGTTCAGCGCTGGATCGGCATTGGCGAAGGTCTGGCACAGCGCGGATTGGCGAAACTTGTTATCCTGAATGCCCATGGCGGTAATGCGCCTTTGATGACAATCGTTGCAACTGAATTGCGCGTTCGTTTCAATATGCTTGCCGTGACTACAAGCTGGACGCGATTTGGTTTGCCGGATGGTTTGATTTCACCGGAAGAGAAGGCTTTGGATATTCATGGTGGGTTTATCGAAACATCCGTTATGCTGGCACTGCATCCCGAACTCGTCGATATGGGCAAAGCCGGAAACTTCAATTCCAATCAGCGTCACTACGCAGAAGCCTATAAGCACCTGCGCGCCTATGGCCCGCATGCCTTCGGCTGGAAAATGACCGACCTCAATGAAGAGGGTGTCGCCGGCAACGCATCTCGCGCCACCGCAAAGGCCGGTGAAAAGATCATTGCACACAGTTTGACGGGCATTATCGAACTTCTTGAGGATGTCGACGGGTTCGATAGCTCCGTCTTCAAGTAAATCCTCAATCAGATTGAAGCAGCCGTTCACGCATTTGAACACCAAAGGTGTGGCAATACGTAATCTTATCACCTATATCGTGGGTCAATCCATTCCAAGAGGCGCACGATGAGTGAAGCTCCGACGACTTCTCCTGCCGCGGCAGAGACTGCACGAACACCCCAGATCCCTGTGACGGTGTTAACTGGCTATCTCGGTTCCGGAAAAACCACCCTGCTGAACCGTATCCTCAGCGAGGATCATGGCAAGCGCTATGCCGTCATTGTCAATGAGTTCGGCGAAATCGGCATCGACAACGACCTGATCGTCGAGTCCGATGAAGAAATCTATGAGATGAACAATGGCTGCATTTGCTGCACCGTGCGCGGCGATTTGATCCGCGTTGTGGAAGGCCTGATGCGCCGCCCCGGCCGTTTCGATGCCATCATCGTCGAGACCACCGGTCTTGCCGATCCCGTTCCGGTAGCACAGACCTTCTTCATGGATGATGACGTCCGTAACAAGACGGCATTGGACGCCGTCGTTGCGCTGGTTGATGCCAAGCATTTGCCGCTGCGCCTTAAGGATAGCCGCGAAGCCGAGGACCAGATCGCGTTTGCCGATGTTGTTCTGTTGAACAAGACCGACCTCGTCTCGCCTGAGGAATTGGCGGCCGTCGAAGCGACCGTGCGCGCCATCAATCCGCACGCCGTCATTCACCGCACCGAGCGCGCCGGCATCGACCTGTCGCGCGTTCTCGATCGCGGCGCCTTCGACCTCAAGCGTGCGCTGGAAAGCGATCCGCATTTCCTTGATCACGATGATCCGGATCATTCCTGCGGCCCGGATTGCGATCACGACCACGATCATGGCCATCATGGTCACCACCACCATGGGCATGAACACCATCATCATGATCACGCCTCGCCAATCCATGACGTAACGGTACAGTCTGTTTCGCTGCGGACAGGTGAGCTCAACCCGGACAAGTTCTTTCCCTGGATCCAGAAGATCACGCAGGAACAGGGCCCGAATATCCTGCGCCTGAAAGGCATTCTTGCTTTCAAGAACGACCACGAGCGCTATGTTATCCAAGGCGTTCATATGATCATCGAGGGTGACCATCAACGCGCCTGGAAAGACGGTGAAAAGCACGAGAGCCGACTTGTGTTCATTGGCCGTGAACTGGATCACGCTGCACTGAAATCTGATCTCGAAAGCTGCCTTGCCTGATGCCCACGATTGCCCCGCTTGATCTTGCCGGCCATTGCATTGATGCGCGCTTTATCCGGGATATTCCTTTCTTCGCATTGGCGGATGGCACCATTCATCGCCTCGATAACGGCCACAAGACAACGCCGGCCCATGATGGCCTGCTTTGTGCTGTTCCGTCCTTCGATGGTAAATCTCTCCTTACAGGCGGAGAAGATGGCCGAATTTGTGCGACCGGATTGAATGGAGAAGCGCAGGAGCTCAACATCCTGCCGCGCAAATGGATGACTGCCCTGGCTGCTGCCCCCAATGGCGCGATTGCCTTTGCGTCCGGGCGGTCCGCCTGGGTGCGTTCGCCTGATGGATCACTGCGAGAGTTTCCGCATGAGCGCAGCGTCGAGGGTATCGCCTTTGCACCCAAAGGATTGCGGCTTGCAGTTGCCCGATACAATGGCGTGACCCTGCACTGGCCGGCGACCAACAGCGCGCCGACGGAACTCGAGTGGAAAGGCGCGCACGTCTCGGTGGTATTTTCACCGGATAATCGCTTCCTCGTCACTTCCATGCAGGAAAACGCATTGCATGGCTGGCGACTTGAGGACAATCGCCACATGCGCATGACCGGCTATCCGAACAAGGTGAAGAGCTGGTCCTGGAGCGGAAAGAGCAAGTGGCTCGCGACGTCCGGCGCACCGGCCGCGATTATCTGGCCATTTTCCGGAAAAGACGGACCGATGGGCAAGGCTCCGCTGGAACTCGGCACACGCGGCGATAGCTTGGTGACATCCGTCGCTTGCCATCCGGTCGAAGAGATCGTGGCCATTGGTTATTCAGATGGCATGATCCTTGTCGGCCGTTTCGGTGATCAGAAGGAAGTGCTGCTCCGTCGTCCCGGCAAAGGCGCCATTTCGTCGATGAATTGGGATACGACAGGCCATCGTCTGGTTTTTGGAACAGAACCAGGGGACTGCGGTGTGGTTGATATCACCGCGTGATACGGCCCTCGCAATAGTCTCAAACAACCCCGCTTATGGCGGGGTTTTTGTTGTGTGGATTGGTGAATGAGAGGCTGGTTTTGGAAAGGGGGAAGTTTGGTTGCGGGGACAGGATTTGAACCTGTGACCTTCAGGTTATGAGCCTGACGAGCTACCGGGCTGCTCCACCCCGCGCCACCAAGTTGGCCATG
>NZ_JBBNAN010000201.1:0-3003 GCF_037994405.1 Phyllobacterium sp.
GAAAATGCCGATAATAGGCGAATCTGGAGCGTTTTCGATTGTAGCCTGAATGTCTACAATCCCGATTAAAAGCCTATTGTGGCGACCTATTCAATAGTACGCCTTGAAAAGAGAGTGGACTGCAGACTAGCTAAATATTCCCTCTTATTTCCAATAGTTATACGATTTGGCAAAAACAGGAATGAAAGTGGCCAAACGACGATCACCGCTTCGCGCCCCGAGAGAGGACATTATGCCCTCAGCAAATACACTGAAAGCGGACCCCCTAAATCAATCCTTCGCAGGCGGTCTTTCGTAACAGGGCGCGCTTACCGAGTGAACCCTTCGCTCAGCTTAGCCTTGCCGAGCCCAAACTATGACGGTAATTTTTACCGCTGTTGAAATACCGCCGCAGCGAGACCCCGCCTGCCAAGGTAACAAGCCAATTGGAGGATCAAGTCGTGAGCACAGCAACACCAGAACATATCATGCAAGTTGGGATGGGTTTTTGGGCATCCAAAACGCTCTTGAGTGCTGTCGAACTAGGGGTGTTTAGTACATTGGCAAATGCGCCGGCCGACCTGCCGACGCTTCAAAGGAAGCTTGCGCTGCATCGGCGATCAGCCCGAGACTTTCTCGATGCGCTGGTGGCGCTCAAGTTGCTGGAGCGCGAGAACGGCGTCTACAGCAACACTGTCGATACGGACCTCTTTCTCGACCGAGCCAAGCCATCCTATATCGGCGGTATCCTGGAGATGGCAAATGCCCGGCTCTATGGCTTCTGGGGATCGCTCACGGATGCCCTGCGCACGGGCGAATTGCAGAACGAGGGCAAGGGTGGAGGAGAAAACTTCTTTGCGGCAATTTATGCCGATCCGGAACGATTGCGGGGATTTCTAAGCGCGATGAGTGGAATAAGCGCGGGGGCAGCCAACGCTATCGCCGCCAATTTCCCATGGCAAGATTACAAGACCTTCATGGATCTTGGTTCAGCTCAGGGCATGGTTCCTGCCACTCTTGCCAGCGCCCATTCCCACCTGACCGGTATCGGTTTCGACCTCCCCGCGGTTCAATCAGTCTTCGAGGAATTTATTACACGTCGCGGAGTGAAGGACCGAGTGCGGTTTCATGGTGGAAATTTCTTCGAGGATCCCCTGCCGAAAGTTGACGTCATCGTCATGGGTCACATCCTCCACGATTGGGACCTTACCCAGAAAAAGATGCTTCTAAGCAAGGTATTTGATGCTCTTCCGAAAGGCGGCGCAGTCGTTGTTTATGATGCCGTCATCGATGATGATCGCCGCAAAAACGCTTTCGGTCTATTGATGAGCTTGAATATGCTGATCGAGACGCCCGGCGGGTTCGACTATACGGGAGAAGACTGTCAGGCCTGGATGCGTGAAGCCGGATTCTCAAAAACGTGGTTGAAACCACTTGTGGGTCCGGATTCGATGGTGATCGGATTAAAATAGCTTGTCCAAGTGCGGTTTGCCGTTGCATGCCTCAGCGCGATGGCGCGAGTTCCGCTAAGCTTATGAGCCGGGCTTTTCAGCCACAGTGCGCTGGCTTATCGAGCCACTATTCGAAAGTCTGAGAATTACCTAACTCAAAGGATAGATGCAGACATCCGCTGCCCGAGTCAACGCACTACTCCCGATCAATCTGAGCCCACGCATATTCGTCGATAGCGGCCTCTCCGCCGCGACCCAACATATTCAACAAGGTCCGCCGCTTGTAGAGATTTGATGTCCCGACGGGCTGTCTTCACGCTCACTTTCCACGCCATCGCGATATCTACTGCTTTACAGCGCCGCCCTCCCCTTCCAACCGTTGTATGAACCATCGTTGGCGCCGGTTGAGTTCTTCGCCATCAGGGTCATTTTTAGAGACATGACCTGCCAGCCAATGCTTGACCGTACGCTCGCTTGCTCCAGTAAGCCGCATTAATTGTTTGACCGCGCGATGGCTATCGCCGTGCTCCTTGCGCAGGAGGTCAGACATCGTATCGGCGTAGGAGCGATGCCCCGCCAGTACTCCTTTCCACATCGGCAGCCTCCTGCCCTTTTTCGGCAACCTGTTGCAGGCGTTTCGGGGATACACTCATATCACGACCAACCGGTCGGACTTTGCAGTTTCAACTATTGACGTCATCCAAACGCGAGGAAAGTGGTTTGACGGATCGGCCTTCATATCTATGCCCAAGGCGAAGATATCCGCGCCAGATTCATCGTGCATCTTTCGGATTTCACTACGGATCGTTCAGCCACGCCGAGCCGAGTGGACGCGAGCAAAGCGTCGCGACATTTTTGGCATCAATGTGCAAGGCTCTGTCCCAATCCGCAAATTCCTCACGAGCCGCCGCGTGGTGCGCGCCATTCGGACGTTCAACCTGACGCATGAACCGGGGGCGGAACGCCTATCAGGCGAGCCATTGCTACAGCGTGGCGGATTGCATGCAGGCAGATTGAGGGGGTCTTTAATGCGCGCCATCCTGGCGAACTCGCAGGCGCCGTCGCGGCCCCATTTCGCGAGGTCGAAAAGACAACGGAGGCGCACTTGCACTTGACTGTCTCGGCCTAACGACGGCGCCAACCTCGGCCGGTGTGCGCCTTCATCTCCGCCGTCTTGATCCATAATTGCTTCGCCCAATAGCAGACATTCGAAGACAGCCCTTGTTGGTCGGCAGCGCGCAATGGGCGGACATCGAGCGAGGCCGTCGTGCGTTCCTAAAAAAACAAGAAAATTGCTATCTGACCTTGATGACGACCTTGCCCTTGGCACGTCCTGTTTCGACGTAAGCCAGAGCCTCATTGGTCGCTTCGAAGGGAAAGACCCGATCGACAACCGGGCGGATCGCTCCGGATTCGATAAGGGAGGTGATCCCGCTCAGTTGGTCACCTTGGCCTTGGTCCGAAATAGAGGCGTCAGGCCTCGAGGAAGGACAGGGCTTTGGGGACGAAATCGGCGTGGTTCTGGAACACGCCGCCATGCCCGGCATCCGGATAGATCACCAGTTGCGCCCCA
>NZ_JBBNAN010000202.1:0-48790 GCF_037994405.1 Phyllobacterium sp.
ACTGCATATCGCGCCGGGCAAGGACGAAAAGCCCGCAAAGGCCGACAGCATCGAAGATGAGATGGAACGCTTGCTGGGTGACTTGTCAAAACCCGAGAAGCGCTAGGGTCAGGTCCTATTAATAGGACGAAATGGCGCCTGAAACGGCAAGAAGATGCAAGCGCATGTTCCGATCCGGCTCTTTGCCGGATCGAAAGATACATGCGCAGCTTCATTCATTGAAGCATGGTCTCGTCCGAAAAGTCTGACAACTTTTCGGGACCATGCTCCAAGAGGCGTGAAGGCGGGGTCTTTCCCCCAGGCGAACGGTTCGACACTTGAGCTTGCGGCCGTTTCGGCGTCCGAAGGGTCTTTTCGCCTGACTACTTTGTCGCAAGGGCTCGAAAATGGATAAACATTTCTTGTCCCTCTGCTCCTCGTATCCGAACGAAAAGCCTCATACCATTTCGACCAGATTAACAGGTTCTGACCCTAATTCAGGAGGTAGCAAGTTTCCTGCAACCCCGTACAAACAGAAAAGGCCCGGAAAACTGGGCCTTTTCTCTGATTGAATTTGTCCGCTCAGTCGTCGCGGTAGACTTTCTCGCGCCGTTCGTGACGTTCCTGCGCTTCGATTGACAAAGTTGCGATTGGACGCGCATCGAGGCGCTTCAGGCTGATCGGATCCCCCGTCTCTTCGCAGAATCCGTAGGTTCCATCGTCGATACGCTGCAAGGCAGCATCAATCTTGGAGATCAGCTTGCGCTGGCGGTCGCGGGCGCGCAGTTCGATGGCGCGGTCGGTTTCAGAGGATGCACGATCTGCGATATCGGGCAGGTTCGCGTTTTCCTGCTGCAGAATTTCAAGCGTTTCGCGCGCTTCTCTTAAGATGTCGTTCTTCCAGTTGATGAGTTTTTCACGAAAATAGGATTTTTGCCGATCACTCATGAAGGGCTCGTCATCCGTGGGCCTGTAGTCAAGATCGATAAGTTTATTCATCTTTGAATCACCCTGCACCTATGAGACGCGAGGAGGCCTATATAGGTCGTGTCACATGGCCGCACAACTACAAAAAGACATGTAAATCAAAGAAAGAAACCCTGCGAATTTGCTCAAATTATTGGCAAAACGGGTGACGTTTCACGATTTTCTGCACCGAAAGATGGGGAAACCGTGGCAAATTCCGGCATTTCGTAACTCTAACGCTCTACTCCCGGTTGAGCTCTGCCCTGTGAAAAAGCACGTCGCACAGAATTTTCGCAAACCGGTTTTGCACAATTATTTGATAATTGTCACATTTGCCGCAGACATTTATCGACTATTTGTGTCTTGTCATGAAGCATGACACCTTATCTAGGGTTAGGACCTGTTAATATGATCGACAATGGCGCCAGAAACGGCAAGAAGATGCGAGGAGAAGCGTGAAGGGCGGGATCTTTCCCCCGGCCGAACGGTTCGACACTTGAGCTTGCCGCCGTTTCGGCGTCCGCAGGATAGGGTCTTTTCGCCCGGCTACCGTGTCGCAAAGGCTTGAAAATGGATAAACATTTCTTGTCCCTCTGCTCCTCGTATCCGAACGAAAAGCCTCATACCATTTCGACCAGATTAACAGGTCCTTACCCTAAAACTGAAGGCACTGGGAGGTAACGGATGAGCCAGGTCTATTTGCTCCGGCATGCGAAAGCCGTTTGGCCCTCCCCCGGCCAGAAAGACTTCGACCGGACTCTGGATGCCGTCGGCATTGAAGCCGCCAAGATGCTGGGACAGGAACTGAAACGGTCCGGACTGAAACCGGAGATCGTCATTTGCTCGACTGCCATAAGGGCACAACAGACGCTCGAATATGTCAACCTCGAACCTCCATTCATTCTCGAACAGTCGGAAAAACTGTTCTCCGGAGGTCCAGACGCGTACCTCATGGCAATCCGCATGGCCGGTCTCGAACATGAAACAGCCCGTTCCGTCATGCTCGTCGGCCACAATCCGATGATGGAGGATTTGGCCATTGCTCTCGCGGGTCGCGGCCAGCCCCCATCGCATCCCGACTTCGAGTCCGGCTTTCCAACGGCTGGCCTGGCCGTGATCCAGTTTGACAGTCCGCTTGCCGAAATCCGCCCCGGTACCGGTACACTACAAGCATTCTTTTCTCCCTCCACACATCACTGACACGCCAATTTCTTGCCTTTGGGTAGAGCCCGTCCCATATGGGCCGAGATTGTGACTGCGGCCATAGGACGGTTGAATTGGGAACACTGACGACGCTTACCGACGAAGCGAAAATCGCACTGGACACACTGGCTGATCGGGCAAGCGCGCTTGTCTCGCCATCGCTGCGGCTCGGCGTCACTGGCCTTTCGCGCGCAGGCAAGACCGTTTTTATAACCGCCTTCGTCCACAATCTGATTCACGGCGGACGCCTTCCATTGTTCGAAGCCCAGAAATCCGGCCGCATCGCCCGCGCCTATCTCGAAGAGCAGCCCGACGATGCGGTTCCGCGTTTTCAGTATGAAGACCATCTGAAAGCGCTGATCGATGACCGCATTTGGCCGGATTCAACACGCGCCATTTCGGAATTGCGCCTGACGATCGAATATGAATCAGCCTCGATGTGGAGCCGCATGTTTTCCGGCGGCAAGCTTTCCGTCGATATTGTCGACTATCCGGGCGAATGGCTGCTCGACCTGCCCCTGCTCGACAAATCCTATGCGGAATTTGCCAAGGATTCGTTCGAACTGGCACAACTTGCGAGCCATCGTGACGTTGCAGTGGATTGGCTGAAAATGTCGGACAGCGCGGATGCAGATTCACCAGCGGACGAGATGACGGCGCAACGGTTGGCCAAGAGCTTCACCGACTATCTCAAGGCCGGCAAGGTTGATGAGCGGGCGCTGTCGACGCTACCGCCCGGCCGCTTCCTCATGCCAGGCGATCTCGACGGTTCGCCCGCACTTACCTTCGCCCCATTACCGAGACTCGAGCCTGGAAAGCAGCGTCCCGGATCGCTTGCAGCAATGATGGAGCGGCGCTACGAGGCCTACAAGACCCATGTGGTGAAGCCGTTCTTCCGCGAGCATATTGCCCGGCTTGACCGGCAGATCGTCCTTGTGGATGCCATGCAGGCAATGAATGCCGGTCCGGCAGCAGTTGCCGACCTGGAGCGTGCGTTGACGGAAATCCTGTCCTGCTTTCGCCCCGGCAGCACCAATTTCCTGACAGGCCTCGTGCAACGCCGCATCAGCCGGATACTGGTGGCGGCGACGAAGGCAGATCATCTGCACCACGAAAGCCACGACCGGCTGCAGGCCATTGTCCGCCGCCTGGTGGACCGCGCAATCAGCCGGGCGGACTTTTCAGGCGCAAGTGTCGACGTGCTCGCCATGGCTGCCATTCGCACAACCCGCGAGGCGACGGTAACACAAGGCAAGGAAACGCTGCCCGTTATCGTTGGAATGCCGTTGAAAGGCGAAACCATCAATGGCGAAAAGTTCGACGGCAAGACGGAAACTGCCATATTTCCCGGCGACTTACCGGAAAAACCGGATTCGATTTTTGAACTTCCGGATTCAGTCTCTGAAGATCCTGCGATCCGGTTTGTCCGCTTCCGTCCGCCCCGCCTGGAAAAGACGGCAGAAGGTTTCACGCTGTCCCTGCCGCACATAAGGCTCGATCGGGCGCTACAGTTCCTCATCGGAGATCGCCTCGCATGACGGATCAGCCTCGCAAACCCGCCTCGTTTCGCATCGAGCAACCGGAGCAGACCGAAGCCGCGCGCAAGGCGACACCTGCTTCGTCCCGACGGCCCACCGCGATCAAGGATGCCGCAGTGATCACGCCAGCGGCGGTCGACGTTTTCGATCTCGACCCAGCGACGGCAAACGAACTCGATGCGCTGACCCCGCCTCCAGCCCTTGCGCGAAAAAGGCGCTTCTCGTTTGCCTCCGTGCTGACCGGCGCCCTCGGCGTGCTCGTATCGCTGGCGCTTGGACTTTGGGCCGACAACCTCATCCGCACGCTGTTCGAGCGCGCGCCATGGCTCGGCTGGGTAGCGTTAGGCGTCACGGTTCTCGGCGCCTTTGCCCTGATTGCCATCGTCCTGAGGGAAGCGCTTGCTCTGCGCCGCCTCTCCTCGGTGCAGACCCTGCGTGAGGAGGCCGCCAAGGCCGCCGCTGACAATGACGTCCGGTCAGCCAAGGCGGCCGTCGGCAGGCTCGTTTCGATTGCGGAAACGCTCCCGGCCACCGCCAAAGGCCGCGCTCTGCTGCACGATCTGCGCGATGATGTCATCGACGGGCGAGACCTGATCCGGCTCACCGAGACGGAACTGTTGCGCCCGCTGGACCGGCAGGCGCGCGAGATGATCCTCGCCGCCTCGAAGCGCGTCTCGATTGTCACGGCGGTCAGCCCACGTGCACTGGTCGATATTGGTTACGTGGTGTTCGAGTCCGCGCGTCTCATCCGGCGCCTTTCCGAACTCTATGGCGGCAGGCCCGGAACGCTCGGTTTTCTCAAACTCACGCGCAATGTCATTGCCCATCTCGCCGTGACCGGTACGGTGGCAATGGGCGACAGCATCATCCAGCAGTTGGTTGGCCACGGCCTGGCGGCGAAACTGTCGGCGCGACTGGGTGAAGGTGTTATCAATGGTCTGATGACCGCGCGCATTGGAATTTCCGCGATGGATCTGGTACGACCCTTTCCCTTCAATGCGGAGCGACGCCCGAATATTGGCGATTTCATCGGCGATCTGGCACGCATCGGCGGCACAAAAAAGGAATAAAGCGCGTTTTGTCGTGCTGTGGGGTTGCAATTTCGTTGGAAGCAAGTTTTGTGGGAATGACAACAATCCGTTAACCATTCCGGACGATGATTGCCCAAGTAGCCCATTCCAATGATTTGTGTTGAGTCCTGTCGATGAAAAGAAGCGCAGCAGCCGCTACCCTGTCCCTGTTCGCCTGCGCGTTTTTCGCGTTGCCAGCGCAAGCAAAGGACAAGGATGCCGAATTCTTCCAGACCATTGAAGGTCAATGGGTCGGCCCGGGCGAAATTGTTGCCGGCAAGTACAAGGGCACCAAGTTTACCTGCACACTTGATGGTACGACGCCCGAAGCAAAGGCCGGCATGACGCTGGACGGCAGCTGCCGCGTCGGCATCTTCAACCAGCCGATGAAGGCTACGATTGTCCGGTCCGGTAATAGTTACAAAGGGACTTTCCTCGACGGCTCCGCCGGCAAGGGCCTCGATATCACTGGCGGCAATGTCTCCGGCGACCGCGTGGTGCTTGCAATCAGCCGCAAACAGCTCACTGGCGCCATGCAGGCAAAATTCACCGGTGACAACGCCATGAACGTCACTATCTCTGTGCGGCTGGAGGATCAGCTGATACCGGTCGTGGGCATGTCGTTGAAGCGCGTCGATCAGACGGCCGTCGGCAGCATCGCCAAGAACTAGAGCTATTCGCCAGCCTGGCGCCACCAGCCCGCATCATTGCGGGCTTTTTCTATGCCGCTTTTGTCACACAGTTCGCACCATTCAGCCACCGGCTTGCCGCTGACGACCAATTCCGGTGCAATATCTGCGAGCGGGACCATCACGAAGGCGCGTTCCGTCATGCGTGGGTGTGGCAGCGTCAGTGTCGGGCTCTCAAACTTGTCCATGCCCTCATAGGCAAGGACATCGATATCGATGATGCGCGGCCCCCAGCGCTCGAGGCGCTGGCGCTTCATGCGTTTTTCGATATCGAGACAGGTCGCCAGCAATGCCTCAGGCGCAAGCGAGGTCTCGACCTCGGCACAGGCGTTATGAAACCATGCCTGGTCGGTCTTGCCCCATGGCGGCGTTTTATAGACATTAGACACCGCGAGAATGCGCGTATCGCTGCGACGGTGCAATGCGCGAAGTGCCAGCCCCATCGATGACACCGGATCGCCAATATTACCGCCGAGCCCCAGCCAGGCCTTGTACTTTGCCACGATCAATTCCGCTGGCTGCGGGATTGCAGTACGGCATCCGCCAACGCCAGCGCACTCTGGCTCATTGCAACGTCATGAACGCGGAAGATATCCGCACCGGCAAGCCTCAGGATTGCCGACGAAGCAGACGTCGCAGCATCCCATTGTTGTTGTTCACCGCCTGATGTAGCCCGAAGGAAGCGTTTGCGCGACGTACCGACGAGAAATGGATAGCCGAAGGCCGAGAGTTCGGCGAAACGGTCCATCAACGCGATGTTTTCAGCCGTATCCTTGGCAAAGCCGAATCCCGGGTCAAGAACGATCTGGTTCTGCGAAACACCGGCAACCTTGGCGATTTCCAGTGATCTATTGAGAAACGCGAACTGATCGACGATGACGTCAGGATCGCGTTCGCGTTCGCGGCCCGTATGCATGATGACGAGGCCGGCGCCGGTTTCTGCGGCAAGATCGGCGATGGCAGGTTCGCGCTGCACGCCCCAGACATCGTTGACGATATGCGCACCAGCGTCGACTGCCAGGCGGGCGGTCTCCTCGCGGTATGTATCGACCGAGATGATGATATCCGTTTCTTTCACCAGTGCTTCAATAACCGGTAGCACACGGGACTGTTCCACGGCTGGCTCAACGCGTGTCGCACCGGGCCGGGTCGACTCGCCGCCCACATCGATGATCGACGCACCTTGAGCAATCATCTCCCTCGCGCCCCTTAATGCCTGATCGAGGGAATAGTGCACACCGCCATCGGAAAAGGAATCCGGCGTGACGTTGAGCACACCCATGATCAGCGCGCGCGGTCCCAATGACAGCGACCGGCCATGTGCCAGTTTCCATTCCCGTTGCATCGGCGCGCACTCCCTTACCTCACAAATCCTTGTCCTGTTTTTGATCAGAACGGGCGTAACGTCAATTCATCAGCAATGTTTTTGACGATAGAGTCCGGATCGGGCAGACTTGGCTGAGAAGGGAAATACCAGATGCATATTCTAGCCAAAGCTGTACCGCTCAGCATAGCGCTTTTCATGGCAGTGCCAGCTGCCAACGCGGCAATAGTCCTGCGCAAATACGAATATTTTGCCTTGAACGGCCGCACCGCCGCCGATCTTGATCGCGAGTTGAGCCGCAGGGGGCCCAAGCTGAAGACAACAGGCCAGCGCCATCCCGGCTCGACGCAGATGCGTTTCACCAACCGGATCAAATATGGTTCTGATGGTAAAAGCTGCCGGGTCGTCGATGCGAATATCGTCGTCCATGCACAGGTCCACCTGCCACGCTGGAACCAGCGGCGTACTGCCCAGCCCGATCTCGCCTTGATCTGGGACACACTCTCTGCCGACATCAAGCGGCACGAGGAGAGCCATATCGTCATTGCACGGACCGCCGCCGGCAATATGGAGCGTCAAATCAAGGCCCTACCGTGGCGCCGCGATTGCGCCACGCTGAAAAATGATATCGATATGTTGACGTCAAAGCTGATGAAGCAACACGACCTTGCACAGCTCCAATTCGACAAAGTCGAGGGAATCAATTTCGAAAGCCGCTTCGAACGGCTTCTGACCTATCGGCTCATACGCGAATTCGGCGGCCAGAAGCCTTAGGCAACGCCGAGCTTCTTCTGCAGGCTGGTCGAGGAAGTCGTATACTGGAACACGATCCGTTCGCCCGGGCTGACGATGTGCTTTGCCGCCTGGGTCATCAGCGCGGCTTCGTGGAAGCCAGAGAGGATGAGTTTCAACTTACCCGGATACCAGTTGATATCGCCGATGGCGAAAATACCCGGCTCCGACGTCTCGAATGTCTCAACATTCACCGGAATGAGGTTTTCATTAAGATTGATGCCCCAATCGGCAATCGGTCCGAGCTTCATCGTCAAACCGAAGAAGGGAAGCATCCGTGTGACCGGAATGTCTTTTTCGCCTTCATTGCCCTTGATCGTTGCATGGGTAAGCTGCCCGCCCTCGCCCTTTAGGCCAGAAACCTGACCAAGCTCGAAGCGGACGCTGCCGCTGTCGACGAGTTCGAACATCTTCTTGACGCTGTCAGGCGCGGCACGGAATTCAGCGCGGCGGTGGACAACCGTAAGGCTGCGGGCGATCGGCTGCAGGTTCAGCGCCCAATCGAGCGCGGAGTCGCCGCCACCGACAATCAGCACGTCCTCGTTGCGGAATTCTTCCATGCGGCGCACTGAATAGAAGACGCTCTTGCCCTCATAGGCCTCGATACCGGGGACCGGCGGACGCTTCGGCTGGAACGAACCGCCGCCAGCGGCAATCACCACCACCTTGGCTTCAAAGACTTCCGCTTCGTCTGTCTCGACGTGGAACGAGCCGTCGGCCTGCCGTTCGAGCTTCGTGACCATGCGGTTGAAATGGAACTGCGGCGAAAAAGGCTTGATCTGCTCCATCAGTTTTTCGGTGAGATCGTGCCCGCTGATAACAGGCCACGCCGGAATGTCATAGATCGGCTTTTCCGGGTAGAGCTCGGCGCATTGACCACCCGGACGGTCGAGAATATCGATGAGATGGCATTTGAGATCATAGAGACCAAGCTCAAACACCGCGAACAGACCGACGGGCCCGGCGCCAATGATGACAACATCGGTTTTGATAATCTCGCTCATCGAAAATTCCTCATGCCAGGACCTTCTGCATGCCGTGCAGATAGTAAAAAGGGATAATGGCTGGTGCGTTCACGACGCACGGGCTGCACAGCGCGTAACCATTGCGCTCGTCAAGGTCAAGAGAATGCCTCTTGCCACAGCACCAAAACGGCCTGCGTGGCAGCTATTCTAATCGTTGGATGAAAAAATATCAGCTATTAATCAGGCCTGACGCTCCGGAACATGAACGACCAGGCCATCCAGATCGTCCGAAACGCGAATCTGGCAGGAAAGGCGCGAGTTCGGGCGAACGTCATAGGCGAAGTCCAGCATGTCCTCTTCCATGGCTTCGGGCTCACCCGTTGTCGACGTCCAGTCTTCATCGACATAGACATGGCATGTTGCGCATGCGCAGGCACCACCGCACTCCGCGTCGATGCCTGGCACCGCATTGCGGATGGCATTTTCCATCACGGTCGAGCCGTTCTCGGCGTTTGCTTCAATACGCGCGCCATCGAAAGTGACAAACGTGATCTTTGCCATAAAAAATGCCCCAAGCATGAAAGTTACCGCTGAAATAGGGATTCGGACAGGGAAGTCAATTGTACTCCCTGACGCAGCCCAAACCTCGCCCGTACAGTATCATCTGGAGCTGGCACTATCGTGAGCGCGGACGTCAGCGCGTAATTGCTGCTATATAGTCGCGAACGTCATCGATGACTGGCTGAAGATCCTCGACCTTCCTTGAATCGGATGGCCCCTGTTCAATCGCCTCCGCCAATTCGGCAACGCGGAAAGCGCCGATCGCGCGCGCAGAACCCTTCAATGATCTGGCAAGGCGCACGCGCTCGTCCGGGTTTGCCTGAGCCAGCCGGTCGACAATGCCGCATATCTGGCGGGAAAAGAGGCTGAGGATTTCGATTTCGAGGGCTCGGTTGCCGAACGTCTCGCGTGTAAGATGAACGAGATCGATCGGTCGCTTGCGCGATGGCTTCGATGTTTCGCCTCCCGGCAGCGCGAAGGCCATCGATGCTTGTTGTGCCATTGTACTCTCCTGAACGCATTTACAAATGAACTGACAAGTTTATTCAAATGGCGATGATTCAAGGTTAAAACGAGGCAAAAACCGTTGCGAAATGACCCCTTATGGTGAACATTTGGTAAAGTTTGATGTTAGCGTGAAATTTCAAACGATCTTATTGAGCCGCGCATGCTTTGGTGCACAATTGGCGCGTGATCCTTATCCGATAAACCAAAAACGATTTTTTAGGGTCATGCGCAAAAATTAACCTTGTGTTTAAACTTTTAAGCATTTCCCGAATCCATTGTTTCTTTCCAAGCCATGTGCCAGTACGATACAGTAGCGGCGTAAAGAGTATGGCGCGGTGAGCTCCACATGTGGTCACCGCCCAATATTGTGAGGTAAACATGGCCACAGCTCCTAAAAGCAAAGCAGCGAAGACCGAAGACGAACTCGGCGAAGCTCTTGAAAAGGCTCTCGAAATTGATTTCGATGAGTCGACGCTTGGCATGGATATGGATTTGTCGCCAGTCGATGACGATCTCTTATCCCTGAACGATCTGGAAGCGCAGATTTCGCAGGCAGCCCAGGAGCTTGCAGCGGAAAAGCATAATTCGCCGCCAGAGCCGGAACCAGTGAAAGCCGTTGAACCCGCAGCCCCTGTTGCCGCTGCAGCCACTGTCCCGCTGCCTGCGCCAAAGCCTCAGATCAAGGCTGCAAATCCAATCCCCGCCGCGCCACCTGCACCACCCAAGGCTCCAGCCGTGCCGGCACAAACATTCAAGCCAGCAAACGACGATTTGCTGCCAACCACCACCGTCTCGCGACCGGCGGCGCCCTCCGTGCAGGGGCCGAAGTCCTATGGTCTCATCACGGCGGTCGTGAGCGTCCTCTGGGCGGCCGGTGTCCTTGCCCTCGGCAACGCACTCTACGGTTCCTCGCTCTGGTCGATCCGCTCGTTCTCGGACTTTACTGCAGCGCCCTACGCAATCGGGCTGGCTGTCGCCATTATCGTGCCGATCATGCTGTTCTTTGCCTTTGCCCTGATGGTCCGCCGCGCCCAGGAAATGCAGTATGCCGCGCGCTCCATGGCGGAAGCTGCCATGCGGCTCTCCGAACCGGAAATGCTGTCTTCGGACCGCGTAGCCTCACTGGGACAGGCCGTACGCCGTGAAGTTGCAGCCATGAGCGAAGGCGTTGAACGGACCCTCGCCCGTGCTGTCGAGCTCGAAACACTGGTCCAGACCGAAGTCAACCAGCTTGAACGCGTCTATACGGACAATGAATATCGCATTCGTACCCTCGTCGACCGCCTGGGCGGCGAGCGCGAGTCGGTTATTGGTCATGCGGAACGCGTTCGCGCCTCGATTTCGAGCGCCCATGAACAATTGAAGGATGAGCTTTCACAAGCCGGGGATGCTCTGCGCGAAAATCTCTCCAACGCGTCGACCAACCTCACAATGTCGATCAATCAGTCGGGCGAGACCCTGATCGACCGCCTCACCCAGAGTGGTCAGACGATTTCCGAATCGATCGTCACGCGCTCCGACGACATTTCACACAAGATCAGCACTTCCGGCGAAGCCTTTGCGAATCTTCTGGAAATGCGCATTGCAGCGCTATCCGAACAGACGGATGCAGTAACGTTGAAACTGGCCGACACGCTGGATGGCCGTACCAACAGCATGCTGTCGCTGCTTGGCGATGCCACCCAGACGCTGGTTGGCGAATTCGACAGCCGCCTCGCCGGGCTCGACACCACGATCAACGAACGCGGCCGTTCGCTGCTGGCCGAATTCGAGACACGCGCTCAGTCGCTCGATACAAGCACGGAACGCCTCAATTCGGCACTTGAAGCCCGCGCACGTCAGATCAACGAACAGCTGATCGAGCGCACTCGCGATATCGCCAAGACCTTTACCGATGGCCGTGCTTCCATTGACGGGATCGTCGACGAGACCAAGGCCAAGATCGGCAATGATCTATCGAGCTTGTCTGAATCCGTTGGCAGCCTGCTCTCCACCAATGCGGCAGCCTTTACCGACAGGCTGATTGAAAGCCGTGAGGCTTTGGCCGCCACACTGTCGAGCGAGACAGATCGCGCTGCATCGGTCATTCGCGAACAGGCCGGTCAGATCGGCGATCATACGGCGAACCTGAGGACGGTTCTGGAAAGCAGCACCGCCGCCATCGGCCAGATCATCGAGGGTCATACCGGCTCGCTCGAAGATCGCGCGGCGGGTTTGCGCGCTGCCCTTGACGACAATGATGCCCGCATCGGCTCTGCGCTTGAGCAGCACGCCAAGGCGATTGAGGATCGTACCTCCGGCATACATGCCGCCTTCTCGGATACGGATGCCAAGATCCGTGCAACGCTTGATGAGCACGCACGCACCATCGATCTGCGCAGCTCCAACGTAGAAGCCGCAATCCAGGCAAATGACGCACGCATCGGTCAGACGCTCGACGCCCATGCCAAGATCATTGACGATCGTACATCCGGCATGCGCGCAGCATTCGTCGATACCCACGCCAAGATCGCCCAAACCCTCGATCATCACACCAAGAGCCTCGACGAGCGCAATCAGGAGATCCAGCAGGCGCTTTCGAGCAGTGACATCAAGCTCGCAGAGACACTTGCCGCGCACACGCAAGCTATCGACGCCCGCAATGCCGAAATCCAGACCACCCTGCTCGACAGTGGTGCGCGTATCGATGATACGCTCGGCGGTTTCATCGAGTCTGTCGACGATCGTACCAACCGCATCGAATCGGCATTGACCAGCAGCGATGCGCGCATCAGCGACGTTCTGGCCACCCACGCAAGTGCCATCGAGGATCGTACAGCAGGGATTGGACAGGCTCTCGTCAACAGCGACGCGCGTATCAGCGATGTTCTGGCATCCCACGCCAGCTCTATCGAGGAACGTACGGCTGGCATCGAACAGGCTCTCGCTAACAGCGATCAGCGCATCGGCCAGACGCTCGCCGCACATGCCTCCTCGCTCGACGAGCGGACTGCAGGAATCCAGTCGGCGCTTGAGAACACACATGCCCGCATTGGCGAGACCCTCGCCGCCCATGCCAATGACATTGAAGAGCGGACGTCGGGTATTCGCTCTGTCCTCGACAATAGCAACAACCAGATCAGCAATACGCTGGCCTCGCATATCGGTGCTCTCGAGGAACGTGCATCGGGCATTCGCTCGCTGCTCGACAATAGCAACAGCCAGATCGGCGAAACGCTTGCCTCGCATATCGGTGCCCTCGAAGAGCGTGCCGCTGCAATCCGGGCCGCCCTTTCGGACAGCGACGCTCGCGTCGGCGACACGTTGAACGAGCATGCAAGCCTGCTCGACGACCGCATCGCCGGCATCCGGGCGGCAATGGAACAAGGCAATGCCGCGATTGGCCAGACGCTGGACAATCAGGCAAGTGCAATCAGCGACCGTACTGTTGCACTTCAGGCGATCCTGCAAGACAGCGCAGAGGTGCTGGCAAAGGCCTTCGAAACCCATGGCGGAACGCTCGACGAGCGCACCAACACCATGCAGAGCGCCCTTTCCATGGGTGTCGAGAACGTTCGCAAGTCGCTGGAACAAAGCGCTTCCGTCGTTGCGCGCACGCTGCGTGACAAGATCACCGATGCCGCCTCCTCCCTCTCCGGTGAGGCGCAGAAAGCTGGTGAAGCGCTTGATGGCCACGGCGAGGCGTTCAGCCAGCGGATGAACGAAAGCCTGGCGCAGACAGAAAAGCGTCTTGGCGAGCGTGCTCGCGAAGCGGCCGCCAATCTGGAAGCGCTCGAAGCCAGGTTCTCCGCGGCAACGGATTCGACCGCATCCAAGCTTGCTGAAAGCACCCGCGAGCTCAACGAGGTACTTGCTGCCCGTTCGCAGGAGATCATCGGCATTCTCGACAATACGGCGCAACCACTGGTCGACAGCCTGGCAGACAACGGCCGTACACTGGCTTCGCAGCTCGTTGAAGCAACAACGGCAGCAACGGAACGCCTGCGTGTCGAAAATGCGGCCCTGATCAATGCGATCGCCAGCCGGACCGCGGAGACGATCACTGCCGTTCAGGCTGCGAAGGCTGGTCTCACCGACGACGTCAGCAATCTGATCGACAGGCTCTCCGCTTCCAATGCGAAGCTGGGCGAACTCATCGACATGGCCACCAAGAACCTTGGTGACATTGACGGACGCCTTCTCGATACAACCACGGCCTTTGCTGAGAATGCGACCAAAGCAGCGGAATCGTTTGAGACTTCGACACGCCTTATCGATGGCAACCTCGGCAAACTTTCACAGCTGTCAGACTCAACACTGACGGACATTGCCGGCATCGCCAAGCGCTTCGATGAGCATGGCCGCATGCTGACGTCCGCATCGGAACTGATCAACGCATCGCAGTCGAACCTTGCGTCGACCTTCGACGAGCGCCAGGAAGCCCTGCAGAATCTGGCGGCCGGACTGGTGGCAAAATCGGAAAGCATCGAGAAGACCATGCGTTCGTTCGAAACACTGGTTTCCTCGGCATTCGACCGCGCCGAAGGCCGTGCCTCGCAAACAACCGAACAGATCCGTAATTCGATCTCGGAAGTCGTCGAACAGGCATCGCAGAAGTTCGCCAATGCGACCGACGAAATCCGCCGCTCTTCCGCCGCCATCCGCGCGGAACTGGAGGAGACGCGCTCCGAATTGCAGCGCGGCGTTATGGATATGCCGGAGGAAGCCAAGCAGTCGACAGCGCAAATGCGCAAGGCCGTTGCCGAGCAGATCAACGCCCTGAAGGAACTATCGGAAATCGTTCAGAAATCCGGCCGCCTCACGGACGTTGGCGAAGCACGCGCTGTGCGTGCGGCCCCGGCTCGCGCAACAGCCGCCGTTGCGGCCCAGCCGCAGCGTAGCGAACCCGTAGCTGCACCAAAGGCAGCTGTCGCACCGGCGCCCGCCCCCTCGATCCGCGGCAGCCTTGATGTCCGTGGCAACACGGCACCGGGTCAGCGCCCTGCCGGCAATGGCTGGGTCTCGGATCTGCTGCGCCGTGCATCCAGCGACGAGGGACAGGCCGAGCCCAAGGCGAAAGCCCCCGAAACCGGCGGCCGTTCGCCCGGCCAGGTTGTCGAGTCGTTGAACTCTCTGTCGATCGACATCACCCGTGCGATTGATCACGAGGCATCGGTGGAACTCTGGCAGCGTTACCGCGCTGGCGAACGCAACGTGTTCACCCGCCGTCTCTATACGCTCAAGGGTCAGCAGACATTTGACGAGATCAAGCGCAAGTATCAGGCAGACAGCGAATTCCGCCGCGCCGTCGATCGTTACATGGATGACTTCGAGCGCCTGCTTGAAGACGTTTCCCGCAATGACCGCGACAATGTCATGACGCAGAACTATCTGACGTCGGACACTGGCAAGGTTTACACCATGCTGGCGCATGCGAGTAACCGCCTGAAATAAGAGGCGCTGGATGAAACAAAAAACGCGGCCCTCGGGCCACGTTTTTTGTTGGCGATCAAAACGACAATCTCGACAGCCGATGCCGATTATCTCTTCCCTTGTGCGAGGGACAGGATTTTCCAAAATTTAGCCTTTTGCTAGATCCTTTGAAAATCCAAGCGAGGGATTTGTTGGATGCGCTGAGGGTTTGTCCCGCTCCTTGACTCAGAAAACCGACACTTGACTCAGATAACCGACAGCGTCCAGGTCACGATATCGCTCGTGGCATCTTCGAATGCACGGTCGAGCGCAGCGATGTAGGCGTCATTGCCAGCACCGCTCACGCGCGATGTCGAACGGAAGACACGCGTTGCCCGCACTGTTCCGTTCTTGTCGTTCAAGATCTTGATCGCGATCTCGACCACCGCGGTCTCGCCCGCGGAGGCATCGATGTTGAAGGTTCGGATTTCGCTGATCACCTGATAGTCAATGGCAAGGCCGTCACCTGGCCGGCCTACACCGCCAAGGCGGTGCGTGCTCTCGAATGCTTGTACCAGCCGGGACTGCACGATATTCGGCAGCCGGTCGGCCCATTGGGCGCCCTTGAGGAAGAAAATCGAGTTCGGACCGGAGCGGACGACCACACTTTCCCCGTCCAGTGCCTTGAGCGCGGACGGAGCAGCAATCAGGATCTGGCGACCGTGCTTCTTAGAAGAAGTGACCGATGGCGAAGGGCTGGAAAGATCAAATGTATCAAGCTTCTTGCTGCTGGCGCAGGCTGATGCGGACAAGGCGATCAGCAGAGCGGCAACTGTCATTCTTGAATGCACCAATGCCCCAGTCCCCGCGAAGCGTAACGATCCGTTAGCCTTCATGCGATGCGAATCTGCCAAAGTCAACGGCGTGTGCGCCCGTCATATTCAGGAACGCTGCCAGTCCCACCGAAAATCACACGTTGCGGGTTTTTTTCGAGATCTGTGATCGCTCGCTCGATCCGCTGGACCGATTGGCGGCTCTCGTTTACGAGCGCCTGCACATCGCGCAGGCCCTGTCCAGAGAATCGGTTGATGTTGTCCGTGATCGGACCGAGTCGCGCGTTGAGGTTGTCCGCTACAGCCCGATAGGACTGCATTGTCTGTCGCGCCTCCCTGACGACGCTGCCATCCTGATCCGAAAGCTGGGTATCGAGCTTGGCTAGAACACCATCGACCCGGGCGGAAGCCGAATTAAGGCGCGTCATCATTTCTCGCGCCTCCTTGACCACAGCCTGGACATCTTCCGCACTCTGGCTGAACTTGTCGATCACTTCGGAATTGTTGGCGAGCGCATCGGTGAACTTCTTGGTATTGCTGACTGTATCGACCAGCGGGCCCTTCACTTCCGTGATGAAGCTCTCGATTGTGCTCACGGCGCCGTCGACACGTTCCAGAATGGTCTGTGCCTTCTGCAAAAGGTTGTTCACAACGGAGGGATCGGCATCCATACGGGCGATCTGATCGTCTTTCGCCGCTTCTTCAAGCAAGTTCGGTTCGTTGAGCTTGCCGCCCTTGAGCTCGATGAACGCCTGCCCGGTCAGACCGGCAAAACCAAGTGTCGCCTGTGTCGAACGGGTGATCGGGGTGGTTGCATTGACTTCCGTCTGGGCGATCACCGCATCAGGATTGTTGGCATCGATGAACAGGCGCCGGACAGTGCCGACCTTGATACCGTTAAAGAGCACCTGGCTGCCTTCGGAAAGGCCGGTGACTGAGCCGACGATGCGGATCTCGAGGGTTGCGGTTTCGCTTCGGTCGCCATAGCGGGCAATCCAGTAGACAAACCCGAATGCGAGCATGCAGACGACCAGGGTGAAAATCCCGACCAGGACATAATTGGCTTTGGTTTCCATGGCCTATTCCACCCGACCTTCTTGCCCCTGGGCTGGCTGTGTCGCGGTTCGATCGCCTCCCGATCGCCGCCTGCTGTTGCCGTTACTGACGATCTGGCGTGCACGCTTGCCGCGGAAATATTCCTGAACCCACGGGTCGTCGAACGCCAGCATATCTTCAATGGTTCCCTGGACGAGAACCTTCTTCTTACCCAATACCGCGATTCGGTCGCAAACAGCGAACAGGCTGTCGAGGTCATGGGTCACCATATAGACCGTCAGCCCCATCGTATCGCGCAGATTGGCGATAAGTTCATCGAAATCCGCTGCACCGATCGGATCGAGACCAGACGTCGGCTCATCAAGAAAGACAATCTCGGGATCGAGCGACAGGGCCCGGGCCAGTGCCGCACGCTTGATCATGCCGCCCGACAGCTCCGACGGGTATTTCTCCGCGGTATCGGGTTTCAGGCCGACGAGGTCGATTTTCAAACGGGCGAGCTCATCCATCAATCTTTGCGGAATATCGAGATATTCACGCATCGGCACCTGGATGTTTTCAAGCACCGTCAGCGCGGAAAACAGCGCACCATGCTGGAAGAGCACACCCATGCGCATATCGACGCTCAATTTTTCCTGTTCAGAAGCGCGGTCGATATCATGGCCGAAAATGCTGATCTTGCCGGACTGCTTCTGATTGAGCCCAAGGATTGCCCGCATCAGCACAGACTTGCCCGTGCCGGATGCACCAACAAAACCGAGAATCTCGCCGCGATAGACGTCTAGCGACAAATGGTCGAGAACGGTTGATGTCCCAAACGAAACAGTGACGTCCTTTACCGAAAGGATGACGTCCTGTGCGTCTGTATCAGGTTGCTGTTTGCTTGCTGCTGTCGGGGTCATGCGCCTGGTAGCTCAAAAATTGATGGACGCGTAGAAGATCGCGAAAATGCCATCGACCACGATCACAACGAATATGGATTTGACCACGGATGCCGTCACACGCTGACCGAGCGACTCGGCGCTGCCGCCAACTTTCATACCCTCAACTGAGGCCATGATGCCGATGATCATCGCCATGAAGGGCGCCTTGATCAGACCTGCCAAATAGCTCGACAAATCAATGGCATCACGCAATCGCTGAATGAATGCATCCGGCGTGATACCGGAATAGGCCCAGGTGATGACAATCGCGCCTACGAGGGCCGCAAAGTCGGCTATGATCGTCAGCAATGGCAGCGATATGACCAGCGCAACCAGACGCGGAAACACCAGCACACCGACCGGATTGAGGCCGATGACGGTCAACGCATCGGTCTCCTCGCGCATCTTCATCGAACCGATTTCGGCGGTGATCGCACTTCCGGAACGCCCGGCGATCATGATCGCCGTTAGCAGCACGCCGATTTCGCGCAGCACCAGAATGCCAACGAGATCGACAACGAAAATCTCCGCGCCGAAGTAGCGCAACTGAAACGCACCCTGCTGTGCGATGATCGCGCCAATGATCGTCGACATCAGTACAACCACCGGTACGGCTCCGATACCCATGCTGTCGATCTGGTGGACAATCGCCGCCGGTCTGATGCCGCTGCGGCCGCTGCCCTTCATCTGGGCGCCGCGCACGGTTGCGCCAAGGATATGCATCGCCTTGATAAAATCATCGCCGAAGGCGTAGACGGTCCTGCCGATCGTCTCAAGAAAGCGAATCAACATGTTCGAGCGTTCAACTGGAACGGCCTCTTCCGGCGCCGTGGCCGCCTCGCTCACCGCATCGAACAACGCACCCCAACTGGGCGACCGGCCCTCGATTGTTACCTGTTTGCCGGCTTTTTCAAGCTTGGTTCGCAAGCGTTCAATCAGCCATGTGCCGGCTGTATCAAGCAATTCAACGCCAGAAAGGTCGATTGCAGCACTGGAAAAGCTGGTGTCGCGACCGATTTCGCGCATACGCTCGTCCACGCGGCGGACGTTACGCGTCGTCCAGGCACCTGTAAGCGCGATCGTCGCGCGATCGCCTTCCTTGCTGAATTCAACGTGAGGCGGCGCTGCGGTAGAAGCACTTGAATTGTTTGCTCTATCGGTCAACATCACACACACATATCGAGTCTCTCGGCTGATGTCACTTGAACAATTAAGGCGTGGAAAATGGCACTGAAAATGGAGATAACCGTAGAGCGCTGGCCCATCGCGGGGACGTTCACGATCTCCCGCGGTTCCAAAACCGAAGCTGCCGTCGTGGTCTTTACTTTGACCGATAGCGGGTTTTTGGGCCGCGGCGAATGCGTACCCTATGCACGCTATGGCGAGAGCCTGGATTCCGTTTGTGCCGAGATCGAGAAACTGCGGGATGCGCTGGCGGATGGCGCCACTCGGGACGATTTGCCCGGCCTGATCGGCGCTGGCGCCGCGCGGAATGCCGTGGATTGCGCTTTATGGGATCTCGAAGCGAAGCGTACCGGAAGATCCGTCTCTGATATTGTCGGGTTGCCGCGATTGCACGAGCTCAGCACCGCAGTGACAGTCTCTTTTGGCGATGCGCAGGCGATGGCTGCTTCGACCAAAGGCTTTGCCAACCGGCCATTGATCAAGGTCAAGGTCGGCGGCGAGAATGATGCGGAACGCATCCGCGCCGTTGCCGAAGCCGCACCGGCGAGCCGCATCATCATCGATGCCAATGAAGGCTGGAACGACGACAATATCGTTGAAAACATGCTGGCTGCTGCCAAGGCCGGCGTCGTGCTGATCGAGCAGCCGCTCCCGGCCGGGAAAGACGAGATCCTCGCCAAGATTCCGCATCCCGTGCCGATCTGTGCCGATGAAAGCGCCCATGGTACGGACGATCTGCACACGCTGCTCGGGCGTTATGACAGCATCAATATCAAGCTCGACAAGACTGGCGGTCTGACAGAAGCGCTGCGCATGCAGAAGCGTGCGCGCGAGCTTGGCTTTGGCATCATGGTTGGCTGCATGGTCGGAACCTCGCTCGCGATGGCGCCCGCAGTGCTCGTGGCGCAGGACGCGGATTTTGTCGATCTCGATGGTCCGCTTATCCTGAGGGAAGACCGCAAGCCGGGTCTGGTTTTCGAAGGCAGCCGCGTCTCGCCACCACAGCCCGAACTATGGGGCTAGGCTTCCCGCTGTTCGAGTCTGAGCGAGACATTGGCAAGAACGAGACCGCAGGCCGCGAGCGCAACCATCACGTAGAAGCCGTAAATTCCGGTTGCAGTGTAGAGCGGGCCGGATGCCATGGTGACGATTGCCAGTGATGTGCCGATGAAAAATGTTGAGAGGCCCTGCGCGGTACCGCCGCGTTCTTCTGGTATGGTGAGCGCGATCATCTTTTGCATACCGAGGAACGAGAGTGCGAAGGAGAAGGCATGGAGACTCTGGATCAGAAGAAATCCAGCAACGCCGAGGCCCGCTGGCGCAATGAGGGGGAACACTGTCCAGCGGAACATTGCAACAGCAGAACCGATCATCAGCACACGCGCCGGGTGAAGCCATCCAAAGAATCGGCGAAAACAGGTAAACATGATCACTTCCGCAACCACGGAGATCGACCAAAGCGCGCCGATCATGGTTTCCTCGATGCCGATCGACTTCCAGTAAATTGCGGAGAAACTGTAGCCATAGGCGTGGCTGGCCTGGGTGATCCCCGTGGCGATCAGAAACGTGACAAAGGCGGGCCTGCGCAGCGCCCTGCCCGCGTCGGCAACGTCGACGTCCGAGAGTGGCGACAGGCGGCGCGGCTTGCCGATGCGCGGCACAATGAAGCTCATGGCACAAGCCGCGATCAGGGTGCCGATCAGCGCCCATGGGATGATGTGCTCGCCCACGTGCTGGATGAAAATCCCGCCGACAAAGGATGTGAGCAGAAACGATATCGATCCCCAGACACGCATCTTGGCAAAGTCAGCGTCATAGCGGCGAACACCGGAAAGAGCGATCGTATCGGCGAGTGGCACCTGTGACGTCCATGGCGGCGCCAGCATCAACGACACAACCAGAATCCCGGCAAAGCCGAATGGCACAAAGTAAAATGCCGCGACAAGGGCAGCCAGAATTGTCGCAATACTGAGTATATGCGCCCGGTCGTTAGACCGATCCGCCAGCATGGAGACCAGCGGCGCGGCAATAACCCGCACGAAAAGCGGCATGGACAAAACGATGGCAATTTGTGTCGGCGTCAGGGAGCGGTATTCCAGCCATAACGGGAAGTATGGGAGGTGCAATCCGCTGGACGTAAAAATTGCAAAATAGGCCAATGCGACCCGCAGCTCGAAACGAGGCGGCTTCTCCTGGTAGGTGTCCGCTGAGGCGGCGGCTATCATTGAAGGACTTTCGGAAGGTCGGAACGGTTCGGGCAGAATCGCAACTGCGCGTTGCCCAGGATCCGCACCTATCACGAAATTCGCCAACCGCCCAGAAACATTGGCGAATTTTGTTATTCCATCTTGGGAGCCAGCTTCGGTCTGCACTGGGAAACTCTGGACGTTGACTTCTCGGTCCCTGGCCTGCCCGCTGGTCTCTCTGGTACACGCGCCTATATGGCACGTCGGGCCGGGACAGGCAAAATCGCCTTTTAGGCAGAACGGTACCAAAGGTGGACGGCCACGAAAAATCGCAAGCGCTTGATAAACTGAGTTCCTATTCCGCTGACACTACCCGGTTGGACTTCACCCGGTTCGAAGCAAGCTCGCGCGAACCAACAATCGTCGTCAGTACACCTTCGAAAATATCGGCGCAGGCTTCCCAGCTGAAACCCTGGAGCCTTGCGTCAGGATCGACACGGCCCATCTCCAGCGCCCCCAATGCAGCTTCCTGCAAATCGTCTGAAAGGACGCCTGCACCCGAGGCACCGATAACATCCTTTGGACCGGGAACGGGGTAGCCGGCGACAGGCAGACCACAGGCAATGGCCTCCAGTAGCACCAGTCCGAATGTATCGGTCCGGCTTGGAAACACAAACACATCCGATCCGGCATAGAATTCGGCAAGCGCCTCCCCCTCCTTCTTTCCGGCAAACACCGCATCCGGATATTTCCGCTTCAACTCATCAAGATCGGGGCCATCGCCGACAACTAGCTTTGTTCCCGGTAGTTTAAGCGAAAGGAAGGCTTCGAGGTTCTTTTCCGGTGCAACCCGGCCGACACAGAGGAAAATCGGTTGGGGCAGATTGAGGTCGACATCGGGCTGGGGGCGGAAAAGCTGACGATCGACACCACGGGTCCATACCTTCAGGGTCTCGAAGCCACGAGCAACCAGTTCGTCATGGATCGACTGTGTCGGGACAAGGCAGCTTTCGGCCGCATTGTGGAAGCGCCGCAGGAACCTATAGGACCAGGATAGCGGGATCGGCAGCCGCTCGCGCAGATATTCGGGAAAACGCGTGTGAAAGCTTGTGGTAAAGCGCCAATTGTTCTTCAGGCAAGCGCGCCGCGCCATGATGCCAAGCGGGCCCTCCGTGGCGATGTGGACAAAAGCCGGCTGGAGAGCTTCGATCCGCGCTTTGACAGCCAGCGGGTGGGTCAATGCCAGACGGATTTCGGGGTAGGTCGGACAAGGCGCCGAGCGATAATCGGCAGGCGAAATGATCGTCACCTCGAAGCCCCGCGCTTCCATCTGCTCGCGAAGCTTGGTCAGCGTGCGCACCACGCCATTCACCTGGGGGTGCCAGGCGTCCGAAACAATGACAAGCCGCTTAGGCTGGGCGTTTCGCTCAGGCGGCATTCGCCGCCTTTGGACGCTTGTCGTCCAGACGAACGACCGGTGCGAAGCCGGCCTGCTCGCCGATCAGATGCGTCCATGACAATAACTCCATGCGGCCATCATGGTGTTCGACGATAGCAGTGCAGCTTTCCACCCAGTCACCGGTATTGATATATTCGATACCGTCGATGTGCTCGATCGTTGCGTGGTGGATGTGGCCGCAGATCACGCCATCAGCGCCGATGCGCCGCGCCTCGTCCGAGACCACCGTCTGAAACGAGCCGATAAAGTTGACCGCTTTCTTGACGCGGAATTTTGCCCAGGCCGAAAACGACCAGTAGCGCAGCCCGAGCATGCGCCGCGCCTTGTTCATGATCGTGTTGATGGCAAGAGCCGCGTCGTAGGCCCAGTCGCCGAGATAGGCGATGTGACGTGCGTTGCGTACCACGACATCGAACTGGTCGCCATGAATGACGAGGAATTTCCGGCCGTCAGCCGTCTCATGCATCGTGCGATCCATGACCTCGATGCCGCCGAAATGAGTTCCCTGAAAATCACGCAGGAACTCGTCATGATTGCCGGCGATATAGAGGATGCGCGCGCCCTTGCGGCTCTTGCGCAGAAGCTTCTGCACAATGTCATTGTGCTCCTGCGGCCAGTGCCAATTGCGACGCAGACGCCAGCCATCGACGATGTCCCCGACCAGATAGATCGTATCGGCGTCGTGATACTTCAGGAAATCCAGAAGAAAACTCGCCTTCGCGCCTTTTGAGCCGAGATGGACATCGGACAGGAAAAGTGTGCGGAACTTACGGGTCTCGTTCTCGACCATGATGCTGATCTCCGTTCAGCGCTGACGCCGGGGCGCCCAGTTGCACTGACACAAACCCGATTCATGTCACAATCATATGACGGCAGGGAAAAGTGGGTGTTTTCGAAAGATAAACACTTGTAACAAAATAGACTTCATTTATGCCTCGCGCTGTTATTTATGCGTGCTAAACAAATTGAAACGCGAATTGTGACGCCAAGCCAATTTTCCGGAGGACTTCATCAATGGCCAAGGACAATGTACCCAGCAGCTCCGACCTTGAAGAAAGCGCGCTTTTCTACCATCGCTTTCCTCAACCGGGGAAGCTGGAAATCCAGGCTACGAAGACGCTGGGAAATCAGCGCGACCTGGCGCTCGCCTATTCGCCGGGCGTTGCCGCACCGTGCCTTGCCATTCACCAGAATCCGGCAACTGCCGCTGACTATACGAGCCGCGCCAATCTCGTCGCTGTCGTCTCCAACGGCACCGCTGTTCTCGGCCTTGGCAATATCGGACCGCTTGCGTCCAAGCCCGTGATGGAGGGCAAGGCCGTCCTGTTCAAGAAATTCGCCAATATTGACGTATTCGACATCGAGATCGACGCCAACGAGATCAACAGGATCGTCGATGTGGTGGCGGCCCTTGAACCGACCTTTGGCGGTATCAATCTTGAGGACATCAAGGCGCCGGAATGTTTCGAGGTCGAGGAACAGCTTCGCGCCAGGATGAACATTCCAGTCTTCCACGACGATCAGCACGGCACGGCAATCATCGTGGCTGCCGCCATTCTCAACGGCATGGAACTCGCGGGAAAAGACCTTTCCAAGGTCAAGATCGTCGCGTCCGGCGCCGGAGCCGCGGCCCTTGCCTGCCTCAATCTTCTGGTGAAGCTTGGTGCAGACCGGAAAAACATCTGGGTCTGCGATATTGACGGTGTTGTCTACGAGGGTCGCAACACGTTGATGGATCGCTGGAAGTCGGTGTACGTGCAGAAAACAGATGCACGCGTCCTCGCCGACGTCATTGGCGGCGCCGACGTGTTCCTTGGCCTGTCCGCTGCCGGGGTGTTGAAGCCCGAGCTCCTGAAGCAGATGGCGCCAAATCCGCTGATCATGGCGCTAGCCAATCCCAACCCGGAAATCATGCCCGAGGAAGCGCGCGCGGCGCGCGCCGATGCGATGATCTGCACGGGCCGATCGGATTTCCCCAACCAGGTCAACAACGTCCTCTGCTTCCCCTACATCTTCCGCGGCGCCCTTGATTGCGGCGCGCGCGCGATCAACGAGGAAATGAAGATGGCCGCGGTGAAGGCGATTGCCGCGCTCGCCCGGGAAGAGCCATCTGACGTCGCCGCACGCGCCTATTCCGGCGAGACGCCAACCTTCGGACCCAACTATCTTATCCCCTCACCCTTCGATCCGCGCCTGATCCTGCGCATCGCTCCGGCGGTGGCAAGGGCGGCCATGGAGACGGGCGTTGCTGAACGTCCGATCGAGGACTTCGACGCTTATCTCGACCGCTTGAACCGCTTTGTCTTCCGCTCCGGCCTGATCATGAAGCCGATCTTCACGGCCGCAAAGACGGCAGAGAAGAAACGCGTCATCTATGCGGACGGCGAAGACGAACGTGTGCTCCGTGCGGCGCAAGTGGTGCTGGAAGAGGGTATCGCCGTCCCTACCCTTATCGGGCGCCCACAAGTTATCGAGTCGCGCCTGCAGCGCTATGGTCTGAAGATCAAGATCGGGACGGATTTCGACGTCATCAACCCGGAGGATGATCCGCGTTACCGCGACTATGTCGATCTCCTGGTCAATCTGACCGGGCGGCGCGGCACCACGCCAGAAGTTGCGCGAACCGTCGTTCGCGGCAGCAGCACGGCCATTGCCGCCCTTGCCATTGTTCGCGGTGAAGCCGATGCGATGATTTGCGGTCTCGAGGGCCGTTTCGAACGGCACCTGCGCAATGTCGACCAGATCATCGGGAAGTCGGAGGGCATTCGCAATTTCTCGGCGCTGAGCCTGCTGATCTCGCAGCGTGGCGTGCTCTTCCTGACCGACACCTATGTCAATATCGATCCAACCGCCGAGGAAATCGCCGAAAAGACCGTACTCGCCGCTAACGAGATTCGCCGGTTTGGCATCGAACCGAAAGCCGCCTTGCTGTCGCACTCCAATTTCGGCTCACGCGATTCCGAGAGCGCGGCGAAAATGCGGACTGCCTCGGAAATCCTGCGCGCCAAGGCACCTGATTTGGAGCAGGACGGCGAAATGCATGGCGACTCCGCGCTCTCGCAGGTATTGCGCGAGCGCGTACTTCCGCATTCGCGTCTGCGCGACGAAGCCAATCTTCTGGTCTTCCCCAATCTCGACGCCGCGAACATCACGCTCAATGTGGTCAAGACGGTTACCGATGCACTGCATGTTGGCCCGATCCTGCTCGGCGCGGCCAAGCCCGCACACATCCTGACGCCGTCCGTAACCTCGCGTGGCATCGTCAACATGACGGCGCTGGCGGTCGTGGAGGCATCACAACGCGTTGAATGATTAAGAATGTCTTATTGCTGCCGCATGGTCATGAATGGTGCATGCGCATTGGTTTCTCACGAATGCGCATGACAACCCCGGACCGTTGAATGTATCGGACACTGTACCTCGCCGCGATCGCTGTTGCTGCCACTTTGGCGGCCACGTCGCTCTCGTTCGCCAATTCAGATATTTGCGCGCGGATGCAGGAGCGGCTCGACCAGCTGAACAGCAACATCAATCTGGACGACTATGAACTGACGCTACGACGCGACCGGGTCGAGGCGGCACTCGACGCAAATGATTGTCCTGTCTTGGATGAACCCATACACGAGAGCCCTCGTCGCGACGTTCCGCTTTACGAAGAACCTCAGCGCGACCGGCCCCTTTACGAGGAGCCGCGGCGCGAGGCAGCGCAGCCGCGACCTTACGAGGTTCTCGGAAAACAACCCGAAGCCGTTGAACCGGCAATGAGCACGGCGCCGGTCTATGGCGGTCGCTACCAGACGCTCTGCGTGCGCACATGCGATGGCTACTACTACCCTATCTCGTATGAAACAGGCGCCGAGAATTTCTCGCGTGATCAGGCTCAATGTCAGGCCCAGTGCCCAGGCGCGAAGCTGTTTTACCAGCCGACCGACAATCAAAATCCCGAGAAAATGATCTCGCTCAGAGGTGACATCTACAAGAACATGCCGAATGCCTTCAAGTTCAAGAAGGTCGGAGCAAACGCGACGCCGCAATGTACCTGCCAGAAGGCGGCCGGAAACTTCACGACGCTTGGAAATCCGAAGGGACTGGCAAAAGAGCCAGCCAAACCTGCGCCAGCGGCCGAACCCTCCAGGCCGGCCGAAACCAAAGCAGAACCGGTCAAGCCAACGCAACCGGCGGATGCCAAGGCAGAACCGGCGAAACCGGTCGAAGCAAAGGCAGAACCGGCAAAGCCCGCGGAAACCAAACCAGCCGCATCCACCCCTGCATCAGATCCCGCAGCAAATCCCTCGTCCATCATTCAATTGGGCGCGCCCGCGAAGCCGAAGATCGAAGCCGAGAAACCAACACCGCTGACAGAAGACAAGCCAATCGATCCCAACCGCAAGGTCAGGGTCGTCGGGCCAACGTTCCTTCCCGACCAAGCAGGGGCAACAAGTCCGCAAGCTCAGGACCGGAAGTCAGCCCAGTAAGCGCGACGCGCAACGGCATGAACAATAGCTTGCCCTTGCGCCCGCTCTGCCCTTTCACGGCATCGGTCCACTGTTTCCACGTGTCGCGGTTCCAGGGCTCGGGCGGCAAAAGATCGAAGGCGGCGCGAACGAAATCACGATCCTCTTCGGCAAGCTGCTCGTCCGCTGCCGGACCTTCCTTGACGATCTTCCACCAGCTGGCTGCATCGGAGACGCGCGATAGGTTGCCCTGCACGGCGAGCCAGAAGTCTTCTGCCTGATCGCCCGCTATACCAAGTGCTGCAAGCCTGTCTCGCGCGTCGGCAAATGGCATTGCGTGGATCAGCGCGCGATTGAGCGTGTCGAGTTCGCCGGGATCGAACTTAGATGCAGATTTTGACGTTGCTGCGGGATCGAAAATCTCGGCAAGGACGTCCATGCTCGGTACGGCAGTGACGTTTTCCGAAGTTCCAATGAGCACCGCCAGGCTGGCAACGGCCATCGGCTCATAGCCGTCACGACGCAAGCTGCCGATCGAGAGCGCACCGGTACGCTTGGAAATTCCCTCGCCTGACGCCGTCGTCAGGAGGTTGATGTGACCGAGATCGGGAACCTTTGCACCCAGTGCCTCGATGATCGCAATCTGAACGCCACTATTGGTGATGTGGTCATTGCCGCGGATGATATGGGTGATCCCCATGTCGATGTCGTCGACAACCGATGTAAACGTATAGAGATATGTGCCGTCTTCACGCACCAGAACCGGGTCCGACAGGGAGGCAAGGTCGACCGTTTCCCTGTCGCGCACAAGATCGTTCCAATGAACTTCAGTCCTCGCGGCCGAAAACGGATCGTCCTTGAAGTTCGGCAGGAGGAAGCGCCAATGCGGACGTCGTCCCTCCGCTTCAAGCTTTGCCCTGTCGGCATCGGTCAGCTTCAGCGCTTCCCGGCCATAAATTGGCGGCAGGCGGCGGGCAAGACGCAATTTCCGCTTGCGCTCGAGTTCCTCGGCGGTCTCGTAGCAGGGATAAAGCAAGCCGGCTGCCTTGAGCTTCTGGGCTGCAGCGTCATAGATCGGAATACGCTTCGACTGATATTCGATCAGCGCCGGTTTGATGCCCAGCCATTCGAGGTCAGCGATCGTCGCTTCGGCATATTCCGTCTTGGAGCGCACAGTATCGGTATCGTCAAAGCGCAGGATGAATTTGCCATTGTTTTTCAGCGCGAAAAGCCAGTTGAACAGCGCAATGCGCGTGTTGCCAATATGGATATAGCCGGTCGGAGATGGTGCAAAACGGACGGTGATGGTCATGCTTGGGGCATATCGGATGCTGCCCTGAATGGCAATATGGGCCACGATTGCGCGCGGCCCATATTTCGTTCTGAGATCAGTACTAGTGGTCGTTGAGGACGAGGCCCTTGGTCAGCTCGAGTGCCTGCCGCTCGAACAGGCTGCGGTAGATCCCACCATTGAGCCTGATCAGGGCTTCGTGGTTGCCTTCCTCGGCAATGCGGCCATGGTCGAAGACCAGGAGCCTGTCGAGGGACCGCACAGTCGACAGACGGTGAGCAATCACCAATGTCGTCCGGCCCAGCATCAGCCGCTCCATCGCCTGCTGGATCAGCACTTCCGATTCTGAATCGAGGCTGGAAGTTGCCTCGTCCAGAATGAGAACAGGAGCGTCGGCAAGGAAAGCCCGGGCGATGGCTACCCTCTGGCGCTCACCACCAGAAAGCTTGACGCCGCGCTCACCGACCAGCGTGCTGTATCCCTTCGGCAATGCCGTGATGAAGTCATGGGCGCTGGCCTGCCTTGCAGCCTCTTCGATCTCCTCTTGCGTGGCACCCGGCCGCGCATAGGCGATGTTTTCGGCAAGAGACCGATGAAACAGGATCGGCTCCTGCTGCACGATGGCAATCTGTTGGCGCAATGATGCCTGGCGGACACTGGCAATATCCTGACCGTCGATCAGAATTTGACCGGCCTTCACGTCGTGAAGGCGCTGGATCAGCTTGACGAAGGTTGTCTTGCCCGAACCGGAATGACCGACCAGCCCGACCCGCTCGCCCGCCCGGATCGTCACCGAAAACCGGTCATAGAGCGGCAGACGGTGTGCACCGTAGAGGAAGGTCACATTGTCGAACTCGATCTTGCCGTTGGTGATCCGGATCGGCTTGGCGCCGGGCCGGTCTTCAATGCCAAGCGGCTGACTCTGGATATCAACCAGTTCCTCCATGTCATTGACAGAACGCTGCAAATTGCGGATGTGCATCCCGACTTCCCGCAGGTAGCCCTGCAGGATGAAGAAGGAGGTGAGCACAAAGGTGATATCACCTGCACTCGCCTGTCCCTTAGACCACAGGACCAGCGCAAAGCCGATGACTGCAGCCCGAAGCACCAGCAGCATCGAGCCTTGCGTGGTACCGTTGCGTGTCCCACGGACCCAGGTCCGCGCGGTCCGGTCCTGCCATTTGGTCAGGACCTTGGCGAGACGCGCATCCTCGCGGCTTTCCGCACCGAACCCCTTTACGACCATGTTGCAGCTGACTGCATCGGCAAGCGAGCCGCCAAGCTTTGTATCCCAGCGATTGGCGAGGCTTGCCATGGGCGCAACATAGCCGAGCGACATCATCGCGGTGACCGAGACAAAGATTAGCGAGCCAATGCCGATGATCACACCCATCAGCGGCCAATACCAGGCCATCAGCGCTGTTGAGCCTACAAGCATGACGATTGACGGGAACAGCGCAAGCAGCAGCGTATCGTTCAAAAGGTCGAGCGCCCACATGCCACGCGTCACCTTGCGCACCGTCGAGCCGGCAAAGCTGTTGGCATGCCAGTCGGTCGAGAAACGCTGGATCCGGTAGAATGCACCTGATGCGATATCAGACATCATCTTCAGTGTCAGATTAACCACTGCCATGAAGGTGATGTGCCGCAGGATGATCGCGCCCAGCGACAACGCAAGCAGCGTCGAGAATGCAGCAATCGCCGCATCCCACACCACAGCCTCGGTGGCGTGACCATTGACGACAGCATCGACGAGCCGTCCCGAATAGAGCGGCGTTAACACGTCGGCGAGCGTCGACAGCAACACCGCGCCAAGAATGACGACCAGACGCACCGGCTGCTTTTGCCAGTGTTTCCAGGTGAATCCAAGAACGCTGCGGAATGCACCACCGCGCAAGTCTAATCGCAAAAAAGACATGACGAATGTCCGGTACCAAGCGCACCGGCCTCAATAGAAATTTCAGACAAGAATGCCGTGAAAAAGAACGTGGAGTCAGTACGGCATGATTGGTTTGGCGACTCGCCTGGATACAGGAAAGGCCAATGTCGGCGATGAGTTACCTTGACTTCGTGAAGTCAATCGAGAAGTCACAAGGCCTCTCGTCATCACGTGTCAGGAACGAGCGCCGCCCCGCGGGGACATGGAAAAAGCTGTCATTCGAGAACCTCCCGGTCTTCATTGCCGGAAGTTCGCTTATAGGTGAATCGTTCCCGGACGCCAAGCGCCTGTTTTTTAGGCAGACGCTTTTCGAATATTGGTGCGGCCAGATTGCAACAGTACTTTGATCTCAGCTTCGATCGCGGAACCTGTTCGTGATGGGATAGCGGCGATCGCGGCCGAAATTCTTCTTTGTCACCTTCACGCCCGGCGCAGATTGCCGGCGCTTATATTCCGCGATGTAAAGCAGATGCTCGATACGCTCGACCGTCGCACGGTCGTGACCGCGTTCGACGATTTCATCGACACCCATTTCGTTCTCGACGAGACATTCGAGAATATCGTCGAGAACCGGATAAGGCGGCAGCGAATCCTGATCGGTCTGGTTTTCGCGCAATTCGGCCGAAGGTGCTTTCTTGATGATGTTCACCGGGATAACCTCGCCCGATGGCCCGAGACCGCCGGCAGGAACATTGTTGTTGCGCCATTCCGACATGGCGTAGACCTGCATCTTGTATAGGTCCTTGATCGGATTGTAGCCGCCATTCATGTCGCCGTAGAGCGTTGCATAGCCAACCGACATTTCCGATTTATTGCCGGTCGTCACCACCATGGAACCGAACTTGTTGGAAATCGCCATCAGGATCGTGCCGCGGGCCCGGCTCTGCAGATTTTCCTCGGTGATCCCTTCCTTGGTACCCTCGAAAGTCGGGCCAAGAGCCTTGAGGAAGCCCTGCACCGGCTCGAAGATCGGAACGATATCGTAGCGGCAGCCGAGCATTCGGGCGCAATCCTCGGCGTCCTTCAGCGAATCCCTGGATGTATAGGTGTACGGCATCATGACAGCGCGCAGGCGCTCTTCGCCCAGCGCATCCACGGCCAGTGCAGCGCAGATCGCCGAGTCGATACCGCCGGAAAGGCCGAGCACGACATCCTTGAAGCCATTCTTGTTGACGTAATCACGCAGGCCGAGCATGCATGCGCGGTAGTTTGCCTCCTCGCCCTCCGGAATCCGCGACATCGGCCCCTCGGTGCAAGACCAGCCGTTTGCTCCGCGCCGCCATGTGGTGACGATCAGTTGTTCCTCGAACTGCGACATCTGGAACGCGAGATTCTTGTCCGCATTGAAAGCAAAGGAAGCGCCGTCGAAAATCAGATCATCCTGTCCGCCGAGCTGGTTCGCGAAAACCAGCGGCAGACCGGTCTCGATCACCTGGCGCAGTGCCACCTGATAGCGCACATCGACCTTGCCGCGAAAATAGGGCGATCCATTGGGCACGCAGAAAATTTCCGCGCCACTTTCCGCCAGGGTTTCGCAGACGTCATGATCACCCCAGATATCCTCGCAAATCGGAATGCCGATACGCACCCCGCGGAAATTGACCGGACCGGGCATGGGGCCAGCCTGGAAAACGCGCTTTTCATCGAACTCGCCGTAATTCGGCAGGTCAACCTTGAAGCGTTCGGCAATCACCTTGCCGCCGTCAAGCACCATGGCTGAATTGTGCAGACCCGTTTCACGCTTCAGCGGTGTGCCGATAATGACACCGGGGCCGCCATCGGCGGTGTCCAGCGCGAAGTCCTGCACTGCCTTTTCGCAAGCTTCGATGAAGGCGCGCTTAAGCACCAGATCTTCCGGCGGATAACCCGAAATGAAAAGCTCAGTGTAGAGGATGAGATCGGCGCCTTGCCGAGCAGCATCAGCGCGCGCTTCGCGGGCTCTTGCCAGATTGCCTTTGATATCGCCCAGCACCGGATTGAGCTGAGCGATGGCGATACGGAGAATGTCGGGATTTTTGCTCATATTGAGTATTTAGCATTTCGTTGTTCGTTAAACAATGCGCAGGCTACCATGCCTCAGGAAAAAACCACGGTCCAGAGCGTATAGAGCCAGACCGCTGCCACCAGAATGATCGAGATCAGGACAGCCAGAGACCCGCAATCCTTGGCGATCTGAATCTCGCGATGGAAGTCCCGGGAAACCGCATCGCAGGCGGCTTCAATACCGGTATTGAGCACTTCGATCATGATCAAGAACAAGACTGATCCGGTCAGGAGCAAGAAGGACAGAACAGATGGCGCGAGAATGGCCGCCAGCGGTATGGAGAGAATGAGAAGCATGAGTTCTTGCTGAACAGCTTTCTCATGCTTCGCCAGATGCCGAAGCGCTCGCATGGAGTTGATGAATGCCAATACCAGCCGGTGCATGCGCTGCCCCCATATCTTCCCGTTGCGGCAGCTTTAAAGGGAGATTGGCGTTCGTCAATCCTTTGAACGGCTAGAGCAAATTTTGTCTATCTGGAGCCGGTTCTGTTTCCCGGATGGCGAGACAATCCACTCTCATGTGAATTCGGGCCAAATCCTGCGGGCTTCGGCTTCGTCCGATGCACACACATCGGCCTCGCCAAACGACCTTGTCCACGAATTCCCTCCGGCACAACGACTCCAAATAGACAAAACTGGCTCTAGTCCTCCGCAACCACGACACCGCCACCGCTCTTTTCATATTGGGGCAGGTGGTCATTGATCTCGTAGTAATCGCCTTTGTCGCCAACGAAAATGTGGCTCTCACCACGCAGTCCGGAAGGAGCGTCGAATGCGCCTGCCATGACGGAAATATAGTCGAGCTCATTGTGTTTCCAGAAAAGGACCGACCCGCAATTCTTGCAGAAGCCGCGCCGGGCAAAGTCACTTGCCTTGTACCAGCTGATGTTTTCTTCTCCAGAAACGCTGATCGAATCATCCTGGACGTTTGTCGCAGCATAGAAATGGCCGGACTGCTTGCGGCATTGCGAGCAGTGACAATAAACGACGCCGCGCAATTGCCCTCGCGTTTCGAAGCGGACTTTCCCGCAAAGACATGAGCCCCGATGCAGCTCGACCATGATCATAGCCTCCAATTTGCTCAGAAAGGTGAGCTTATGTGACGGCGCCAACGACGCCTTTCGCATTCACGCCTTCGCCGGACGCGCCAGCGACAGGCGCAGCAGGACTGCGCCGACAACGGCTGACAACAGCGAGCCGAGCAAGACGCCAAGTTTGGTCTCATCCTGCAACAGCGGCGAATTGGCGTAGGCGAGCAATCCAATGAACAGGCTCATGGTGAAACCGATACCGCACAGGATCGCGACGCTGTAGATTTGGACCCAGCTAGCACCTACAGGACGCTCGGCAAGGCGCAACTTGATCGCGAGCCAGGCGAAAGAGAAAACACCGATCTGCTTGCCGAAGAAGAGGCCAGCGGCAACGCCAAGCGGAACGGGATCAGCAAGATTGGACAGTGACACGCCGCTGAACGACACGCCCGCATTGGCAAATCCGAAGATCGGCACGATGAGAAACCCGACCCATGGCTGAATGGCGTGCTCAAGTTCGAGCAGCGGCGAATCCGCTTGCCCCTTTTCGCCGCGCATGGGGATGGTCAAAGCAAGCAACACACCGGCGATCGTCGCATGGATGCCAGATTTGAAAACGAGGATCCACAGGATCACGCCGAGGACAAGATAGGCCCAGAGCCGCACCATGCCGAGATAATTCATGGCTAGCAGGATGGCAAAGACGGCTGCCACGCCGGCAAGGGCAGGAATGTTCAACCCTTCCGAATAGAACAGGGCGATAATGATGACAGCGCCAAGATCGTCGATGATCGCCAGCGCCGTCAGGAACACCTTCAGGGACAGCGGAACCCGCGATCCGAGCAACGACAACACACCGAGGGAAAAGGCAATGTCGGTGGCAGACGGAATTGCCCAGCCGCGTACGGTATCCCCCTCATTGAAGGCAAGGAAGATTAACGCCGGGACGAGCATGCCGCCGACGGCGGCAAATCCTGGCAGTGCACGGCGCGACCAGTTCGACAGCTGCCCGCTGATCATCTCACGCTTGATTTCAAGACCGACCAGCAGAAAGAACACGGCCATCAGCGCATCATTGATCCAATGCAGGATGCTCAGCCCGCCGACATAGGTCTTCAAGACGGCAAAATAATCTTCGCTCAACGGGGAATTCGCGATGATCAGCGCAAGCGCTGCGACGGCCATTAGAATGATGCCCCCGGAGGCCTCATTCTCCATGAATGAACGAAAAGACGCAGTCAGGCGGAGTCGGCGCGAGGTTTTTGTGTCCATGCTGCCTTGATAGAATCCTGAATCGCAAAACTCCAGTCAAAACACCCGGCCATTTTGAATTGGGATCGTCACCCACAACAAAGGGCGGCCCGTAAGGACCGCCCTTTGCAACATTACAGATAGTGTCCGCAGATCAGGCGTTGACGGCCAGCTTTTGCGGGTGGCTGTCGCGCTCCTTCTTGAGAAGCTCGGCCACGAGAAATGCCAGTTCCAGTGCCTGATCGGCGTTGAGGCGCGGATCGCAATGGGTGTGGTAGCGGTCGGACAGATCCTCTGCCGAAATCGCCCGCGCACCGCCTGTGCATTCCGTCACATTGTTGCCGGTCATTTCGATGTGGATTCCGCCGGGATAGGTCCCTTCGGCATGGTGAACCGCGAAGAAGCTTTCGACTTCCTTCAGGATACGGTCGAACGGCCGGGTCTTGTAGCCATTGGCCGTGATCGTGTTCCCATGCATCGGATCGCAGGACCACACCACCTGACGGCCCTCTTTCTGAACTGCGCGGATCAGCTTTGGCAGATGATCGCCAACCTTATCATGGCCAAAACGGGCGATCAGCGTCAGACGACCCGCCTCGTTGGCTGGATTGAGCAAATCGATCAGTCCAAGAAGGTCATCGGCTTCCAAGGTCGGACCACACTTGAGGCCAAGCGGGTTCTTGATGCCACGGCAGTATTCTACGTGGGCGTGATCAGCCTGGCGTGTACGATCGCCAATCCAGATCATGTGACCGGACGTGCCATACCAATCGCCGGAAGTAGAGTCGACGCGGGTCAGAGCTTCCTCATAGCCAAGCAGCAGGGCTTCATGGCTGGTATAGAAATCCGTCTCGCGCAATTGCGCATTGGTTTCCGACGTAATGCCGACGGCCCGCATGAAGTCCATCGTGTCTGAAATGCGGCGTGCCAGCGAACCATAGCGCTCGCCTTGCGGGCTATCGGCTACGAAACCCAGCATCCACTGGTTCACATTTTCCAGATTGGCATAGCCGCCCTGTGCGAACGCGCGCAGAAGGTTAAGCGTCGCGGCGGACTGCCGGTAAGCCATCTCCTGGCGGGCTGGATCGGGAATACGTGCCTGCTCCGTGAAGTCGGTGCCGTTGATGATGTCGCCTCGGTATACGGGAAGCTCGATACCGTTCTTGGTTTCGGTGTCAGCCGAACGCGGCTTTGCAAACTGACCAGCGATACGCCCGATCTTGACGACGGGCTGCGAAGCCCCGAATGTCAGAACCACCGCCATCTGAAGGAAGACGCGGAAGAAGTCGCGGATATTGTCGGCACCATGTTCGGCAAAGCTCTCGGCACAATCGCCGCCCTGCAGAAGGAAACCTTCACCTCTGGAAACGGCTGCCAGCTGCTTTTTGAGCTTGCGCGCCTCACCTGCAAAAACAAGTGGCGGATAAGTACGAAGACGGGCCTCGACATCGCTCAGAGCCTGAGCGTCCGGATAAGAAGGCATCTGCTTGACGGGTTTGCCTCTCCAGGAAGTCGGTGTCCAGTTCTTGGTCATTATTGCACCTGTTATTTGCTTTCCATATTGGTAGCGATTGTTGGGGTTTCTCCGGTCATGCCGGAAGGCGCTCATATAGTCCAATTAGTTCATTTGCACCAGTCCCGTTAAGGATTGTTAAGCACACGCGAAATCTCCGTTGCCCGGCGTTCAAATTTGAATTACGTTAACGTCAAGGTAAGATCTGGGAGGATCGATTGCGCGATATCGAATTTAAGGCGGCGGATGGTTTTCCGCTGCGTGGAAATCTGTTCGAAGGGACCGGTAACGGCCCTGCCATTCTCATCTCATCCGCGGCAGCCGTTCCCAACACGATTTACCGGCATTTCGCTGGCCGTCTTGTCGATTTGGGCGCGTCGCATGTGCTGACCTACGATTATCGCGGTGTCGCGAAATCGGCGGTACCACGCCATTGGAAGGACCGGCTCAATCTCAAGGATTGGGGCGTTCTCGATTTCCCCGCGGCCTTGGACGAATTGAAACGCATTGCAGGACCTCGACCGATTGTGGGCATTGGCCACTCCTATGGCGGCGTTGCGCTTGGATTGAGCAACCGCGCCTCGGAGTTCGAGCGTTATACGATGCTCGCGTCACTCTCCGGTTATTACCGCAACACGGCGCAACCCTGTGCGATGTACGCCAAGATGAACCTGCTCGGCGTGCCTCTCACCATACCTTTTGGCAAACTGCCCAGATGGGGCGGATTGGGCGAAGCAGTTCCAGGTACCATCTTTCGCGATTGGGCGCGGTGGTGCCGCAATCCGAATTTCCTCTTTGCCGACCCGGCTGTTCCCGAAGCAAGACACTTCCAGTCGGTCGCGATACCGTTGCTGTCGGTCGGGATCACCGACGACGTCTGGGGTACGCCAAGAGCGGTGGAGGATCTGCTTTCGCGCTTCGGCAACGCGCCTGTGCATGAAATGTGGTATTCCCCTGCCCAGTCAGACGGCGCACCGATCGGTCATCTCGGCTTTTTCCGCAAGCACCAGGCGGGAATATTGTGGCCAGCGGTCACCAACTGGCTGCTGCATGCAGAAATTCCCGAAGGTGCCGCGATGCGCCGAGAAATGCGGGCAGCCTAGGCGACTTTGTCGACGTCGCCTTCGTCTATTTTCGACATCTCGATAAAGGACGCACCTCGCTCGACGAGCAACTGGTCGAACAGTTTCGTCTCGCTGGCGCTGAGCACCACCGCACGCGGATAGGCCGGCGCCCCGCGATCCTTGTAAATTGGCGTGTCGAAATACTGCGTTTCCTGCACGAAGCGGCGAAGGCCCTCTTCGCCATGTTCAATCAAGAACCCCTGCATGACCGCATCGAGATAGGATTGCAGGATGCGAGGTGGTTCGGGATGGAGGGGCACATCCTGATGTGCCTCATAGACAAAGACCGGGCAACCATGGGGCAAGGGCGACGCGGTCTCGACATGTTCCGGGAGCACGCTGCGCCGGTTATAATGCGCCTCGCGCAGGTCGACGGCCGGCAGATTGTCCAGATGATCGAACACCAGGAGCCCGTCAACGCTACCGCCCTCCTCGCGGCGCACTGACAAGAGCGCTGCGGGAAAACCGGGCATATCCGGGCGGGCGCGCCACAGCCTTCGCCAACCATGCAGCCGTGCCGGCATGGCATGGACGATATTGGTTCGCAGCGTGTTGCGGTTTACCAGCGAGCCATAGCCGAAATAGGCGACGAGCCCGCCACTTTTTGCCAATGCCTCGATATTGCCCATCAATCGATGCGCTCGCCGTTAACGATGCGATAGCTTGGCTTGTACATGGTCACCAGTTCTTCCGATGCCGTCGGATGCACAGCCATAGTCCGGTCGAAATCGTCCTTGGTGCAACCAGCCTTGATCGGGATGGCCAGAAGCTGCGCCATTTCGCCAGCGTCGGGGCCCAGAATGTGTGCGCTGACAACCTTCCGGGTGGCTGCATCGACAATCAGCTTCGTCAGCATCTTGTCCTTGGCTCCGGACAGCGTATTGCGCATCGGGCGGAACAGGGCGCGATAGACTTCGAGCTCCTTGAACTCCTTTCCCGCATCCTCCTCGCAGAGGCCGACAGTACCGATTTCCGGCTGCGAGAAGACAGCGGTGGCAATCTGCCGGTGATCCGGCTTGGTCGGATTGTTCTTGAACGCGGTTTCTAGAAAACACATGGCCTCGTGGATCGCGACGGGCGTCAACTGGACGCGGTTTGTCACGTCGCCGACCGCCCAGATATTTGCCTTGCTGGTACGCGAATATGCATCAACCTTGATCGCGCCGATATCATCGACCTCTACCCCGGCCGCCTCGAGCCCGAGCGACTTCGTATTGGGCACCCGGCCGATGGCGAGCATGACCTGGTCGGCAACAAGCTCATCGCCCGAATAGAGACGTACAGTGAGCCGGCCATCATCCTGGCGCTTCACTTCCTCGATGACCTCAACACAGCGGACGCGAATGCCTTTGGCAACCATGGATGCATGCAGCAATTGCCGCAGATCATGATCAAAGCGCGAGAGAATCTCCCTGCCGCGGTATATGAGCGTCGTTTCGACGCCCAGACCATGGAAAATATTGGCAAATTCCACGGCAATGTAGCCGCCGCCCTCGATTACAATCGACTTCGGCAGCACTTCAAGGTGAAATGCCTCATTCGAGCTGATGCACAATTCATGGCCGGGCAGCGCGACGTGCGGGTTGGGGTGACCGCCCGTCGCAATGAGTATCTGGTCCGCCGTCACGCGCTTACCAGTCTTGAGTATCTCGATGGTGTGGTCATCGACCAGCACGGCCCGGCTATCAAAGATCGCGACATTCGAATTATCGAGCCCGCTCCGGTAGAGCCCTTCGAGCCGCGCGATTTCGCGATCCTTGTTGGCAACCAGTGTCGGCCAGTCGAAGGTCGTCTCGCCAACGTTCCAGCCATATCCAGCAGCAGCCTCGAAATGCTCAGGGAATTGCGAGGCGTATACGAAGAGTTTCTTCGGAACGCAGCCGCGGATGACACAGGTTCCACCCATCCGGTATTCTTCGGCAAGCGCAACTCTTTTGCCCATGGCGCCAGCAAGCCGGCCTGCGCGAACGCCACCTGACCCGCCGCCAATGACGAAAAGGTCATAGTCATAGTTTGCCATGGAAAAGCACTCCGAATCTGATCAGGTCACTGGATATGGGTTGTATCGCGGCTCTTTAAAAGAACAAAACCCGGCTATCGAACCGGGCTTTGTCATTGAACTTAGGATGATGCTTATTTGGTCTTCGGCTTGGCCGGAGCCTCGGGCGTGGCTGGCGCCGGCGAAGCGGGCGATGTGGCCGCCGCTGATGCGACAATCTTCTCGGCTACCGCCTGTGCCAGATCACGGGCAATGCCGCGCTGCCAGATACCTGCAGCTTTGCTCACTTCACGGGTTACGATCGGGCCTTCCGACAACAGCTTTTTTCCTGCAGGAGAGGTGTAAAAGCCGGTGATGGCATTGAGCTCTTCTTCGGTAAAGGACACGGCGTAGGCACGAGCGGCCTCGTTCTCAAGATCGGCGCGACGCGAGGCCAGTGCCAATGCCTGTTCGTCGACCGTTGAACTGATGACGGCTTCGAGGTTTGGATCCTTCTGAATCAGTTCGGCCTTCAGCCCCCGTGCAGCGTCCGGCAGGATGCCGTCGAACATGTCTGTGGCCTTGATGGCGGAAACGGCTGCCCGTGCAGCTGCAAGGTGCGAAGGGGTAATATCCTGCGCTTGCGCAGCGCAGAGACCGCCAAGCATGATTGCAATAGACAAAGGTGCAATCAAGCGACGAAAGCCAGATGCTCGGTTCATGAATTTATCGCTCCGTTTTATTCGTTGTTAGTGTTCGGATGCCGTCAGCGCCAGCCAGAATGGCCACGCGCGCCAGATCCAGAAAGAGTCCATGCTCCACGACGCCAGGAATGGCGTGCAAAGCGCTTGATAAAGCTCTTGTATCCGGAATGCGGCCAAAAGATGCATCCAGGATCAAATGCCCGCCGTCTGTAACAAATGGTGCGGCTCCCGTCATCCTCAATGTCACGGGACCTGAAAGATGCAGTCTGGATGCGGCAAGTTCGATCGCCAGTTTGGTTGCTTCGAGACCAAAACGATTGACCTCGATTGGCAGCGGAAACGCGCCAAGTGTTTCGACGAGCTTCGACTCGTCGGCAATAACGATCATCTCGGATGAAGCTGCTGCAACGATTTTTTCGCGCAGCAAGGCGCCTCCGCCTCCCTTGATCAGCGCGAGTTCCGGACCGACTTCGTCGGCACCGTCAATCGTGAGATCAAGTGCGGGCGTTTGCTCCAATGTGGTGAGCTTCACGCCAAGCTCGCGGCAAAGCGCCGCTGTTCGCTCAGACGTCGGTACGCCGATGATACTCAATCCGGATGCAACCTTTGCTGCGAGTAGTCGCACAAACTCTTCCGCGGTAGAGCCTGTTCCGATACCGAGGCGCATACCATCTCTGACATAGGTCAGCGCCTCCGCAGCAGCTTTGATTTTAAGTGTCCTTGCATCCATCCGTGGGTGCGCCCTCTTGTAGCTTTGACTTGATATCCGTTTGACTTGACACTGGGCTCCCTAACACGTCAGGCAGTCGGGTCAAGGCTCATCGCTTGATTTAATGCCGACCTTATACTTGAGTATCGGGAGGCCGTATACGCAACCGGCGACGTTCCGCCTCGACTCCACAGGAAAACAAATGTCTCAACCAATCGTTGTTTTTGATCTCGATGGAACTCTGGTGGATACTGCCCCCGATCTGCTCGATAGTCTTAATCACTGCCTGAGTGAGGCAGGAATGCAAAAAGTAGATCCCGTGACGCTGCGCCGCTATGTAGGACAGGGCGGAAGGGTGATGATCGAGCGCGCTTTCGAAGCCCAGCAGAAACTCCTCAGCCCGGAACAGCTCGATTGGCTCGTTGACATCTTCATCGAACATTATAGCGCGAACATGCCAGGCCATTCAGCGCTCTATGAGGGCGCAGAAGAAGCGATGGATCACCTTTCAAATGCCGGCTATCTTCTCGCGGTCTGCACAAACAAATTCGAAGGTCTTTCAGTCAATCTGCTGACGGGCCTCGGGCAATCGTCGCGTTTCAGCGCGATTTGTGGTTCCGACACTTTCTCATTTCGCAAACCCGACCCCCGCCACCTTCTGGAAACCATCAAGAAAGCTGGAGGCGACCCGGAACGCGCTATCATGATCGGCGACAGCCGCACGGATATCGACACTGCGAAGGCTGCGGGTATCCCCGTTGTCGCGGTCGATTTCGGCTATTCGGACCTGCCAGTTGCAACTTACGAGCCAAGCCGGGTGATCTCACACTATCGTGAGTTGAAGGTTGAACTCACTGGCGATTTGATAAGCGCCGTAAGTGCTTGATCCGGAACAAGAACGATAACATCACGTTTGTCTGCTGACTGATGCCATGCCAAATTCGGCTGACCATCGGGCGCGTCTTCTGCTCGTAAACATAATGCGAAATCACGGTGTTTCGCAGCTTAGGGAGGAAAAATTGAGAAAGCTTCAGTACTTTCTGCGATAGCGATGACGATTGGTATAGTGTCTGCTGGCAATATGCCAAGCTATTCAGCGCCTCTGACACCTGTGACAATTGAGACGGTTCCCCAAATATTCAATCAGTACAGTATCGACGGCATTGGCATGGCAATCGCGACTGGCATGGCGACCGTGGTTGGCGCGGCGACCGCTATTGGTATAGAGGTCATCGCGGCTATCGCTACTATAGACCGGGTTATCGCTACTACAACGGCGCCTGGTTTCCGTTGGCCGCTTTTGGCAGTGGCGTGATTATTGGTAGTGCCATCAGTCGCCCGGCTCCCGCTTACCGTGCCGGCAGCGCCCACGTCCGCTGGGTGCTATAACCGCTATCGGTCATACCGGGCCTATGACAATACATACCAGCCCAATTATGGTCCTCGCCGCCAGTGTATTTCGCCTTATTGATCGGTCACATCATATCGTCGATTCACCAAACCCGGGGCTAGCGCTCCGGGCTTATTTAATTGCAACACGGGTCCAGACATCCGCCTACACATTAGACTAAAATCGAACTGCCTCTGCCTCAATCCGGCTTTAGCTGCCTAATTTTTGGGCCAAGAAGAAACATGCATCCTTAAACAACGGATTGTACTTGCAATTTTTGACGAACCGGCTTGAATGACTCCCATATGAAGGGGATTTTGAGTGAACCCATTTGATGAGATGATCAAAACCGGCGGTGAGGTGCGGCCGCCATACGAACAGCTGAAATGCTGGCTTGATACCCAGAACCCGGAGCGATTGGCACAAAAGTCGCTCGATGCAGAAAATGTCTTTCGCAAAACCGGCATCACCTTCGCCGTATACGGCGACGAAGAAGCAGCCGAACGCCTCATCCCATTCGATATCATTCCCCGCATCATCACCGGCAATGAATGGCGACGCCTGTCTCAGGGCATCGAGCAGCGCGTGATGGCGCTCAATGCGTTTCTCGACGATATATACCATCGTCAGGAGATCATTCGCGCAGGCCGCATCCCGCGCGAACTCTTCACTCACAATGATGCATATTTGCCGGAGATGGTCGGATTTCGCCCGCCGGGCAATGTCTACACCCATATCATTGGTGTCGACATCGTGCGGACAGGGGAGAACCAGTTCTACGTCCTCGAAGACAATGCTCGTACTCCATCGGGCGTTTCCTACATGCTGGAAAATCGCGAAACGATGATGCAGCTGTTTCCAGAACTGTTTCAGCAGATCAAGGTTCGACCTGTCGAAACTTATCCGAAGTTGCTGCGTCAATCGCTGGCGGCGGTTGCGCCGCCCGGATGCAAAGGCACGCCAACGATCGCAGTCCTCACGCCAGGCATTTATAATTCAGCCTATTTCGAGCACGCGTTTCTGGCTGACCAGATGGGTGTCGAACTCGTTGAAGGCAGCGACCTGAAGGTCGAAAATGGCAAGGTGGTGATGCGGACCACCGAGGGCAACCGGGCGATTGACGTGCTTTATCGACGCGTCGACGATTCCTTTCTCGATCCCCTCACCTTCCGCCGCGATTCGGCGTTGGGTGTCGCCGGGATCATGGATGTCTATCGCTCCGGCAATATTACCATCGCCAATGCACCCGGTACCGGTATCGCCGACGATAAGGCGCTTTATTCCTATATGCCGGAAATTGTCGAGTTCTATACCGGGCGCAAGGCGATTTTGGAGAATGTCCCGACACATCGCTGCTCAGAACCGGACACACTCAAATATGTCCTCGAAAATCTTGCCGACCTTGTTGTCAAGGAAGTCCACGGCTCGGGTGGGTATGGCATGCTTGTCGGTCCAGCCGCTTCAAAGAAGGAGTGCGAGGCTTTTGCGCTCAAGTTGAAGGCCAATCCGAAGAACTACATTGCTCAGCCGACTTTGGCCCTGTCGACGACGCCGATCATGACCGAAAAGGGTCTCGCGCCGCGACATGTTGATTTGCGGCCATTTGTTCTTGTCTCCGACCGGATTCGTATCACTCCCGGCGGCTTGACCCGTGTCGCGTTGAAAGAAGGTTCGCTCGTCGTCAATTCCAGTCAGGGAGGGGGTACGAAGGATACGTGGGTATTGGACGATTAGACCAATTCGAGGGGAACGAGAGCCGCCAAAGACGGCTCCAGAATGCAAAGAGGGATAACACCGAAAAATGCTTCTTGGCCGAACCGCAAATGGTCTCTACTGGATGTTCCGCTATATAGAGCGGGCAGAGAATATGGCGCGCCTGATCGATGCCGGTTTGCGTATGGCCCTGACAAAAACGTCCGATGCACCGGAAGAATGGTCGTCGGTATTAATGAGCGCGGGCGTCAAGATCGGCTACGACAACAAGTACAACGAGTACAACGCCAGCCTTGTGTCTGATTTCCTGCTCCGCGATCTCAGCAACCCGTCAAGTGTCATGTCATGCGTTGAAACGGCCCGCTCGAATGCGCGCATGGTGCGCACCGCGCTGACGCGCGAAGCTTGGGAAAGCGTCAACGAGACGTGGATGATCCTTAAATCCACACTGGCACAACCAATTGCAGAAACTGATCTTCCCCGTGTCCTCGACCAGATCAAGCGTGAAACCGCGATCATTCGGGGTGCGTTCCACGGAACAATGCTGCGCAACGAGATCTTCAATTTTGCGCGCATTGGCACCTTCATCGAACGGGCGGATAACACTGCACGCATTCTGGACGTCAAGTATTACGTGCTGCTGCCGTCAATTTCCTATGTCGGCACCACGCTCGACAATTTTCAATGGGAGTCGATCCTTCGTTCAGTTTCCGCCCATCGCTCCTATCGCTGGGTCTATGATGTCGAATATAATCCGGTGAACATTGCGGACTATCTGATCCTGAATTCCCGCATGCCGAGATCGCTCAATTTCTGCTATTCGAACATCGTCGATAATCTGAAATATCTTGCAATTGACTACGGCAAGCGGCACGAATGCCATGACATGTCGGAAAGCATCATGACGCGGCTCGAAAACAATGAGATCCGGACCATATTCGATAATGGCCTGCACGAATTTCTGAGCGATCTCATCTATCAAACGAACAGCTTGAGCAGCAAGATTGCTGAAGCCTATAACTTCGATTGAAGATCATGCTTCTGAATATCCAGCACAATTCTCATTATCGTTACGATGCTCCGGTGCATTACTCGGTCCTGCGTTTGCGTATGTATCCGCAGAGCTCACCCGGTCAGAAGGTCATTGACTGGTCAGTGTCGATGGAGGGAGCGACGCAGGAGGCAAACTATCGGGATGGCTACGGCAATCGCACAACATTGATAAGCCTCGAACGCAACGTGACGGAACTCGTCATCCGTGCCGAGGGAAAAGTCGAAACCGAGGATCGCACCGGCGTCCTGGGCAAGGTTTATAATTTCATGCCAATCTGGCTCTATGAGCGTGAAACCGCGCTAACGAAGTCCGGCGAGGCTATCCGCGAGCTGGCAGCGGGTCTTGAAGTCAGGTCCGACAAGCTTGCAGTCATGCACGAGCTGATGGGCCTCCTGCATCAGAAAGTGGTCTATACACCAGGATCCACCACTATTGGCACGACCGCTGAAGAAGCACTTCTGAACGGCAAGGGCGTCTGCCAGGACCACACCCATATCTTCCTGTCGGTGGCACGGGTTCTGAACATTCCGGCCCGCTATGTATCCGGCTATTTAATGCTCAACAATACGATTGAACAGACGGCGAGCCATGCTTGGGCGGAGGTCCATCTTGACGGGCTCGGTTGGGTGGGGTTCGACGCAGCCAATGATATCTGCCCGAACGAAACCTATGTTCGCGTTGCATGTGGTCTCGACTACCGCGAAGCCGCCCCGGTTTCCGGAATACGCTTTGGACCGGGCATTGAGTCACTTGCCGTTGAAGTCAATGTAGAGCAGTAATCTATCTGATTATTTCGGATTTGGGATTCGCTATGACCTACTGTGTAGGCCTTAAACTGGACCGTGGACTTGTGTTCATGTCTGACACGAGAACCAATGCTGGTGTCGACAACATCTCGACGTTCAAGAAAATGTACACGTGGGCCAAGACGGGCGATCGTGTCATAACGCTGCTTTCCGCAGGCAATCTTGCAACGACGCAAGCCGTCATCAGCATCCTGAATGAACGGACCAAAACGCCGTCCGAACGATCGCCGTCGATCTATGACATGCCATCGATGTTCCAGACGGCGCGGCTTGTCGGCGATACTATCAGGCATGTGATCGAAGAGGTTGATTCTGGCGGACAGCGCGCAGATTCATTCGGTGCTTCGATTATCCTTGGCGGCCAAATCAAGGGTGGTGATCCGCGTCTCTTCCTGATCTACCCGGAAGGCAATTTCATCGAATCGACGCCCGACACGCCGTTCTTTCAGATCGGCGAACACAAGTATGGCAAACCGATCATTGTGCGTTCGTACGACCCTGCGATGACGTTTGAAGAAGCCACCAAGCTCTTGCTCGTATCCTTCGACTCGACCTTGAAATCCAATCTGTCCGTGGGTCTGCCGCTTGATCTGCAGTTCTATGAATCCGACAGTTTCAAACTTGGCTTTGAGAAGCGGATCGAGCGCCACGACCCCTATTATGAAATCATTTCCGAGGGCTGGTCGCAGGCTTTGAAACTCGCACTTCAAAGCCTGCCTCCGTTCGAAATCGAACCCAAGGATTGATGTTATTGCTATAGCGCCGCGGTCTGAGCGCTCATCGCCTGTCGGACTGCCCGCGTTTTCACGAATGCCTTCTCGAGATAGACATCCCGTTGATAGACGTCGCTATAATAATGAATCTCGCCCGTCGCTGAGTCTGGCCAGGCTGTGAAATACGACACATAGACTGGAAGAGGATCTTTCACGCGGACGCTGCGTTCGTTCTTGCCGAAATATTGCTTCAAGTCGTCAACCGGCATGCCAAGCACGGCCGCAGCCATGTCGCGTGGACGTTCCAGCCGGATGCAGCCATGGCTCAATGCGCGCATGTCACGCTTGAAGAAAGATTTGGCAGGTGTGTCGTGCATGTAAATGTCGTGGCTGTTCGGGAACAGGATTTTCAGTTCGCCCAGCGCATTGTCGAGGCTTGGCTTTTGACGAATCCCCACTCCGCCGCCATTTGCCGCCACTTGCGACCAGTTCACCGAGCTTGAGGGGATAACGCGTCCCGATTTGTCATAGACCTCATACCCACTGTTCTCGAGATAGGAAGGGTTGTTGAGGATTTTAGGCATCATCTCATTGAGAATGATCGAACGCGGCACACCCCACGACGGATTGAAGACCACCGTCTCGATTGTGTCATCAAAGAAGTAGGTCTGATTGGTGGGCGACCCAACGACGATGTTCATCGCCAGCTTTTCGGTATTCTCATCAAAATACTGTGCCCGATAGGCAGGCTGGTTGATGAACACGTAACGCTTGCCGAAATCATGTGGCAGCCAGCGCAAACGCTCCATGGAATAAAGAAGACGGTCGCGCTTTGACGCGCTGGATTCGGCCTGAAGCGCGTTGATCGTGCTACTACCGATGACACCATCGGGTTTGCGCCCCTGCGCCTTCTGCAAGTCCTTGATGGCTTCGACAAGGCTGTCATCGTAGACAGTCGCATTTTCATGCGCCTGCAGGACTGTCTCGTGCTTTTCCAGATAATCCTTGGGCGCCTTCGCCTTGATCAGGGCCACTACATTGCGAAGCTCGGGATTTTCTTCGCCTGGGCGAATCTTGGTGTCTGGAGCAACGCGCACGGCCGGCTCCTTGGCATCGCCCAGCTCCTGCAGGCTTTTCTTCAGCTCTGCATACCATTTGCTTTGAGGCGCAAAAGCCAGCAGCGTGGCACTCGGGTCATTTGAGGCAGCGAGCTGGTCGAGCACCTCACGCGGTTTCACACGGTCGAGAGCAAAATCGTGGAATCCGCTGAGGCGGTTCGGATTGATCCGCCCCTCACCCTGATCCATTGCATAACGCAGGGCGCGCGCCGACATGGTTAGTTCGAACTCGGCGAGCTCCTTCAGACGCGCGGGAATATTCGCGCGATCGTAGTCATCGCCCGGCACCTTGACCGCGTAATCCTGAGGATCGAGGCCATCTTCGCCAGCCTTGGCAAACAAGGCCGCAACTGCCTTGGCTTTCGGCGTGACGTCATACGACGCTGTCCAGATCGGCTGCTGTTTCGTGGCATAGTAGGAAACAATGGCATCGGCGATTTGTTTTTCCGCCTGCACATGGGCTTCTTTCAGGTGGTCCACCTTTAGACCAAACTGTTCCATCTGCGGCGGTGCTGTTATGCCATGGTCCGCAGAAGCGGTAAGCTGAGTATCGACTTTGGAAAAGTCGACCTGAACCAGCGTTTCCGGTTTGTAGTCGTAATTCGTCGGCGCTGTCACCGTCACGCGCTTGATCGACCCCTGTGGCCGCCTGACGGGCCCAGATTGCTCGGCAAGCGGCTCGCCCGGCCGAAGTTGTCTGGACGGATTGACAGGCTGGGCATCAACACGGCGACTACCGAACAACAGTTCCATCAGGTTGTTTGCAGCTGAAGCCGACGATATGGAGATGGCTGTCGCTGACAACATTGCAGCCAGAAAGATCGCCCGTTTTTTTGAATAGGAATTCATGATGCTCGCCCGGATGGTACTGTCTTGCCCACGGGTAAACATGGGCCATTGATTTGGTGTGTGGCCAGTTTCATCGCATCCTATTTAGATTCTTTTAACAATGCCCGGCGCCCGAATGATTATTCTGCAGAGGCACAATTTTAGGCTGTGTGCCGATTTCGACACATTACCGCAATTCACCCTCATTTTCTTGTCGATTTACAACACGTCTAGTTGACCAGGTGAGTAGTCTTTTAGAATTGCAACAAATTTTTAGACGAAGCGATTAGCGAGTTTGAGAATGGATATCGTTGATAAGCGGTTCTGTAAGATTATTCATATTGGATATTTATGTCAGCTAGAAATTTTCCACTCTGACAATACTCAAGATGACATTATCGGAAATATATTCGTCACATGCAACAATACATATAGATTTGAATAAATACTCATATGAATATTCGCGCGCACCTCTGTGGATATGCTTCACTTTTTGTGGAAGAC
>NZ_JBBNAN010000203.1:0-12966 GCF_037994405.1 Phyllobacterium sp.
ATGTCGGCGGGCAGGAGATCCGGTGTGAACTGCACGCGCGACAGCGTGGCAGCCGCTCGACCATCGCTTCCTGACCAATGATCGACTGTCCGATACGTTTGCCAAGGACGAGGATGTCGTCACAGTCGCTCATTGCGTGGCTCCGCCAAAGAACCAGGCGTAATAGGCATTGCCGGAAGCATGGGCGCTGATCTGTGACGCACTGCGCTGCCAGCCTTGCTGGTCGGCGCGATAAGCGCTCAAACCTGCTCGGTAAAATGTACGCAACACATCGCGCTCGGTCTCCATTTCTGTCGTAAAAGTGCTGTCGGCGTTCGCGAGTGGTGGCTCCGTGACGAGATCCATCAGTTGCGGCAGTACGGTCGTAAATGTGTCCGGCTTCACCCACGCGGCATATTCGATACGCGGACGGTCGTCAGTGACAGGAGGAGCATTTCCCGCGAATGCGTCCAGGCCTGCGCGGTCGGTTACCCACGTTGCCATCAATCCGGCAAGTGAGTTGATGCCAACTTCGTGCAGCGCCAGCCGCACCTCGGGCTGTTCGAAGCGCGCTGTCATCCGCCTGATATCCAGTTTCATTGGCTCGAACGATCCGACAAGGAGCATTTCATGCAATTCTGTTGTCCACAGCGTTGCATGCGGGAAGACGTCGATGAAACTGCGCACCAGCGAGCGGGTGTCTTCATCGTTCTGGGTGGGCAGGGGAAGCCATTGTGCCACCATGCCTCCCGGGCGAAGCCGGGTGGTGGCGAGACGATAGAAGTCGGTCGAATAGAGATTGGCGACACCGGCAGCCGACGGCGGCGGCGGTTCGAGTGTCACGAGATCATAAGTGTCCGCACTCGCCAGCAGTTCGCTTCTTCCGTCTCGCAAGCGGATGTCAAGCCGGGGATCAGACGCAACGTTGTAGTTGCCGCTGAACAGGGTGGAGGCGCGTTTGACGCCAGGCAGAAGTTCGGCGGCAATCCTCTGGTCTAGCCCATCATAGGCGAGGAGGGCACCGGCAGTAATCCCGGTTCCGAGACCGACCACCATCGCCGATTGTGGCTGTTTCTGCATGATGATCAAGGGAAGGAGCGCCTGCAGCCGCATGTAGCGCAAAGAAGGAAGGGAATCACCGGTATTTGAAACACCTTGGATATAGAGGCGGCGGAACTTTCTGCCTCGCCCCTGTTCAATCACGGCAACTGTGGCACCCAGACCCTCCTCATAGAAGACGAGCTTGCCGTTCTGGGCACCTGGAAGAAGTCCGGCAAAGCGATCGGACGGGATCAGGAGCGCGAGCGCCAGTGAGGTCGCACAGATTGCAGCTGCGGCGCCGCGATGCCAGCGAATTGTGCCAACGTTGCGAAACACTGCGATGATGCCGATAGCCGCCGCGATGACAGCCAAAATCCCGAGGGAGCCAACAAAGCCGAAGCGCGGGATCAGGATAAAGCCCGTGATCGCAGTTCCAATAATACTGCCAAAGGTGTTCCAAGCACTCACAAAGCCGACGCCGTGCCCGACGCGGCCATCAGCGACGACCAGCTTTAGAACCGCTGGAAAAGCCGCACCGAGCAGAATCGTTGTTGGCAGGACGATGACAAATGATGCCACCGCAAAGCGGGCGGACATTCCTGCCAATTGGTTTTGACTTAGCTGCAGAACCCAATATTCGGCGATGGATTGCGCGGCAATAATCCAGCTGCCAAGGAACGCAACTCCGAACAAGGCAATCAATCCCGCGCCAGCAACGAGAAGACCAAAGACACTCCAGACATTGCGAACCCTGTCGATCCATCTTGCGGAAACCGCTGACCCGAGCGCCAGCCCGAAAAGATAGGTTGCCAGCACAATGGCGAAGGCAAAGGTACGGGTACTCATGAACTGGACGATCGACTGCGTCCAAATAACCTCATATCCAAGCGCCACACCGCCAGCGACCGAGTAGAGAGCGAGCGCAAGGCGGACATCGCCGGAAAATGGTTTAGGGACGGGCTCGAATGAAATATGCTTGGTCGTCCTCCGTGATAGGCCGAGACCAAGCGATCCGACGGCTGCGAACAGGCTAAGTGCTGCGGCCGCGTAGGCAGTTCCCGAAATACCAAGACTCGGAATGAGCAGGAAGGCGGCAGCGAGCGTACCTGCAATTGCTCCGGCAGTATTGGCCGCATAGAGACTACCGCCCTTCAATCCGATATCCCGGTTTGCCGCCGCGAGGGAGCGGATCAGGGCCGGCAGGGTACCACCCATGAGAATTGCCGGGACACCGACGAAAGCAAACACCGTTGCCCAGGCGAGGAATACGGACGTGTCTTCGAGGCGAGCAAAGGTTCCCGCATAGTGCGAGAGTGCGATTGTTACTCCGATGCCGCAAATCGCAACACCCGCTTCGAGCAGTGCGTAAAAGCGGAACGGACTGGCCGAGCGATCAACGATGCGGCCAAATAGCATCCCGCCGATGGCGAGCCCTGCCATAAAGGCAGAAACACCTGCGGTGACTGCGTAAACATCCACACCGACGATCAGCGACAACTGCCTGACCCAGATGACTTGAAAAACGAGCGCAGAAAACCCCGAGGCGAAGAGCAAAAGCGCTGGCCAGGCAAAATGGGTAGAACGGGCGCGTTCATCGGGCATTGGGGTACTGAAATCTGAAGGGCGAATTTTTGACTCGGCGAGATGCGAGTGGACGACCATCTATTGCACTCCTGGATATGAAGGCGATTGGCGCGCGACATGCGCGCCAATCTGGAGTGGTTACCGAACAAAGTCCGGTGTCGTTGTTATTTCCCCATTTCCTCAAAGTGTTTATCAATAACTTTGTCCACCTGTTTCCGCACCTGGTCGATGCTGAAGCTTGCCGGCCTTTGGCTCGGAGGATACTTCGTGAAGGTTTCGAGGAACTCCGAAGCTTTAAATGTGCCCTGAGCGAACAGGTAGGCATTTTCTACGCGCCATTGGTCATAGAGGCTGCCGGAGATGTCGGCGTGTTCGTAGGGGTCCATCCTCAGATTATACAACTTCGGGAGCCGCAGGCAGGTAAATGGATTTGCCCAAATCAGAAGCTCGCCGGGCGCGCGCTGTTCGCAGAAGACGAGTTTCCAGTTGTCCCAACGCATGGCAACGAGCTCACCGTCATCGTTGAAATAGTAGAAGTCACTGCGAGCCCCTTTTGGTTCGGTGCCGTCGAGGTACGGGAGCTGGTTATAGCCGTCGAGATGCACCTTGAAGGTCCTCCCGCCCTGCGTTGGAGCCCAGCCATCCAGCAGGCGCTGTTTTACGCCATCGTCTCCCGCAGCGGCCAACAATGTCGGGAACCAGTCGAGACCGGAGAAGATGTCGTTGGAGATTGTGCCCGGCTTGACCTTGCCGGGCCAGCGGATCATCGCGGGAACGCGGAATGCGCCTTCCCAGTTGGAATCCTTCTCACTACGGAAAGGCGTCGTCGCTGCATCCGGCCACGTAAAGGCATTCGGCCCATTGTCCGTCGTGTAAATCACGATCGTATTGTTAGCGATTTTCAGGTCGTCCAGCGTCTTCAAAAGCTTGCCGACATCCTGATCATGCTCCCACATGCCGTCGCCATATTCGTTGCCGGGCATACCGCTCTTGCCGCGATATTCCTCGCGCACATGGGTAAAGACGTGCATGCGCGTCGTATTCATCCAGACGAAAAACGGCTTCTTGGCCTTGGCCTGTTCGTCAATATAATTGATCGCAGCGCCTACGGTCTCATCGTCGATCGTCTCCATGCGCTTCTTCGTCAGCGCGCCTGTGTCCTCGATCTTGCCGTCCGCCGAGGCCTTGATGACGCCGCGCGGCGCGTAGGCCTTGAGGAATGGATCATTCGGATCCTTCGGCCAGTACGGGCGCTCTGGCTCTTCCTCTGCATTCAGGTGATAGAGATTGCCAAAGAATTCGTCGAAGCCGTGACTGGTCGGGAGATATTCATCCTTATCGCCAAGATGGTTCTTGCCGAATTGAGCGGTGGCATATCCGAGTGGCTTGAGCGCCTGGGCGATCGTGATATCGCCAGGCTGCAGTCCGACAGGCGCGCCGGGCGCGCCGACCTTGGAAAGGCCTGTCCGCAGGACCGCCTGTCCGGTGATGAAAGACGAGCGTCCGGCCGTACAGCTGTTCTCGGCGTAATAATCCGTAAACATCATGCCTTCCTTGGCAATCCGGTCGATATTTGGCGTCTGATACCCAACGAGGCAGTGTGTAGGCGCTGATGTTGGACTGGCCGATATCGTCACCAAAGATTACGAGGATGTTGGGCTCTGCCGCCTCTTGGGCCTGCGCGGGCTGGATTCCGGACCACTGGGAAAAGGCGATGCCTGTGGCTATGGCCGCCCCGGCTAGTAGAGACGCCCGGACTTTGGTGCCCTTTGGAACGCAGGCTCGCCGCACCGAACTAAATTGGCTCTTGCGTTCAACTGGCATGATGTTCCTCCCTTTGGAGGCGGGTAGCGTATTGCCTGAGCATTGCACTCTCCTGTCTGTCGGTCCGCAGACGTGTTTTTGTATCGCCTGACGAACGCGGGCGCGAATGGTTGTCCATTGGACTGGGTCATGCTTCTGGCAACGCCGCTTCAACGGAAGTACGTAACTGTAACGTAGGGCGCGTATGTCTGTTTGGCCGCGCGATCTATAGGGCCGATTTGCCGCGACGCGCAGCAAACTCTGTCAAAAACGGTTTCTGTAACAGTTAAGTACTTTGTCCTCTGGCAGGATCGAATAATGATGTCAGCATGCCGAAATTCTCGATCAGGGGAGATGCATTGCGCTTGATGTCTCTAAGAACCATATCTGCCATTGCACTCATTGCAGGTTCGCTGCTAATTCTGCAACCAGCGAACGCCGACGACGTGAAGCTTTCCGGCTTTCCCTCGCTCATACTTTCGGGTGGAACTGCCAAGTCGACCTCCCATCCGATTGCCAAACCGTTCAACAATCTTGTCAAGGCCGACACGCTCGATGTTGGTTTCGGGCGAACAACACTCGATGAAATCCAGAAGCAATTTGGCGGTGAAATTCGTACGCGTGGCGCCGGATCGGAGACGACCATTTGGCTGTGCTACCAGGTGGCGCTCGACGGTCATGCGTCGAACCTGTGGTTCATTTCGAACGGTGAGGGCAGCGGCTCCAAGCGCCTACTGACAATGGTGTCCGCGGAGGAAAGCGATGCGGCGCGCTCCGGCTGTTCCCAGGGGCCAGAAACGCTTACGGAATGGATGCTCCCAGTACCTGGCCTGAAAGACGGTGAGCAGAACTTGCAGGACGCCTTTGGCGCGTCGGTGAACGACGGGATCATTCGCTATTCGAACGAAGCAGGTCCCGACAGCAAAGGGTTCACTACGTTGCAGACGCTGGTCTATCGTTTGAAGGACGGCAAGATTGACGGCATGTCTTTCAGCCAGATCACGACGAAGTAGCGGGGTTACTTCCCCAACGAAAACTGGAAGTTGACGCCGACATCTGCCATTCCGGGTTGCTGTTGCCATGGTCGAACACCGTGCATTGTGGCTCAACGAAAGTGTTCATGGTTACTTTGTCATCGACCTGAAAAACCTTGCCAATTCTGAGCCCTACCGGGATCGAATGGTTTCCACTCTCAAGGTCAAAATTCCACGTTGCGTTGGAGCGGAGATAGAAGCCGTCCTTGAGATTGAAATTGAAAGTAGCGCGAGAGACATCATTGCGGTCGCTTTCGCCGAGGACGTAACAGTAACGCAAGTACGGTAGAAGTTTGTGAGATTTGCGAAATGGGGTGATCCCTGGTCTCCCGTTGATCGTATTGGATTATTCCATCTGATGGCGTCCTGTATTCATCGACGTTTACCGTTACGTACTCGCATGCGGCAGCACATCGTACTTTATTAAGCAATGGGAGACACGCTATCGGGTGCTGTGTGTTCAGTTGCCTGTCTTCCGGGCATGCGCATGGTTTGAACCATTAACGGAAGCGGGTTCAACAAAACAATGTCGACCGCGTCAGAACAACGGGGATTGTGGAAATTGATGCTCAGGCTGCCTGCTATGCGCGGCCAGCTGCAAATGCTCAGTGCGCGAAATTCCGCGCTGATGAGCTTATGCGACGCATTTGACGAAGCGAGTTCCACACTCGATCGATTGCGCCGTAATGGATCCAACGATCTGAAACTAATTGCGGAATATGATATGCTTTGTGCTGACATCGAGAGCGAGGTGATCGACATCTGTATCTCGATGCGCGGTAAGGCGCCCTGACGACCAGATATTATCCGGATTTTCTTGCGATCCCGGCCGGTTAAGAACTGTATCAGTACAATCCCGTCACAACCTAGGGTATTCACCCTATGGTGTCAGAGCGCAATCCGTTCGATTGTATCCCGGGATATATATCGTGGGGGTTCTGCCATGGAAGTTGACGTGAATGTCGACGTACCGGAAACGGAAGGGGTTAGCGAGCAGGAAGCTCGCGTGGAGCTGGACAGACTTCTGTCCGACCCACAGTTTCACTCAACAGAGCGGAACCGGAATTTTCTGAGATTTGTTGCGCACGAGATGTTCGAGGGCCGCGCCGTAGCATTGAAGGCCTATACGATCGCCGTCGATGTTTTCGGTCGCCCTCCCAGTTTCGATCCGACAACTGATCCGATTGTCCGCATAGAGGCGACAAGGCTGCGGGCGTCCCTTGCCCAGTATTATGAATCCCGTGCGGAGGAAGGCAGCGTTCGTATAGAGCTGCCGCGTGGGAGATATATTCCAGTCTTCACCAAGGCGCCGCCGCAGGGAGACAGTCTCGATGATACCGATACTGTTAATGAGATCAGGGTTCAGGGAACGTCCTCAGAATGGCGAAACGTGATTTCGAAACGAAGCCTGGCACTTTTGGCAATCGTTGCCTCGGCCCTCCTTGGCTCAATCTGGCTATCGTCTGCCAGAACACCGGTACTGTCGGATAAGCCAAGCGTCGCTGTTGAGATGAAGCTGGCAGGTGACCAGACAGATAATGAGGCTGGGCTCATTCGCGACTATCTCATGATCGCTCTGTCCCAGTTCCAAACGCTCAAGCTTGCCGCAGGAGAAACACCCGGCATTGTGAGAGCAAACACCACGCAGTCTGTCCCCGGGGCGTCTCTGTTCAAATCAGCGTATCGAACCACAAGCCCTTATCACATTATCCTCAAATATCACCCATCCGAAGCTGACCGGGCGGTCTGGTGGCAGGTGGTCAATCCTTTGACGGGGGAAGCGTTTCGTTCGGGGGTCGAGCGGGCTTCCTTTGACAAAAGGTCGGAAGCCGATGTCCGCCGCGAACTCGTCACGAATCTTGCAACCCGTCTTGCCGGGACACGCGGCGTAATCAACAGCATTGAACTGGCGCATGAACTTGCAGAGCCAACCTATGGTAACGGCTGCATTCTTCGTTCTTCCTTGGCCGTTGAGCGTTCAGACGTTAACGAATTATGGGAAGCCAGAACATGCCTCGACGCGACACTGCTGGCCTTGCCAAATGATCCCGATGTCAATGCCGAACTGGCGATCGTGCTTCTGGAGTCGGAAGCGCCTGAAGTGTCGACTGATTTGGCCGTGCGTGCTCTTGCGCTTGCAAACAAATCCGTAATTCTCGCGCCAATGTCGGACCGAGCCGGCTATGCTCAGATGTTGGCGCTGTTTCGCAATGGCCAAACCGAAGCGGCGTTCGTCGCCGGATATCGTGCCATGGCTCTAAACCCGAACAACAGCGTTATTCCCGCGCGACTGAGTGCAATGCTTTTTGCCAATGGTCGGTGGATGGAGGGCGCTGGTCTTGCAGTCAAAGCAGGCATGATCGAGAGCACCCCGCATAGCGATGCAGGACTTACATTGGCGCTTGACTGTTACAGGCGTGGCGAGTTCGCCGAAGCGCTTCTTCGGGTCCAGCAAATGGGGCGTTCAGACGATTATGTGGCCAATATTCTAGAGATCGCCGCGTCCGGACAATTGGAGAATGCGGCGGGGGTGAAGGAAGCCACCATTCGGTTGAAGGCCCGTGGTGAACACTTCTGGGTGTCTTTCCGTTCCGACATGACAGCCCGCCACTATACGCCTGCATTCATTGATCAACTCGGTACTGGGCTGATCAAGGCAGGCTTTGCATTACCCACTCCCATGGCCGCTGCGTCCAAGTAACTGTTACGCCCTTGTTGCGCGACCATCAAAGGCAACTCTGGGCCGAACAATTCTGTTCCGCATTTGGCTCGGATCAGTTTGGCTTTGCGTTCAAGCGCATAGAACGGACCGCCGCCCGCAATCAGAAAAGGTTGGGCTTCGGTTGGCTCATTCGCCATGGCTTCAGTAACTCAGTTCGCTCGAAGGGGTCTTGCTTCCCAGGGTTGCCCCCAATTCGTCAGTCTTCTTGGGGATCCGTTTCGGTTGCTCAAGGACGGTAATGGGGGCGGCCACGGTCGTCGCAGCCACCTTGCCAACGGTGCTGACTGTTCCGGCCACCACTGCTGTGATGCCTTGACCGAGCGACACATTGGAATCGGTCAGTGTCTGACCAGTCACCAGGCGCTGGCCGATAAGTTGCACGACCTCAGGGTTTTCCGCGAACTTTCCGTGGTTGAGGCTGTCACCAGCCTTTACCTTTGTGAGGTCGATCACTGTAATGCCAGCTTTTTCGAGTTTAGAGCGGTATGGTTCCTCGGCTGGATTGATTGCTCCGAGGCGCTGGACGTCGCCCGAAATGAAGCGGGAAGCGGCAAGGGCGCGGTCATCCTGGGACACGAAAATCGTAAACTTGGGACGGTGTTCTCCCATCTCGGTCCATTGGCGTGCGAAGACATCAACGTCAATATCGGGGGAGGCCAGGATCACATTGTCGATCTTGGGTGCAACCCGGCCGTCGCGGATCGCCATCTGGCGCAGGGATTCCATCGCCAGCCATGTACCCATCGAATGGGCCATGACGGTGACGTCCTTGACGTCAGGGTCTTTGGCCAGGGTTCGCAAGGTCTGTTCGAATGCAACCCTGGAATAATTGGTACTTTCCTTGTCGTAATTGTAGTCGAAAACGCTTGCCCGTGATGGCCAGGTGAAGAGGATCGGAGCGACCTTCGCGCCGGAATCATGAACGATCTGGGCAAAGCGGAAGACCGAGTCTTCGTAGCGGTTGTTGAAGCCATGGACGAACACGAGTGCGTGGCCGCCGCTGCCAGCGTGTTGCCGGAACCAGCTTCGGCCTTCATCAACTGAGTTCAGCTGGTTAACGCGCGTCACGGCAAATTCGGTTTCGGGGTTGGGCGGCAGTTTTTTCGGCCACTGGACGGTGCCCGACTTGCGCTTGGCGTCCGAGGGGATCGAAACGGTAATATCATTCATATAGGGACGGGGGCTGCGTTCGCCGGTGAACAATGTAGCGGGGTCGTCCGAGGGCACGCGGCTTGTCACCACCAGCATATCGACGCTGGAACCACCGGTAGCGCCGGTGACGAGGACGGGTGCCATGACACCTTTGGGATGCCCGGCGCATCCACCCAGCACCAAGCCGAGCAAGAGTAAACCGGCCGAGGCATCACGGCGAGTACGCGGCAGCAGGCGGGTTCCGAGATTGTGACGACGCATGTGCACACTTTTAAACAGGCGGATTGCTTCGGGTAAACAACAATAACGCATTGCGAACAGTCGCCGTCAACGCTCGGTGGTTTGGCACCGTATCACATGAAAGTATCCGGTTTGGCATTAGGTTTTTCCCTGAGATCCTTATGGGATTACCGGAACGCAACCCAACACTTAGGCTTCGATAAGCCGGTTTCTGATCGCATAACGTACGAGAGCGGCCGTCGATTTAGCGTCCAGCTTGCGCATCGAAGCCGAACGATGGCTCTCAACCGTCTTTTCGCTCAGACCAAGGATTGCTGCGGTCTCCTTGTTGCTGTGTCCTTCGGCGATCAGTTTGACAACTGCGGTTTCTCGCGAGGTAAGGACACTCGGGGATGCATCCGATTTTGCCAGATACGAAGACACCAACATGTCGGATACGGTTTTTGTAAAGAACGGCTGGTGATGTTCCAGTGCTTCCACTGCCTGGACGAGATATAAGGTCGCGTCCGACTTGAGCAGATATCCCCGGACGCCGGCTTCGAGAATATTGCGGAGCAACGCCTCATTGTCATGTTGCGTGAACATGAGAACTTCAGTTTTCGGACTATGCAACCGGATCTGGCGGGCAACTTCCACCCCGTTGATAATGGGGAGTGCATAATCGAGGATCGCGATTTCCGGTTCGGTCAGCCGGGCCTGTTCGACGGCATCGCGTCCGTCGGCTGCCTCGCCCACGATCTCCCAACGTTCCCGCTTCGACAAGATCGCCTTCACGCCTTGCCTGACAATCTCGTGGTCGTCCGCAATGAGAATTCGTGTCATGACCGCCCCCGATTGCCGCCCGCCCGGCATGCGCCCAAAATAATCCCGAGGCAGCTGAAACGGAACAGTTCACTCCTACACCGGAAACCTGCTTGCAGCAAAAATTAACAGTTACGTACTTCCGGTAACGGAGCCGATGAAGGCTAATGCCCGCAGGTTATCAAGCGGGAGCGCTGCAGATGAAGCAACGATTATACCGGGAGCGGTATTTGCGGGACGGTGAATATGTCCCTGCGAAGCCGGTCAAGCGTCTCCGGGCGGCAGTGTTCGGCCGACTGGCGGCCCTTTCGTTCCTGACGTCCATTGGGCAGGCTGGGCCAGCGTCGGCTGCCGATCTCGTCGTAGCCATGCCGAATTGGCCGTCGGGCCAGGTGACAGCCAACATCATCAAGACTGCGTTGAAGAAAGATCTCAGCCTCGATGTCGAGGTGCGCGAAATGGGCACCATGACAGCATTTGCCGGTCTTGCTTCCGGACAGGTCGATATTCATCCCGAGGTCTGGCTGCCGAACCTCAATTCTCTTGTGACTAAATATGCCGACAAGGTGCAGATAGCTGATATCGGCGTGTCCGCCTGGCAGGGCATCTGCACCACAAAACAGACGGTGAAGAAGACCGGGATCCACGGCGTGAAGGATCTTCTCGATCCGAAGAAGACCGCGGCCTTCGACACTGACGGCGACGGCAAGGGCGAGATGTGGGTAGGCGCCGAAACCTGGTCGTCGACAGCTATCGAGCGCATTCGCGCCAAGAGCTACGGTTATGATAAGGACCTGCAACTCCTGCAAATGCCCGAGGAAATGGGCATGGCCGCGGTCGATGCGGCGGAGGCCACCGACAAGCCGATTGTCTTTGCCTGTTACAGTCCGCATGTCGTCTTCAAACTGCATGACATCGTCAAGCTTGATGAGCCGGCATATGACGCAGCCAAGTGGCATGTGGTGCTGCCGGCCGATGATCCGGACTGGCTGGCCAAATCGGATGCACCAGTCGCCTGGGACCGGGCGCATTTTCATATCGCCTATACCAAATCATTGGCTACCCGTAAGCCCGAAGTCACCAAATTCCTCGAAAGCATCGACTTCACCCCGGAGGAGATCACAGACATGAGCTATGCGGTCGAGGTCGACCGGATATCGCCCGCCGACTATGCGGAATCCTGGGTTGAAAAGAACGAAGACCGTGTCGCCAAGTGGTTGAAGGGGAGAGGGCAATGAAGCCGGTTTCGCGTTTTCCTTATCGCACGAGGTTGATCGCCGGTATCTCAGCAGCTGGCGTGTTGCTCGGTTCCCTCGTGGGAATAAGTCTGGCTCAGGTTCCCAAGACGCAGATCTACGACACGAAAACGCGGACGTGGATCGCCTATGACAGCCGCAAGGCGCGTAAATATTACGCCGCCAATGGCCAGGTGCCTGAGGCCTTCCGCAAGCAGGTCGTGGTGTTCCGCACCGCCGAGAAACCCGGCACCATCATCATCGACGGCAATCAGCATTTCCTCTACCTCGTCAAGGGAGCAGGCCAGGCGGTCAGATATGGCATCGGCGTTGGCCGCGACGGATTCGGCTGGGCCGGCATTGTCCGCGTCGGGCGCATCGCCGAATGGCCGACCTGGACGCCGCCGGCCGAGATGGTGGCGCGTGATCCAAACGCCGTGAAATTTGCCGGTGGCATGCCCGGTGGTCCGGACAATCCGCTCGGCGCGCGCGCGCTTTATCTCTACGAGGGCGACCAGGACACGATCTACCGCATCCACGGGACGCCTGAACCGTGGTCGATTGGCCTCAACGTCTCGTCTGGCTGCATCCGAATGAACAATGACGACATTGTCGACCTCGCTTCGCAGATCGAGGTCGGCGCCAAGGTGATTGTGCTCATGCAGGGCGCGTCACTCTACAAGGGTGTTTGAGCAGCAAGAGCAGGGGGAAAACGATGCTTTGCACATCAGGTACTAAAGTTGGGAAGAAGCTGCCACTCCTACTGGCGGCCGGGTCGCTGGCGCTGGCCGGATGTGTCTCCAGCCCGACGCCCGAAAACATGGCAAGAAACACGATGCAGACGGCACCCGCCGACCTGCAACTTGCTTGTGCCACTGCCGCTTCGACGAAATTCGGAGCGGATCATGCCTCCGTCCTACCTGTCAGCTCAAGCGCGCTTGATGGCGGAAAGTACCAGATCATTTTGGAGGCGAAGGGGCAGCGCTCGACCTGCCTGATCGATTCCACAGGCCAGGTCCTGTCGCTGGAAAAGGTCTGAACAGAGCGCCGTAACCTATTCGAGCACAACGCGAAATAGCAGCTCGCGAAATGCGGAGCCACGAGAGGCTGGAATGTCATTGCACCGAAAGACGATCGCGCTCGTTGCATCAGCCGCGTTGGCACTGCTTGGCGGGCCGGAAATGCACTATGCGTGCGCACAGACCGCAACGGCGCCAACAGCGACCGCGCCTGCGGCAACGACACCCGCACCGCTGACCGAAGACATAGCCAAATTTGCTCGTGAAGGAATTTCAAAATGTATCGCACAACTTTGAAAATACTACGCGCTTCAGCATTCATTGCGTTAGCGCCGTCCTTGCCATCAGTTGCGGCT
>NZ_JBBNAN010000204.1:0-12561 GCF_037994405.1 Phyllobacterium sp.
TCCCGAACCAGTCATCAGTAGCCAAAGCCTACCAGGAGTTTGACGAAGCCGGGCGGATGAAGCCGTCTCGCTATTTCGACCGTGTTGTCGATGTGATGGAGGAACTCGTCAAGTTTACAATGCTCACGCGCGATGCATCCACTTATCTGACCAACCGGTACAGCGAACGCAAGGAAGCGGCGGCGAAGCTGGAAGCACGGGTGAAGCTCAGCTCGATTTGAGCGCTGGTCGAGCGGGCTAACAAAAAAGGCGGGTCGAACCCCGCCTTTTCCGTATGTCGTTGGGACAGGACTTCTTAGAAGTCCATGCCGCCCATGCCGCCCATGCCGCCGCCTGGCATTGCAGGAGCAGCCGACTCTTTCTTCGGAGCTTCGGCAATCATGGCTTCGGTGGTGACCAGAAGACCAGCAACCGATGCAGCATCCTGCAGAGCCGTACGAACGACCTTGACCGGATCAACGATACCGAGCGCGATCAGATCGCCATATTCGCCATTGGCCGCATTGTAGCCGTAGGTGTCCTTCTTGTTCTCAAGGATCTTGCCGACAACGATCGAAGCTTCATCGCCTGCGTTCGTTGCGATCTGGCGGGCCGGAGCCTGCAGAGCGCGGCGAACGATGTTGATGCCGGCATCCTGATCGGCATTGACGCCCTTGATCGTGAGAGCAGCCGAGGCGCGGAGAAGAGCAACACCACCGCCAGCAACGATACCTTCTTCCACAGCCGCGCGGGTTGCGTTGAGAGCGTCGTCGACGCGGTCCTTCTTTTCCTTCACTTCAACTTCCGTTGCACCGCCAACGCGGATAACGGCAACACCGCCAGCGAGCTTGGCAAGGCGTTCCTGCAGCTTCTCGCGGTCGTAGTCGGAAGTGGTCTCGTCGATCTGCTGCTTGATCTGGGCAACGCGAGCGTTGATCTCGGCCTTCTTGCCGTTACCGTCAACGATCGTGGTGTTTTCCTTGCTGATCGATACCTTCTTGGCGCGGCCGAGCATGTCAAGCGTAACGCTCTCGAGCTTGATGCCGAGGTCTTCGGAAATGACCTGACCACCGGTGAGGATGGCGATGTCTTCCAGCATGGCCTTGCGGCGATCGCCGAAGCCAGGAGCCTTGACAGCGGCAATCTTCAGGCCGCCGCGCAGCTTGTTGACGACGAGCGTCGCAAGAGCTTCGCCTTCTACGTCTTCAGAGATGATGACGAGCGGCTTGGAGGTCTGTACAACTGCTTCGAGAACCGGCAGAAGAGCCTGGAGGTTCGAGAGCTTCTTCTCGTGGAGAAGGATGTAGGCGTCTTCGAGGTCAGCAACCATCTTTTCAGGGTTGGTGACGAAGTATGGCGACAGGTAGCCGCGGTCGAACTGCATGCCTTCGACGACTTCGAGCTCGGTGTCAGCGGTCTTGGCTTCTTCGACGGTGATAACACCTTCGTTGCCAACCTTCTGCATTGCCTTGGCAATCATTTCGCCGATTTCGGTTTCGCCATTGGCAGAGATCGTGCCGACCTGGGCTACTTCTTCCGAAGTCTTGATCTTCTTGGCCTTCTTGACGAGGTCCTTGACGACTTCGGCAACAGCAAGGTCAATGCCGCGCTTCAGATCCATCGGGTTCATGCCAGCAGCAACAGCCTTGCCGCCTTCCTGAACGATAGCCTGGGCAAGAACAGTAGCAGTCGTGGTGCCGTCGCCGGCGATGTCGTTCGTCTTCGAAGCGACTTCACGCACCATCTGTGCGCCCATGTTTTCGAACTTGTCTTCAAGTTCGATTTCCTTGGCAACAGTTACGCCGTCCTTGGTGATGCGCGGAGCGCCGAAGGACTTGTCGATGACAACGTTACGGCCCTTGGGGCCCAGCGTTACCTTGACAGCGTCTGCAAGGATATTGACACCGCGCAGCATGCGCTCACGCGCGTCGCGGCTGAATTTTACTTCTTTGGCAGCCATTTTATCTCTCCTGGGGGTTATCCCGGTTTGATCTCTATTCGTTGATTAGGGGAGTCCCGGTAATTAGCCGAGGATACCCAGAATGTCGGATTCCTTCATGATCAGCAGGTCTTCGCCGCCGATCTTGACTTCCGTACCGGACCACTTGCCGAACAGGATCAAATCGCCTGCCTTGACATCGAGTGGTACAAGCTTGCCGGCTTCGTCACGAGCGCCAGTGCCTACGGCGATGACTTCGCCTTCCTGTGGCTTTTCCTTGGCGGTATCCGGGATGATGATGCCGCCGGCGGTCTTTGCTTCGGATTCGACGCGACGTACAACGACGCGGTCGTGAAGCGGGCGGAACTTGGTTTTGGCCATGGTTAGAAACCCTTGATGTTGGTGTCAAAACGGTGTCGCGAATGATTGGTCATTCACGTTATTAGCACTCGTCACGGGTGAGTGCTAATTGCAGCCCGAGATAGTGGGAGGAGGCTAGAGAGTCAAGTAAAAGCGAATTGAAATTTTCACGGCGATGGAAAATTCAGAAAAATACCCCCGCAATATTCCACGTAAATGTGACCTGCTTGTGAATGGCAGGTTTATGCAGCCTCGGCAGTCTGTCCTACCGGCAGGTAGGCATCGCCCAAGCCAATATCTAGAGAGCACATGCGTTGCGCTTAGATATGTTCACCAAGAGGACCTGACTACGGTTCCCTTACCGTCCAGTGGGTGCCGTCTTTGACCGCCCGCCATTGTGGAAGGGCATCATCGGGAATATCAGCCCGCAAAATCAATTGCAGGTCGCTGTAATAAATATTCAGTTCGCAGCCTCCCATTACGCAATCCACGAGGATTTCCTCGTTGCCGTCTTCAAAATTAATGTATCGCGTCGATTCAATGGGAGGATCGAAAAGTGCCGAACGGCCCGTCTCGATAATCTGCAGCAGGCCATCATCGCTCGGCTTGAGCACATAACTCGAACAGATCAATCCAATTCCGGAACCAACGCGACGGTAATTTGCTGTCAGCGTAGTCGCTGTCGGTTGCCCGTTCCACAAACCGCACCAGAACAAACGTGAGTGTCATCGGCTCATATAGACGGGCGGCCAGATTCTTTGGCATTGGATTCATCCAGAAGGAAAACCTTACTCTGGACGATGAATGCCGCATGGGCAATGCGACGTTCGTCGTAAGTTGAGCTCGGCTCAATCCTGACCTGCATTTTGCCAAAAATGAAATTCTCCCTTGCTTTGACGAATGTCGTGACGCTTGTTGCGCTCGTTGATTTTTGACCTGTCGGTTACACCCCTTACCTGGACTGTAGGGCAGTTCCAGCTGGCCTGGGAAATCGATGTCGCTCACGATGCCGGCCTCCCGTCGGTGCGTGATGCACACGCACTCACGGTGATCGGCCGGACCAATAGCGTCGTGGCGCTTGCGCGTTGGCGCCCGCAAGGGAAGCTTCGCCGCGCCCCAATCCGCATGTCTTTCATTTATCGAATGCGCGCCCCTGCGTCCGCCAGTCTTCGCGCCTGGTGTGAGGTGCCCGGACTGTGAGGGCAAGAAAGGAGTATCAAAAGATGAAACGGGAAGACATTGAAGCGCTGCGCGCGACAGTATCCTGCGCTGTGGTTCTGGAGCGCGCCGGCTGGCGCGTCGATACGAAGGAGAGCTCACGCCGTGCGGTCAAATACCGGCGCGCCGGCGAAATCGCCATCGTTACGCATGAGGGTCGGGGGTGGTTCGATCCACTCTCTGATAGTAAGGGCGACATCTTTGCCCTGATCAAGCACCTGGACGGCGCTGACTTTTTAGCCGCGGTACGCGCGGCGGCAGCGCTAGCCGGCCTCCAACCGGCCGCGCCGATCTGGTCGCACCCCGCGCGAGCACGTTACGACGGCGATATCACCGGCCGGTGGCTGATACGCCCGACAATGAACGAAGGATCTGCGGCGTTCCACTACCTTACCGTGGTACGGGCTCTTCCCATGCACATCATCGCCCCGGCGATCGACGACGATCTGGTCCGCGAGGGCCCCTATGGCAGTGCTTGGTTCGCCCATCGTGATCGAAGTCTTCGTCTCGCTGGGTGGGAGGAGAGGGGGGAGCACTGGAGCGGCTTTGCATCGGGCGGTACCAAGCTGCTCTTTCAGTTCGGTTCCGCCGGTTCCGCGCGCGTCTGCGTCACCGAGGCCGCCATCGACGCATTAAGCCTTGCCGCGCTGGAGGGACCGCGACCGGACACGCTCTACGTCAGCACAGCAGGTGGTTGGTCGCCACTTACCAAGACTGCCGTTTGCGCTCTCGCCACGGACGATCGATTGCTCGTGGCTGCGACTGACCACGACAGTCAAGGCGAGGCCTTTGCTGGGGAAATCCGCGAGATCGCAGCCACATGCGGCTGCGGGTTCAGGCGACTTCGCCCGCGGCTCGGAGATTGGAACGACGATCTGCGCGCCAAGCGTGCAGAATAAGCGATCGCGAGGGGAGCACCGGGCCGAGCTCGCCGAAGAGCGCACAGGCAAAGTGCGCGATTGTCTTACTTGTCGAGGCGGTCGCAATTGGCTGAGGAACACGGCCACAATTCCGGTCCCGGCGGCTCGGTCGCGGCTCTTCAGGTGCAGTCTTTTCCGGCTTGGGGCCCTCGGTTTTGCTGCGGTCTGACATGGGTCCGTCCCGGTCAAAGGCCGCATTCGCGCCGCATAGCGGCAGGATCGCCGCGTCCTGCGCCAAGGCAAGCCCGCGTCATCCGCAGACCGCTGTTGCGGCCCGCGTCATCCGCAGCCTTACCTTGCTCGGTCTGCATCGCCCTGGCCTTGGGCCGGAACGCCTGCGCCCATGTCCTTTCGACCGCACCCGAGGGGGCCGAGCCGGATAAATCCAGTACCCGCGGGTTTCGCTCAAACGATCGCTCGAAAGGATCTCCATCATGGCTTCTCAATCCCGTTCCACGGCAAAGCGCCCAGCCACATCCCAGCGTGCCACCACCCTCGAAATGGTCAAACACGTCTGTCCGGACAGCGCCCAGGCGCTCCGCATCTGCGACAGCTTCGGCCTGCCCGTTATCGACGGTGACGGCATCCGCAACCTGCACCGCGCCCAGCTGATCGAAAGCGCCGAGGCGCTGAAGGACGGTCTTGGCGAGAAGGCAATGCAGATCCACATGCAACGCATCGCCGGATCCTTCGTTGGCTCCGCCTACGGCGCCGGTCAGTTCTACAGCCGCTCGGTGACGCAGGCGCGCGACCTGACCGCAAGGCTCTCCAACGACATGCGCGACGAGGACCTTGACGGCCCCGTCGGCTTCGACAGCCGGGCCCAGCGCAAGCGCGAGTTCGCCGCTGACATGGGCCTGCAGGCGCACGTCCTGCGTATGGCCGCCGAAGGCGCGGTTGCCGCTTACGAGCACATCACCGGTGAGGCCTGGAAGCCCTATGAGCGGCTCGCCGAGAACACTGGGACTTCCGTCGACCAAAAGGCAGCCGCGCTGCAGATTGCGGCCTTCGAGTAGACGCCAATCGCGGGGCTTCGGCCCCGCGATCCCTTTAGGAAATGACGCCGGTGCACGCCGGCTTTTTGTCTTTTGCCGAGCCCATGCAGCCCGTCCCGGATTGCGGTCTAGCTTCGGCCGGATCGGCCCGGCGCAACGGCAAAGCCGTCCTCCACTCCGTTTCGGTCCGTATCGCACCGCGCAACCATACTCACGCCTTCAAGCGGATGCGCCGTCTCCGGACCTTCGCTCTTCGACCGTCGTGACGGACCGCGATGGGCGCGGTCTTCAAATCGAGGAGAAGATCATGAGACAGGAAAAGGCAAAGGGAAAGGGTGGACAGGAGGCGCGCGTCGACATCTACGCCAGGATCACGCAGCGCATCGTAGCAGCATTGGAGGAGGGCGTTCGCCCCTGGGTTCAGCCATGGAATGCCGGAAATCTGGAGGGCCGGATTAGCCGGCCGCTGCGCCACAATGGCGAGCCCTATGGCGGCATTAACGTTCTCATGCTCTGGACAGAGACAGTTTCGCGGGGGTTCCGGTCGCCGACCTGGATGACGTTCCGTCAGGCCGCTGAACTCGGCGGACATGTCCGCAAGGGGGAGACCGGTTCTACTGTCGTCTATGCGAACCGGATCAGGAAGATGGATACAGTCGACAATGGGGAAGAGGTCGAGCACGACATTCCATTCCTTAAGGCCTACACCGTCTTCAATGTCGAACAGATCGATGATCTGTCCGACGCATACCGACCATCACCGTCCCAAGATCCCAAGAGCGTCGTCAATCGCATCGCGACTGCGGATGCGTTCTTCTGCGCGACGGGAGCCGTCATCCGGCATGGTGGTGACAAGGCATACTATGCACCGGCTTCGGACCATATTCAGATGCCCCCCATCGAGAGCTTCCGCGATGTGGAGAGTTACTACGCCGTTCTGGCACATGAAACCATTCATCTCACAGGTTCGAAGGACCGCCTCGATCGCGATCTGTCACGCTATTCGAAGGATCGATCGGATCGTGCCCGGGAAGAGCTTGTCGCCGAGCTCGGGTCAGCCCTGCTGTGCGCCGATCTCGGTATCGTTCCGGAATTGGAGCCGCGGCCTGACCATGCAAGCTACCTGGCGTCGTGGTTGCAAGTCCTGTCCAATGACAAGCGGGCAATCGTCGCTGCCGCCGCACAGGCCCAGCGCGCTGTCACCTTCCTTCACAACCTCCAGGCGCAGCAGATGAGCGCTTTGCGAGAGGGTGGCTGATGACGGTCGTCAACCGGCCGAATACCGGATCGCCGGACGAGGGCGTGGGGTGCGCGAAGCCCAAAGGGACGTGTCAATGAAGGATGCCTCTGATCGGCCATTGCCATATCCGTCCGCTCTGTGCGCAGGGCTCGCCCAACGCGGTCTCGATGGCGCATGTCTGACCGCAGAGCGCCTCGCATGGCTCGGCTCGATCGTCCTCCCGCAACGGCCGGCTCGGTTTCTTCCCCTGGCGGCTTGGCCGCCATTCCTCGCGAGGCAAGAAAGCCTCAGCCCATGGCCGTCCTCCACTTCGTTGCGGCCCTGCGGGTGCGTGCCGATCGTCCCCGGTCTTATCGACAGCCATCGAGACCGCGATGGGCGCGGCCCGAGCAACAAGGAAGGAATGCAACAATGGCAACCATCGGTTCTTTCACCGCATCGAATGACGGCTTCACCGGCACCATCAAGACCCTCAACCTCAACGTCAAGGCGAAGATCGTCCGCGTCGAACGCACATCACACGACGCTCCCGACTTCCGCGTCCTGGCGGGCAACGTCGAGTTTGGCGCCGGATGGCAGAAACAGGCCCGCGAAACCGAGCGTGATTACATCTCGGTCAAACTTGACGATCCGAGTTTCCCGGCTCCGATTTACGCCACGCTGACCGAAGTCCAGGGCCAGGAGGGCCTGCAACTCATCTGGTCGCGTAATACGCGGCGGTGAGCGCCGCGATGCTAACAGAGCCCCGCCGATCAAGCGGGGCTCTTCTTATGTTACGTGTTCAACGCGTCCTTCAGCGCCTTGGCCGGCGTGAAAGTCAGTTTCTTGGCCGCGGCCACCTTGATCGTGGCGCCGGTCGCCGGATTGCGCGCCTCGCGCTCCGCCGCGTCTTTGACCTTGTGGCCGCGGTGATTGCCGCAAAGATGGCCTCGACTTTTCGTTTGTCGTTGTCATAATCTTCTCCTTGGAGTGACGGAGAATCCTTTCCAGAAGCCGCATGTGTTGTCATTGCACGCCGGGCTGCGGCGCAGCTAAAATTGCGAGATCTCCACAGTTGCCCACCGGTTTATAGCCGCGTGACCGCTTCTGCCGCGCAATTTCGAAAAACAAAGAGACGGGCTGTTGCTCATCGAAGAACCGGTGAACCTTTTCTTGTCCGCGCCTACCGATACGACCCCAGCAACGCATGAGAGACGTCTGGCCAAACAGTGTCGGCTGGATCGAATGAGCATAGTAGCGAGCCAAGTTCTTGCTGGCTGAAACAACTGTTGACAAATGGTGGTGAGCATCGCCAGCACCCATGTCCAACCACAGTTTTGAATCGATCGAGCCGAAATGAATCACGTCACTGATGAATAGTCGGGAACTGAGGAAGTCGTCAGCCCGGCGGAAGGTCCGGCATGTCTCCATCGTTGACCCGCCACACCCATGGCTGAAGGTCGGGTCGCGCTTCAATTATCTCGCGCAGAGCGGACTCGAAATCCTCGTTGGCATATGGCGGTACAACGTAAAGTGCCACAGGGACCGGCTTCGGTTCTGCCAAAATCGCTGTCGCAACAGGTTGCGAACGCGGTAGATTGAACCTCAGCCCCTTTACGCTCTTGCGCTGCATCTTGGTCAGCTTGTCAAGCAGTTGCTGCTCATGGATGCTTTCGACCGGAAGCCACTCCCCAGTCACTGTCATCAAGGCGATCTCGTTGATGATAGGTAGGCCGGACGTGGCCGTCCCAATCGTCATGATGGCCATCAGATGCGCCGACTCATTGGCCTGCCACAGTTCGAACTCGGCGTTGAAACGCGCCTGCAACCTTCGCCAAGCACCTTCCTCAAGGAAAATTGGAAAGCCTGGCATATGTTTGACTACGACCTTGCGACCGCTTCTTGCCTGCGAAAACTCCTTTATTTCGCCAACGAGCAGCATCAACTTCCTTTGGCCGCCAGATGTGGCCTGGTGGATCGCGGCAAGCGCCGTGGCGCGCCGCTGCTCGATCGCTGTCTTGTCTTCTGCCCGGAAGGGTTCCGGCACGAACAATCGATCGAGCAGCGTTTCGCCACGGACTGTCATGGTCCGCGCGGCCTCAATCAGATGGCTGCGAACCTGCCACCAGTGACGCCTGCCGATCCAATGGGACGTCCATTCGGTCAAGCCACCTTCATGCCAAAGGTAGTGAAGCAGCGCGCGAAGCGAAAGCTTCCTTGCTTCGTTCGTGACCGTCTCTCGGGCCTCTGTTTCGGTCGCAGCCGCAGATCGCGGCCCGCGCTTCGTCAATGAAAAATCCAGCCTCAACGACGCCGCTCCCGAGGCTGCATCAACCTGGATGGCGCTGCCGATCAGCGGTCCAAGTCCCGAGAGCTCGTAGGGTGGCTCATAGGAAGGGCACGATGGATCATGGGCGCAGCCAGTTAACGGCATGCGTTTTATAAGCAGTTGATCGCCGATGCGGGCTACGTACATGGTGATGCCAGGCGTGGCGCAAAGGCATGCAGGTCGCACCTTTGTCCCATAGGCAATTGCCAACCGCTCCTGGAAATCATCTGCCTGCTCTTCGACGATCTGGTCTCCGATCTGAAAACATCTCATCGCTGCTTTGCCTCCCGAGATTTACCGATCGCGTCGACATCAACGGTGCCATACAAGACCAAATACTGTCTGCTCAGGTCGCGCGGCCTTCCGGTTTTGTCTCAACGTACGCTCCGACAAAATCCGCACGCCGGCAACGCTGGTCGCGCTTCCGCGAACCTTGACCCGTCTGCTCCGCTCACAGCCGCACCCGTCATCTTTCACAAACGTCGAGGAAACAAGATGACGATCAAACAGCACATTCGGGAACTGCGCGCTGAACCCCGCAACTGCCGAACAATCAACGAGCGCCACCAAATCGAAGCGCAACTCGAGCCTGCCCTGGGCGAACTGACCAAAAAACAGCTCCCCGATCGAGACCTGGCATATTTCGCCGCGATCCTGTGCCGATGGCGCGTCGCCGACAGCATCAATAGCCGTTTTCGGACAGGAAATAGTCGAGAGCCGCCTTCACAACCGCGGTCATCTTCAGATCGTTCTCCTGGGCTGCCCGCTGCAGGCGCCCCTTCATCTCGTAGTCGAGCGCCACATTGACGAAGAATTTGACGTTGCGCTGCTTTGCGCGCTTGAGATTCTTCAGACTGTAGCGGACATCCTCTTGCGCAATCGCCCGCTCCTAGGCCGCCTCGCGTTTCTGCTTCTCGCTGGGCTTCGGCAACACCGACGCCACATCTCTATCAGAAGCAGTCGGGCGAACGGGCGCCGGGCCCGTCTCCGTGATTGCTGACGTCGCATCCGGTCTCGCTCCCACTTTGCGTGAGGCGATGGAGAAATCCTTAAGATCAAGGCCTGCCTTGCTCATGCGGCATCCCCAAGTTTGAGGGAGGCACGTCGCTGCTCGATTTCATCGACAAGTGCTTGAACCTCGACGCGGGCCTTTCGAACCGTCTCTGTCAGATCTTGCATCTGTAGCGTGCCAAGTCCGTTCTGGATTTCACGATAGATGTTGCGCTCGAACAGTTCGGTATCCAGCAGCGCTGTGCGATAGTCCGCCGCCACAAGACCGGCAATAAATGGCCGGATGTAGCGATAGGCTTCAAGATTTCGCGCTGGCACTGAAATTCGCGTACGTACATTAAAGTGCGCAATGTGCAGGTCGAACTGGTCGTTCATGTCGTTGACTGCTGCAACCACCTGTCCCGCCGCTTCAAGTTCCTTGATGGCCGGTTGGATTGGGGAGATCACCAATTGTGAAGAACGGATGATTGTCGTCTGCAAAGAGCTGTCGACCCCCGGTGCGTCGATGATGATGATGTCGAACATATCGCCGCGATCCTTGATCGCCGCTTCGATCGACCTTTGCGTCGACGCAACTGTGACATCGATATGGTCCGGGACGTTGTCCTTTTCGTTGCATAGCCTCCACCAACCAGAGAGGTTTTGCCGGTTGTCAGCATCGACGAGGAGAACGCGTTCCTGCCGCAGTGCGTACTCTCCGGCGAGCAGAGTCACCAGCGTCGTCTTTCCAGCTCCGCCTTTGTTGCTTACCGCCGCGTAGGTTCTTGTCATGAATGATCCAACATCATCGTGAGGATGGCGGCATCATGCACCAAACTCGAAAGTCGGCGCAAGTCAAAAATGAATATAATGTATTCATACTAAGAGGTGAGTGTGTTGCAAGCCTATCAGACCACCAGGTAATGTGGAATATATTCCACTTGCCGCAATCACCCATATTGAACACATCGTATAAGCACATTGAGTGGATATACGGGCACACGATGTATTCAATAATATCAATCATATAATGCAGATATTGTCATTATTGATAGCGAGTGGCGATGCATCCTCCCTCGAAGAATCCGCCTGTCTTCATCCGTCGTTTCGAAGTTTCGCGAGTGGAACCTCTCGTCGTTCGATGCGAATGGGCTTGAATGTTTGTTACCGAATCGGTACAGTTTGCTTTGGCAGGATACGCAAATTTGTGATACAATTTTGCTGACGATCGACGGACGGGCCGTCGATGGCGCCTGCGGCCAGCTTTTAGGAAGGCGTCATGAATGACTTGGCAACGGATAGCAGCCTCATCGCGAGAGCTGAAGAGCGCAAGAACAAGGTGGCTCATGCCCGCTTCAGTACGAGCGAAATGACCAGGATCGAAAGGGCAGCAGAAAGCGCGGGACTGACGGTTTCGGCGTTCATGCGGTCACTGTCGCTAGAGGGGGCGGGAATTCGTCCCTTCTTCACGGAAGACGATCGCGCCATCCTTGGCTTGCTTTTGTCCGATGTCAAAGCCGTTGGGGTGAACCTTAATCAACTTGTACGCGTGGCACATCGCGGGGGACCCGGTCGGTCGGAGGAGAGGGCGGCAATCGACGATGTCCAGCGCGTTGTCGCGGCGCTTTTACTTGAACTTAGATCCTTTGCCGACCGGGGAGCGCGAATGCGGACGAGGCCAGTGTAATGGAGTTCTTTCTCGGAGCCTTCACCGCCGAATGGGAGCAGCGCAAGGCAGCGTTCCTGCATGAGCTCTCGCTGGGACGTCGCACGTCCCCAGACGAGGATGAGCGGCGGCGTCGGGGAGGCTCTGCCGGAACGGCAAACATTGCAAGCGGGCTGAAGCCGGGTTTCAGTCCTCGGCCGGCGGGCAGAGGACGTTTCGGGGACAGTTTAAGGCATCGTCGGGCCGATCGGCCGATGCGGGCGCGATTTGTGGGCCTTGCGTCCGGCGGCCAGCCGGCGGTGGTGAAGATGGCTTCGTTTGGTGGCGGATCCAGGCTGGGTGCCATGATCAACTACGTCTCGCGCAATGGGGATGTCGTGGTCGAGAACGAGCGGGGCGAGCAGTTGCGCGGGCGCGACCAGCTCTCCGCGGTCGGTGGCGAATGGGACCACCTGATGAAGAACCGCGCCGAGAGCCGGGACATCGGCCTGTTCCAGGTCGCAGTCACAGAACATCACCGACAGGACGCTGACATCTACGAGTGGGCCCGCAAAATTGTGAAGCGGGGCCTTGGCGATCGCGCCTTTGCCTTCGCGGTGACCGAGCGCGCCGACGGCAGTGGGTTAGATATAGATGGCGTGATTGTGCTGCGCAGCCCTGGGGGTGAACGCCTGACGGCCGACGAGAAAGCAACCGCGATTGTGCAGCAGCGCATAGATGCCGAGCAGGTCACAAAGGGCAGGGCGAGCTTCCAGTTCACGGGCTACGGCAACGGGACCGATTACGGCGCCACCCGCCTGCGGACGCTCGTAGAGACCCACAAAGGCAACGTGCAAAATGAGCAGGGGCGAGCGATCGCAGATGCCAAGCAGGCAGGTGACCTCGTCCAGCTCGAGTGGCGCGACAGTCTGCATAGCCGCAAACCGCGCGATGTCATGCACCTGAT
>NZ_JBBNAN010000205.1:0-3592 GCF_037994405.1 Phyllobacterium sp.
CTATGTAACACCGGTCAGTGAATCGCCCGGATCGATCGTCATCCTTTTCAAGGAACGATCGATGGCCGAAAAGCTCGACCGCCAGATGACGCATCGCGGAGCCGCCAGATCCGTGACGGGTCTGGCATCAATGTTGGCGCACGAGATCAAGAACCCGCTATCCGGCATTCGCGGCGCCGCGCAATTGCTCGAAACTGGCCTGAATGACGATGACCGGGCGCTGACTCGGCTAATCACGGATGAGACGGACCGGATTGTTTCGCTCGTTGATCGGATGGAAGTCTTTTCCGACGAGCGACCGATCGAGCGCGAGGCGGTAAACATTCACGTTGTGCTCGATCACGTTAAAGCTATAGCCAAGAACGGCTTCGCCAGCCATATCAAGTTCCACGAGGATTACGATCCGTCGCTACCTTACGTCTTCGCCAATCGCGATCAGCTCGTGCAGATATTCCTCAATCTTGTGAAGAATGCCGCCGAGTCCATTGGCGCAAACGAACCGGGTGAAATTACGCTTTCGACCGCGTTCCGCCCCGGCATTCGTCTTTCAGTTCCTGGCATGCGCACCCGTGTCTCTCTGCCGCTCGAGTTTACCGTGCAGGATACGGGCCCAGGTGTGTCGCCCGATATCATGCCGCATTTGTTCGATCCATTCGTTACGACCAAACCCAACGGCTCAGGGCTTGGCCTTGCGCTCGTCGCCAAGATTGTTGGTGATCATGGCGGTGTTATCGAATGCGATTCTGTGCCGCGCAAGACAACGTTCAGAATTCTCATGCCCGCATGGCAGAGCGGTCCTCTTGATGACGACCACGCAGATGAAAATCCATATTCGAAGAAAGCAGGGTCCTGATTATGAGTTTGGGCAGCATTCTCGTCGCAGATGACGACGCGGCAATCAGAACGGTCCTCAATCAGGCGCTCTCCCGTGCGGGCTATGATGTCCGGATCACTTCCAATGCAGCTACGCTTTGGCGTTGGATATCGGCAGGAGACGGCGATCTGGTAATCACCGATGTCGTGATGCCCGACGAAAATGCGTTTGACTTGTTGCCACGCATCAAGAAATCGCGTCCCGACCTACCTGTGATCGTGATGAGTGCGCAAAACACCTTCATGACGGCCATCCGCGCATCGGAAGCCGGAGCATATGAATATCTGCCAAAGCCATTCGACCTGACCGAACTCGTCAGTATTGTCGGTCGCGCACTGTCGGAGCCCAAGAAAAAACCTGAGAAGTGGGCGACAGACGACCAGCCGGATACGATGCCCTTGGTTGGGCGATCGCCTGCGATGCAAGATATTTACCGCGTCCTGGCCCGGATGATGCAAACAGATCTGACAGTCATGATCTCCGGTGAGTCCGGTACCGGCAAGGAGCTTGTCGCGCGTGCCCTCCATGAATATGGCCGCCGGCGCAAAGGGCCCTTCGTTGCGATCAACATGGCGGCAATCCCGCGTGACCTGATCGAGTCCGAATTGTTTGGTCATGAACGCGGTGCCTTTACCGGCGCACAAAACCGGTCGAGCGGGCGGTTCGAACAGGCGGATGGCGGCACATTGTTTCTGGATGAAATTGGCGACATGCCGATGGAAGCTCAAACCCGGCTATTGCGAGTGCTGCAACAGGGCGAATACATGACCGTCGGCGGTCGTACGCCGATCAAGACCGACGTGCGCATCGTTGCCGCAACGAACAAGGATCTGCGCACCCTGATCAATCAGGGCCTGTTCCGTGAAGATCTCTATTACCGCCTCAATGTGGTGCCGCTGCGGCTTCCGCCGCTACGTGAGCGCGGCGAAGATATTCCCGATCTTACCAGGCACTTCTTTAAGATGGCAGTGAAAGATGGCCTGCCCGAAAAGCGCATTACCGCCGACGGCCTTGACCTGATGCGGCGCTATCCTTGGGCCGGCAATGTACGCGAACTGGAAAATCTGGTGCGCCGCCTCGCTGCACTCTACCCCCAGGAAGAAATCAATGCCGAAGTTATCGAAGCCGAATTGAAGGCTGACTTGAGGCCAACCGAGCCAGCGTCCAACGCAATAGCGAATGAGGACGCGACCATTGCACAAGCCGTTGAACTTAATATGCAACGGTATTTCTTGTCCTATGGAGACGACCTGCCGCCAGCAGGCCTGTACCAGCGCGTGCTTGAGGAAGTTGAATATCCGTTGATACTCTCCTGCTTGACGGCCACGCATGGAAACCAGATCAAGGCTGCTGAATTGCTGGGGCTCAACCGCAATACACTTCGGAAGAAAATCCGCGAGCTCGGCGTCAACATCTACAAGAACACGAAAAGTGACCGCCATTGAACCATTGCGACGTCGAGCAGTCACAATATCAAAAAGATAAAATTGTAGCAAATGTGATGCACGCTTCTTAAGAGGAGTATGCGCAAAGTATTCGCCAGAAATCCTGTGAATTATAAGCAAATGACCAAGCGTCGGAATGCGATCAGATCATACGGAGGTGCGTGGTGTTCAACTTTGCGGAACGGTTAATATTATTTAACCAATACGAAATATTAAAAAAACTCGATCCTGCGAAGGTCTCTTTATACGAGCGGCATCAGGAGGTGGTCGAAAAGGGCTTTGAGAGCCTTTATGAAGATCTCGGAATCTCGACGACCACACTAAGTAAAGAAGCGGCGCAGGAGATTGACGATATCTTGGCGCTATTCCGGGCGATCAGAACATCGACCAGCGCGGGCGCAACGAACGTTGCAGGTATCATGAAGTTCGTCAGCTTTGGACCAAGCCAGCCAAACGACCATTTCGCCTACGCGGACTTTCTCAGCAACATCCTAAAATTTCCTCAGGAAGCTTCCACGAGTGCGGGCAATCGGCCCGAGCTTCAACTGGAAAAGTATCGCGCGATGCTGCAACGATGGAATGAAATCGGCAGGAAGAGCGAACTTTCTGCCGATCAGATTGAACATCTGGTAGCCTGATTTGCTTGTTGATCGCGGCGGGCTAATGTCCCGCCGCGTCAGCTTCCGTGATGAAGCTCAGCCAAGGGGACCAAGATAGTCGAGCTTGCCGACCTGGACACCATTATGGCGCAATATATTTTGAGCAGTCGTGACGTGGAAATAGAAATTCGGCAGCGCGAACTGCAGAATGTAGTCTACACCGCTCAATGTTACCTTCCGTTGGCCTGAACTCAGCGTGACTTCCTTGTTGTCGCTACCGTCGAGCGCCGATTGATCGACACTCTCAAGAAACGCTACAGTCTTCGCAATGCGTTGGCGTAGTTCGGCAAAGTCGGATTCCTCATCGGGAAACTTCGGAACTTCAATCGTCGTCAGGCGGCCGATAGTCGCCTTTGATGTATCGCTCGCCCGCTGAATTTGACCCGAAAATGGCAGCATATCCGGCGCGAGACGGGCGTTGACGAGAACTGATGGATTGATTTTTTTCTCTGCGGCGAATGTCTCTGCTTTGTCAATCAATGATGAAAGAACCGAGAATCCGCGGATAAATGCCGGGACCGAAATCTTGTGCATGGAAAGTGACATAGGGAGTGCTCCAATAAGGCATTGCGGGTTTTCAGAACTGGAACCCGGATCGGCGTTCTGACTATAGT
>NZ_JBBNAN010000206.1:0-5187 GCF_037994405.1 Phyllobacterium sp.
CGGTGGCCGAGTTGCTGCTCGTATTCGCCGTGCGCGGCCTCCGCACGACGGAACGCGCTCGCGAGCTCAGCCGTCGAGGCAAATGTCGTCGTGTCGGCGTCGACGCGTCCGGGGAACCGCGTGGTGACCTCCTGCAACAGCCAGCCGTTGCCGTCCGGATCGCTGAACGTGGCGTACGAGAAGTAGCTGCGCCGCTCCGGATCCCGGCCGCTGACCGCCGGATGTCCCGGACCGGCACGGTGGAAGATTTCGCCCACCTCGGTGCCGCGATCGATGAGTTCGGCGCGCGCGGCCTCGATGTCCGACACGACGAGATAGAGTCCGCTTGCCGAGCCGGGCGCGGCCGACGTCAGCCCCGTGCCGAAGTGGATCGAGCTCGGCGAGCCTTTAGGCGTGAACTGGACGACCCGAAACGTGTCACCAACGACGAAGTCGGCGTCGAGCCTCCACCCGAGGCTTGCGTAGAATTCCTTCGCGCGATCGACGTCGGAAACAGGGATGACGATGACCTCGAGCTTCATGTCGACCTTTTGCGCTCTGTTGGTCTTGCTTGCAGTTGTCATGGTTTTCTCCTTATGTTTGGCGGCGCCGGAATGACGCCTTCGGCTTCGAAGGTTTCAGCGCAGCGGCTTGCATGAAGTCCTGAGCAGCTACGGAATTCGAAAGGTGCGGACATCGATCCCGTCCGCGTCCTCCAGACGCAATTCCAGGAATAGTGTGTCCGATTTTCCGTCCGGAATTGCGTAGTTTCAAAGAGTCCTCAGCGCAGCGACCTGAAGCCTGCCCTGAGTTCCTGGACAAAAAGCATCGGCTGTTCCCAGGCTGCAAAGTGGCCGCCCTTGTCGACCTTGTTGTAGTAGATCAGCTTGGGGTAGGCCCGCTCCGTCCAACTCCGGGGAGCCTGATATTGCTCGCCGGGAAAGACGCTGACGGCCACCGGAATTGAGACGCCCTTCGCGTTGAAGAAGCCGCCCTTGTATTCCCAATAGAGACGAGACGCTGAGACCCCGGTGTTCGTCAGCCAGTAGAGCGTTATGTTGTCGAGGATCTCGTCACGCGTCAGTTCGCCCGTGGCGCTTGTCGTCCGGTTCAGAGCCGCGGCGATCGCCGCCGCGGGCTGGCCGCCACCGTCGCCATGATCGAGCATATAGGCGGCGAGGGCGACGGGCGAATCGGCAAAGCCGTACAAGGTCTGGGGCCGACTCGCCATCATCGTGTAAATTGCCACATGCTTGTACGTGAAGAGGAGCTGCTCGTAGGCGCGTTTTTCCTCGGCCGAGAGACCGGATGGCGGCCGATCGCCGGCCAAGGTAGCCTTGTCGATATCCGCCGGAACAGTCCCGGGCATGTTAGTGTGGATGGCAAGCAATCCCGCCGGTTTCTGCAAGCCCATCTGGTCGACGACGAATGCACCCCAGTCGCCGCCCTGGGCGACGTAGCGGCTGTAGCCGAGGCGCTTCATCAGTTCTGCCCAGGCTCGGCCCATGCGCTCGGGGCCCCAGCCGGTGGTGGTCGGCTTGCCGGAAAAACCGTAGCCCGGCATCGACGGGATCACCACGTGGAAGGCATCCGATGCGCTCCCGCCATCGGCCGTGGGATTGGTGAGCGGCTCGATGATCTTCAACTGCTCGATAACCGAGCCCGGCCATCCATGGTTAATGACCAATGGAAGCGCATTGGGATTCTTCGAACGAACGTGGATGAAGTGGATGTCCAGCCCGTCGATCTCGGTTATGAACATGGGCAGCGCGTTCAGTCGCGCCTCCACCTTGCGCCAGTCGTAGTCGGTTCCCCAATAGTGGGCGAGCTCCCGTATCGACGCGAGCTGCACACCTTGCGACGTGTCCGTGACCGTCTCTCGTTCGGGCCAACGGGTGGCGGCGATGCGCCGGCGAAGATCGATGAGCTGCTCGTCCGGAATGTCGACGCGGAAGGGGCGGATCGAGTCGCCGCCCACCGCCGCGCGCAACGTCCGGGGAAGCAGGCTGATGGCCCCGGCGACAGCCGTCGCGGCGAGCAGCTCGCGCCGTGTCGGCGTTAGCGATATTGCTGATGTGACGCTCTGATGCGTCTTCTCGGTATCAATCATTGTCGTTCCTTTGGTCGTGCCTGGTCGCGCGGTCGCCCCTTAAGCGGCGGCGACGCGATGGCGCTCGTTTCATGATGCCCGCCATCGACCGCCGGCGGGTAGGGCGGTCGTTACGCCTTAGGCAAGGCTGCAATCAGTTCGGCTGTCGTCCGGATTGCGTGGGCGAATGTGGGCCCGTTCAGCTTGTGTGCGGCGTGCATCAACTCGTGCGAGAAGGCGGCCGTCGCATCGCGCACCAGCGTCACGTGATAGCCAAGCTCCATGGCGAAGCGGGCGGTGGACTCGATGCAGGTGTTGGCCAGCAATCCGACCACGATCACGTGGGTGATCCCCTTCTGCTTCAACCGGAAATCGAGGTCGGTGTTGGCGAAGCCGCTTTGCCCCCAATGCTCCCGGGCGACGATGTCGCCGGGCTTCGGCGCGAAATCGGGGTGCCACTCGCCGCCCCATTCGCCACGGGCGAAATGGTGCTGGTGCATGATCCGCTGTTGAGTGGGGTTGGGATGGTCCCAGTCCTCATAGTCGCCCGGTTCCCACCGCCGGTGCGGGACGATGACGACCTGCACGCCCGCCGCGCGTGCGGCCCCGTCCACCCGGCGCAGGTTATCAAGAAGCCCGACCTCATCGGCAATCGGCTTGAGGCGCGGATAAACCTTCCCGCCCTCGGACAGGAAGTCGTTGTACGGATCAACGAGGAGCAATGCGGTCCGGTCCAGAGGATAGGTAGCCTCAACCATCGGTCATCTCCTTGGCCGCAACGCGGCCAGTTGCATTGGTTTCAACAGGACTCTATATTTCCTATGAAAATCATAGTAGCATAGTAACTATGAAAAGGAAAGCGACAAATGAATGAGAATAACGTTACTCCCCAAACCCTGTGTCCGGTGGCCCGCGCCGAGACCGTCGTGGGCGACCGATGGACGGTGCTGATCCTTCGCGAGCTTTTCATGCGCAGTCACCGCTTTGAAGAGATCCAGGCCCAGACCGAGGCCACGCCGCAAATGATCGCGGCGCGCTTGAAGAAACTGGAGGCGGACGGGCTCGTTGAGCGGCGCAGCTACAACAAGCGGCCTTTGCGGTACGAGTATCACCTGACGGAAAAAGGTGAGGCCTTCTATCCTGTGGTGCTGGCGCTGCGCGCCTGGGGCGAGACATGGTTCAAGTCGCCAGAAGAAGGTCGCGCTGTCCACTACACCCATCGGTCATGCGGCAAGCCAGCAGGGCTCGGTCCTGTTTGCGAGGGCTGCGGCCAGACGCTGCGCCACGACGACCTGATCGTCGAGCCGGATCCTGCATACCAGGCCGAACGCCAAGAGCGGTGGGAGGCGTTCAAGGCGAGCCGGTGAATCCTACGGCGTTGGATCAGAGAGGCAGATAGCTCCGTCGTCGGATAGTGGAATGAGGGAAACAATCCACATTCAAACGGCTGACAACCAGCCGTGGCCCCATAAGGCGGCGACGAAGTGTCCCGGGTGTATCCCGTTTTGCTGAAGTTTCACTGTATAGCAGCAACGATCGCTTGGCTGGTCAAAGAGTCATAATCTCTGCGGGACGCTACTAGTCGGTCCTGCTCAAGATGGTGCGATCAAATATCACCTGAAATCATCACCGCCACCGAATCTGGTCCGCTTACTCCGGAATCGACCCTTGGCCGACCCTTGGCCCGCCGGGTCATGAATGGCAGCAGCCCTACGCTCGCAACCGCGCTTTCCGACCCAGCGCCGGTTCCCGATATCTGCCACGCGGGCCCTTGCAGATGTTGTCCGGCTGTTTGCGCATGTCACAAGTCAGTAGCCGCAGCCGCGTGACAGCGATTCTAGATCATGGAGGTCGAACCGTCCGGAAGAAACGCCTCTCCGAATCGTTCTTCCGCGCCATTAACGAAATATTGACAGTCCAACCAAAACGGCGCTCCGTGGTTCGACGGCGATGGATCTTGGCACTCTTGGTTGAGGCCGGCCTTCGCCGTTACGATAGGGAGGATGCAATGCCGACAGTCATTGGCCACCATAACATCACAAAGGGAACGAAGCACTGGCTCGACTCGCCGAAGCGCAAAGAGCTTTTTGGTCCGCTCGGCGTGACCAACATACGAACATTTGTAGATCCACAAAATCCGACTCGGGTGGCCGTTCTTATGGACGTTCCGGACATGGACGCCATGATGAAAGCTATGCAGAGCAAAGCAGCCACGGATGCGATGGCCTTCGATGGAGTGGTGCCAGAGTCCTTGGTGATCCTGGTCGAATCGTAAAGGTAACTGCTCCGCTGGCCAAGGTTAGCAGGCTTTGGTCAGCGGTTGCCGTGCGGTTCCGGTCATTCTGGAAAGCGCCGCGCTTGCGGCTCGCCCAGTTCACACGTGCCATCGCGCCGATGATCAGCAGCCTGCGGATGTCGGCATGCCCGGCCTTCGACACCCTGCCAAGCCTTTCCTTGCCACCGGACGAGAACTGCCGTGGCACAAGTCCGAGCCAGGCCGCAAAATCTGATGGCGGAGGTACTCATGCCCAAACGAATAACGCTCTCGCCGTTAAGGCAGAGATAATGTGACATCGCCCGAAATACTGCTCAGTTCGCCTGTTCTGGATAAATGCGAACGTAGATGCTGGTCCCCGGTTTCGACCCGGAATTGCATTCGATATGGATTTGATTGGAGGTGACCTGGCCCAGATTGGAAGACTCCCTGCCAGCGTCCTCGAGGCAAGTTTTCGCCAACTCCACGACGTCAGAATGCTCTCTTCCGGAATACGCCTCGCCGGCGCGACCGAGGATAGTCCACCAAGAGGCAGGCGGCGTTCCTCGTTCGTTGTACGATATCTCGATGCCGTCAAACTGCCTTAGGGAGTTGGTTCGGTCACAAATGAAATGAATGTCGTGGAGGTCTCCGATCGCAAGATAGAACATGCGGTCCGATCTGTCGGCTACGGAGGCGCCCAACGCGTCAACGATCTGTGCCGCCATCGCATCGCAAATTGCATTCTGTTTTGGATCGATCGTTCCGCCTGCATTGGATTGGCTGACCAATCGAAAAGTAACAGCAAGGGCGAACGCGGCCGCTACGACCACAGGTCTGTAAATCATGGCTCCCCCTTGGATAT
>NZ_JBBNAN010000207.1:0-17936 GCF_037994405.1 Phyllobacterium sp.
CCGAGCAGTATTTGAAAAAAGGCATGAAGGTTTACCTCGAGGGCGCCCTGCAGACGCGCAAGTGGCAGGACCAGACCGGGAATGATCGCTATACGACTGAAATCGTATTGCAGAAATTCCGCGGGGAATTGCAGATGCTCGATTCACGTGGCGAGGGTGCTGGCGGTGGCCGTTCGTTCGACAACAATTCCGGTCGCAGTCAGGTCTCTGACAATGATTACGGTTCGGACTTCGGCCGTTCTAATGCATCGTCAAGTAGCTCTTCCAGCGCAGGCGGGAATTTCTCGCGCGATCTCGACGACGAAATTCCATTCTGAGACCCGAGTATTCTTGGACCCACGATGAATAGTACAAATGCCCAGACATGATCGGTGATCTGGGCGTTTATTTTGGGCTCTTCACGGTCGCTTTCATCGCCGCGACGGTGCTGCCGATGCAGTCGGAAGCGGTGCTCGCCGGACTTCTTCTCGGCAGTTCCTTTTCGCCGGCAATTCTCATTACAGTGGCCAGCATCGGCAATGTGCTCGGTTCGATCGTCAACTGGTTACTCGGGCGGGGCATTGACCGGTTTCGTGATCGCAGGTGGTTTCCCGCCAGCGGGGCAGAACTCGATCGGGCTACGTCCTGGTATCAACGCTATGGCAAATGGACACTGCTGCTGAGCTGGGTACCGATTATTGGCGATCCGCTGACAGTGATTGCCGGGGTTCTGCGCGAACCCTTGCTCAGTTTCGTAATCCTTGTTGCGATCGCGAAAACCGGTCGATACCTTGCGATTTTGGCCCTGACCACGGGATGATAGTTCTTTGCGAGCGCGCGGATGTGACCGGGCTGTTGCGCTGATACTTCCGTCGCGCCCAAGTGACGATAGAGTTCCCATGAACGGCCCGAGCCCTGACAACAAGCACCCGATGGACGGGTTTCCGCAGGTGTGTTTCATCAAAAACACGATAACCAATCCGAATATAATCGTCGGCGAATATACTTATTACGACGATCCGGAAGATTCGGAGAATTTCGAAAGAAATGTCCTTTATCACTTCCCCTTCATCGGCGACAAACTCATCATTGGAAAGTTCTGCGCCTTGGCCAAGGGGCGTGCGCTTCATCATGAACGGCGCAAATCACAAGCTCTCCGGAATATCGACCTATCCATTTCAGATCTTCGGCAATGGGTGGGAGAAAGTTATGCCTGGGCCCAGAGATCTGCCATACAAGGGCGACACCATCGTCGGCAATGACGTCTGGATTGGTTACGAAGCACTGATCATGCCAGGCGTCAGTATTGGCAACGGCGCAATTATTTCCTCGCGCTCGGTCGTCACTGCCGATGTAGCCCCCTATACGATCGTCGGGGGTAATCCCGCCAAACCGATCAAAGCCAGATTTGAACCTGATGTGGTAAGCGATTGGAAGCGTTGGCATGGTGGGACTGGCCCGCGGAGAAGATCAGCCGTAACCTGAAGCTGATCGTCTCCGCTGACGTTGAAGCTTTGGGCGCGTGCACCTGACGAAATGATTCAGGCTGGTCAAGGATGCATCTTTGCGCCCTTGGTGATCTTGTCGACCAGTTTCTTTTCCGCCCGCATGGCAATGCCGACGACTTTTGCGTCATCGGGCGCAAATTGCGCAAAGATAGCGCGGTTCGCGACATCGTGGCCGGTCGAGAACATCTCTTCGACGTAGAGGCAGGTTCTGATTTCCCGCTCGAGCGAACGGCGATGAATGGTTGAAATCGTTGCCTGATCTGCTGCCAGCACGATGACGGGCTGGATGGATAACGGATTATAGGTGTTGCCGGCGCGATCGCGGTAAGGTTCGCCGATCACCTGCGGGAACTGGGCAACAATACCGCTGGTCAAAAACGCCGTGACATTCAACGCCTGCCAGGATGCCAGGTCGTTACGCAGCACAATTGCAATTTTGGTATCGAACATCGATATAGGTCTCCGACGGTCATGAAGAGTTGAGCTTATGCTGGACGTTCTAGGGGATAGATCTGCACGCAGTCTTGGACGTTTGTGCGAACTGCCCGCGCAGGATGCGATCATGGCTGCACCGTCCAATCCCGGCCTTGAGCGGATAGAAGCGCGATTTAGCGGCGATGGCTACGATCTGCACCGGCACGATACCTATGCCATCGGCGTGACGCTGCATGGCGTGCAGACATTCTGGTATCGCGGCGCGCGGCGCTACAGCCTGCCGGGGAATATCATCGTCCTGCATCCGGACGAGATGCATGATGGCGGAGCAGGTACGGATGATGGCTTGCGTTATCGCATGCTCTATCTGGAGCCCTCTCTGGCGCTGCAATCGCTGGGCGATCGAAATGTTTCGCTGCCATTCGTCAACAATCCTGTTTTTGCAGATCCATCCATGGCAGCCACCTTGTCGGCCGCTCTCGGCAACCTGGACGAGGAACTGGATGAACTGCTGGTAGACGACATCATATCCCGGCTGACGCACGGCCTGGCCAAGCATGCACGGCAAAACGTCAAGCCGCTCGGACCGACAGCGATGCGGCAGACCGAGTTGGCACGTGACTATCTCGAGGAGCATGCTTTGCGTCTTGTCAGGTCAGATGAACTTGAGGCGGTAAGCGGGCTTGATCGTTATGCTTTATCCCGACATTTCAGGGCACTCTATGCGACAAGCCCGCATCGGTTTCTGCTGATGCGCCGCCTGCAGCGGGCGCGGGAGATGATCAAGGCAGGTGAGCCGCTTGCCGAAATTGCGGCGGCGACAGGATTCGCCGACCAGAGCCATCTTAACCGGCAATTCAAGAAGGCTTTCGGCATGACGCCCGGCCGCTGGGCAAACCTGATTGGCGTTAATCCGGGCTGAAGGCGCAATTGTCGGTCTCCAGGCCGTCTGTTAGACAGAGGTTGGTTTGCATCGGAGCCTGTCATGACGGAAACGCAGACGCCATCCAATAGAAAGCACCGTTTGGTGATCGTCGGCGGAGGCTTCGGTGGACTTGAGGCGGTTCACAGCTTTCACAATGCCGACATCGATATTGCGCTTATTGACCAGCGCAACCATCATCTATTCCAGCCTTTGCTCTATCAGGTGGCGACGTCAACCTTGGCGACGTCGGAGATCGCCTGGCCCATCCGTCATCTCCTGCGCAAGTACAAGAATGTCAAAACGCTGCTTGGCACAGTCGAAGGGGTTGATACGGCTGCCCGGACCGTTTTATTGGCGGATGGCGAGGCCATTCCATACGACACGCTTGTGCTGGCGACCGGGGCCCGCCATGCCTATTTCGGCCATGATGACTGGGAGCGTTATGCGCCCGGGCTGAAGACGCTGGAGGACGCGACGACAATCCGGCGACGCATTCTGACCGCCTTCGAAGAGGCCGAACGCGAACCCGATCCGGTACGGCGTGCGGAATACCTGACATTCGTGATTATCGGTGGCGGTCCAACCGGCGTGGAGATTGCAGGAACAATCGCCGATCTGGCCCGCGATACGCTCAAAGGTGATTTCAGGGTGATTGATCCCGCGACAGCACATGTCGTCTTGATTGAGGGTGGGCCAAGGGTGCTGGCCGCTTTCAGTGAGGACATGTCCGCCTATGCGAAACAGGCGCTGGAAAGGCTGGGCGTGACCGTTCATCTCGGCAACCCCGTTACCGAATGTCATGCGGATGGGGTCGAGTTTGGCGGTCAGTTGCTACGCGCGAAAACCATCATCTGGGCGGCTGGCGTTCAGGCGTCGCCGGCGGCGAAATGGCTCAACGTGCCCGCCGACCGCGCCGGACGCGTCATCGTCGATGCCGATCTGACGGCACCGGGACACCCGGAGATATTCGTTATCGGCGACACGGCGACCGTTGCCAATGGCGGCAAGGGCATGGTGCCCGGCATTGCCCCTGCAGCAAAGCAGCAGGGTGTTCATATCGCAAAAACGATCAAGGCGAGACTTGCCGGCGATCAATCACCAAGGGCATTTGTGTACCGTCATGCCGGCGATCTGGCAACGATCGGCAAGCGTGCTGCGGTGACGGATTTCGGCTGGATCAAGCTAAAGGGTTACATCGCCTGGTGGCTTTGGGGTATCGCACACATCTACTTCCTGATTGGTCTGCGCAATCGCCTCGCAGTGGCGCTGAGTTGGCTGTGGATTTCAGTCAGCGGTGCCCGCAGCGCGCGCTTGATCACACAACGGGATGCCGCGGAGGGGGCCGATACACCAGGAAATGGCGCGTAACAGTATCTGTGTTCAGCCGACCAATATCTTTATGCCATCGGCCACGAACTGGACGGCGAGGGCAGCAAGAATGACACCAAGCAGGCGGGTCAGGATGGAGCGTCCAGTTTCGCCAAGAAAGCGATCGACCCGCTCGGCAAGCAAAAACACCACATAGGATGCCGCGATACAAATCAGGATGATGCCGATCAGCGCGAGGCGCGATGTCGCTTCGGAGAGCGTGCCTGCCAGAAGGATGGTGGCGGAAATCGCGCCCGGTCCGGCAATGAGTGGAATAGCAAGCGGGAAAGCGGCGATGTTGCGGATGTGATCCTTGGTTATCGCAACTTCTGCGCTCTTTTCCTTGCGTTCGTTGCGCCGCTCGAAAATCATCTCGAAGGCGATCCAGAACAGGAGCAGACCACCGGCGATCCGGAACGCGCCAAGCGTGATACCGAAGAGTGCAAGGATCTGCGCGCCTGCAACAGCGAAGACGGTCAGAACGATGAAAGCAATAAGGCTGGCCCGCAGTCCGACCTGGCTGCGTTCCTTACGATTCATGCCGCGTGTCAGGGCCAGAAACAGTGGCGCCAGACCCGGTGGATCGATCGTCACCATCAAGGTAACGAGCGCATTAAGAAGGGTGTCATAAAACGCCACGATTTTGCTTTTCTTTTCTGATTAGTGCCGCACCAACCTGCCCGTTATACCGGCTTCAACCTACCGGATTCGCTATCCAACGTCGAGAAACATGGAAATCTGCGCCCAAGTTTTTCACCGCATGAGAAAATCTATTTTATCTTATTGATATTAAAGGGTTTTCTGCTGTGAATTCTAGTCCCGTTTATTGGCTTTTCGTATCGAAAGCCGCTATAAGATCAAAGATTGATTCTATACGAAAGATGAGTGCCTCGTGTCTGACCTAACTCCACCTTCCGGCCCCGAAGACGATAAATCCGGACCAAATTCCGGCATCGAAGCGATTTCGATCATCGAGGAAATGCAGCGGTCCTATCTCGATTATGCGATGAGCGTGATCGTCAGTCGCGCGCTGCCCGATGTGCGCGATGGTCTAAAGCCGGTCCATAGACGTATCCTGCACGCGATGAATGAAATGGGCCTGTCGTGGAACAGGTCCTACCGCAAGTCTGCCGGTGTCGTCGGTGAAGTGATGGGTAAATACCATCCGCACGGTGATGCCTCGATCTACGACGCGCTTGTGCGTATGGCACAGGACTGGTCTTTGCGCGATCCGCTGGTCGACGGGCAGGGCAATTTCGGTTCGATCGACGGCGATTCCCCGGCGGCGATGCGGTACACGGAATGCCGTCTGGAGAAAGTTTCGGAATCGCTGCTTGAAGACATCGACAAGGAAACAGTCGATTTCCAGGACAATTACGACGGTCGCGAGCAGGAGCCTGTGGTTCTGCCGGCACGTTTCCCCAACCTGCTCGTCAATGGCTCGGGAGGTATCGCCGTCGGCATGGCGACGAACGTGCCGCCGCACAATTTGGCCGAGGTCATCAATGGCTGTATCGCGTTGATCGACAATCCGGCGATCGAATTGCCGGAAATGATGGAGTTCATCCCAGGACCGGATTTCCCGACGGGTGGTATTGTTCTTGGCCGTTCTGGTATTTATTCAGCCTACAGCACTGGCCGCGGCTCCATCCTGATGCGCGGCAAGGTTGCCATCGAGAGCATGCGCGGTGACCGCGAAGCGATCATTATCACTGAAGTTCCGTATCAGGTGAACAAGGCGACGATGATCGAGAAGATGGCTGACCTCGTGCGGGAAAAGCGCATCGAGGGCATCTCGGACATTCGCGATGAATCAGATCGCGACGGCTATCGCGTCGTTGTGGAACTGAAGCGCGATGCTGTCGCTGACGTCATCGTCAACCAGCTCTATCGCTTCACACCACTGCAGACTTCATTCGGCGCCAACATGGTGGCTTTGAACGGTGGCAAGCCTGGCCTGTTAAATCTCCTCGACATTCTGCGCGCCTTTGTCAACTTCCGCGAGGAAGTTGTCAGCCGCCGCACAAAATTCCTGCTCCGCAAGGCGCGTGACCGCGCGCACGTCTTGGTTGGTCTTGCCATTGCGGTCGCCAATATCGACGAGATCATTGCGCTGATCCGCCGTGCGCCGGACCCGGCAACGGCGCGCGACCAGCTGATGGAACGGCGTTGGCCGGCCAATGATGTGGCGCCGCTGATCACGCTGATCGCTGATCCGCGCCATACCCTCAACGACGACAACACCTATAATTTGTCCGAAGAGCAGGCGCGCGCAATTCTCGATCTGCGCCTGCAACGCCTGACGGCGCTCGGACGCGATGAAATTGCCGACGAACTCAACAAGATCGGCGTCGAGATCAAGGACTACCTCGAAATCCTGGCGTCGCGTCTGCGGATCATGGGCATCGTCAAGGACGAACTCATTGCCATTCGCGACGAATTCGGAACCCCGCGTCGTACCGAGCTCACCGATGGTGGTGCCGACATGGACGATGAAGACCTCATCGCCCGTGAGGACATGGTCGTTACTGTCAGCCATGCTGGCTACATCAAGCGGGTGCCACTGGCGACCTACCGCGCACAGCGACGCGGCGGCAAGGGCCGTTCGGGCGTGACGATGAAGGATGAGGATTCAGTGACGCGGCTGTTCGTCGCCAACACGCATACGCCGGTGCTGTTCTTCTCCTCGCGCGGCATTGTCTATAAGGAAAAGGTCTGGCGCTTGCCGATCGGTACGCCGCAATCGCGCGGCAAGGCGCTGATCAACATGCTGCCGCTAGAACAGGGCGAGCGCATCACGACGATCATGCCACTGCCAGAAGATGAGTCCAGCTGGGCAAATCTCGACGTCATGTTCGCGACGACGCGCGGCACTGTTCGCCGCAACAAGCTTTCCGATTTCGTCCAGGTCAATCGCAACGGCAAGATTGCGATGAAGCTGGAGGAAGAGGGCGATGAAATCCTCAGCGTCGATACATGCGACGAGTTTGATGACGTGCTGCTGACGGCGGCCGGCGGGCAGTGCATTCGTTTCCCCGTTACTGATGTGCGTGTCTTCGCTGGCCGCAACTCGATCGGTGTGCGTGGTATTACGCTGGCTCCGGGCGACAAGATTATCTCGATGTCCATTCTCGGCCACGTTGACGCAAGCCCGGCTGAGCGTTCGGCCTATCTGAAACAGGCTGCAGCCGAAAGGCGAGCGCAGGGAGCGGATGACGTGGAAGAAATCGCTCTCGTTGGCGAGGAAGCGACTGATGTAACGGACCTTTCGCCGGAGCGCTTTGCTGAACTGCGTGATCGCGAGCAGACCGTGCTCACGGTCAGCGAATATGGCTATGGCAAGCGCTCGTCATCCTATGAGTTCCGCGTTTCCGGACGTGGTGGCAAGGGCATCCGAGCTACCGACACGTCAAAAACCGATGAAATCGGCAAGCTGGTGGCGTTATTCCCTGTCGAAGCTTCCGATCAGATCCTGCTGGTATCCGACGGTGGCCAGCTGATCCGCGTGCCGGTCAATGGCATCCGTATCGCCGGACGCTCGACCAAGGGCGTGACAATCTTCAATACGGCCGATGGCGAGAAGGTGGTATCGGTCGAGAGGATTTCCGAAACAGAAGCCGACGATATTGAAGCTGAAACTGTTGGTGAAGGCGAGAGCGCTGCACCGGAAACAACTGACGGCTCTGGGGGAAACTAGAGCCGTTCAGATCACGCGATTAGAGATCGTGGCGATGGTGATACACACCAAAGCGGGAAGTTCTGACAGGAGCTTCCCGCTTCTTGTTTTCTTCTACAATCATGATGATCGCGGAAACGATCATCGCAACCATCATGGCAATGCTCAGAAGAATAAACATAAATCTGTCCCTTCGATCTTGCGCTGTTTCATGGTTAGCAACTTGCTAACGTGGAAATGGTTTCATCTGATTTTCTCACGTCTAGTTGAACGCAACTGAATGCTTGCTGATCGCCGCGTTCATCTACCGTTCATCTGATCGATTGCTGGCCATTGAAAGCGCCGGGCAAAACGGCTAGGAAACCCCTCATGACAAACGCGATCTATGCCGGATCATTCGATCCGATCACCAATGGCCACATAGATGTCCTGCAGGGCTCGCTCCGGCTTGCCGACAAAGTATTCGTAGCGATAGGCATTCATCCCGGTAAGGCGCCGCTGTTCTCATTCGAGGAGCGCGTCGACTTGATCAAACGCGTCGCTTCAGAAGTCTTTGGCAAGGATAGCAACCGGCTCGAAGTGATTGCCTTCGATGGCTTGCTGATCGATGCCGCGCGCAAATATGGCGCGTCATTGATGGTCCGCGGCCTGCGTGATGGCACCGATCTCGATTATGAGATGCAGATGGCGGGCATGAACGGCAAGATGGCGCCGGAACTGCAAACGGTGTTTCTCCCGGCCGATCCTGCGGTCCGCACCATTACTGCCACATTGGTTCGCCAGATTGCCGGCATGGGTGGTGACGTCCGTCATTTTGTTCCTGCTCTTGTCGCTGACGCGCTCAAGACAAAATTCAAATCCTGATTTGGAGACTTTCATGTCCGTATTTCGCACAGCGCTTCTCGTTGCTGCCGTCTCATCACTGTCATTTGCAGCGCTCAGCCCGAGCTGGGCAGACGATGCGAACACCATGACGATCAAGCTCAAGGATGGCGACGTCAAGATCGAGTTGCTGCCCAATCTTGCGCCGAAACATGTCGAGCAGATCAAGGCACTGGCCAAGGAAGGCGCTTACAATAATGTCGTGTTCCACCGGGTTATTCCTGGCTTCATGGCACAGACCGGCGACGTGCAGTACGGCAATACCGAAAAGGGCTATAACCCGCAGGCTGCCGGGACAGGTGGTTCAACGCGTCCTGACCTGCCTGCCGAGTTCTCGAAAGAGCCGTTCGTGCGCGGTGTGGTCGGCATGGCCCGTGCGCAGAACCCGAATTCTGCCAACTCGCAGTTCTTCATTATGTTCACCGAATATCCGTCGCTGAACGGTCAGTATACAGTTGTCGGCAAGGTCACGAGCGGCATGGATATTGTCGACAAGATCAAGAAGGGTTCGGAAGCTGACAATGGTGCTGTCGATAACCCCGACAAGATGATCAAAGTCACGGTCGGTTCGACGAAATAATTAGAGAAAACAGGAGATTGCCGAAAATGGCTTACAAAGACCCAGAAAACACTATCCTTCTTGAAACCACGAAGGGCAATGTCGTTATCGAACTCTATCCGGATCTCGCACCCGGGCATGTCGAACGCATCAAGGAACTGGCACGCGAAGGCGCTTACAATGGCGTTGTGTTCCACCGCGTGATTGATGGCTTCATGGCCCAGACAGGCGACGTCAAGTTCGGCAAGAAGGGCGGCACGTCGTTCAATCCGGCCCGTGCCGGCATGGGCGGCTCCGACAAGCCGGACCTTAAGGCTGAGTTCTCCAATGCCAATCATGGCCGCGGCGCCTGCTCGATGGCGCGTTCGCAGAACCCGAATTCCGCCAACTCGCAGTTCTTCATCTGCTTCGACGATGCAGGCTTCCTCAACCGCCAGTACACTGTGTGGGGCCAGGTGATCGAAGGCATGGACAATGTCGACAAGATCAAACGCGGCGAGCCGGTGCAGGATCCGGATTCGATCGTTTCCATGCGCGTTGCAGCAGACGTCGAATAAGATCGTTTTGATGCATTATGCGTGTTGATCTTTTCGATTTCGATCTGCCGGAAGAGAACATCGCATTGAGACCTGCAGAGCCGCGCGATTCAGCGCGGCTTTTGCTTGTGAAGGCGGGTGTGTCTGGATTCGAGGACAGTACAGTCCGTGACCTGGGTGATTTCCTACGCCCTGGAGATGCACTTGTATTCAATGATACCAAGGTGATACCGGCTCAACTTGAAGGATTTCGCGTACGCGAAGGCGCGAAGGCCCAGATCAGCGCGACCTTGCATATGCGCGCAGGTCCCGATCGCTGGAAAGCGTTCCTGCGGCCGGCAAAACGCATCAAGCAGGGCGAGCGCATCGACTTCGGTCACGGTAACAATGCGTGCCTGCTTGGTTCGCTGCAAGCGACCGTCGCGGAAAAAGGTGAGGCAGGCGAAGCATTGCTGGTCTTCGATTTCAGCGGAGCCGATCTCGATCAGGCAATCGCGGCAGTCGGACATATTCCTTTACCGCCCTATATCGCATCAAAACGTGCAGACGACAGTCGCGACCGCGAGGACTACCAGACCGTTTACGCGAAGGAGGAAGGCGCCGTCGCCGCGCCGACTGCTGGCCTGCATTTCACGCCTGAACTTCTGGACGACTTGAAGAAACGCGGCATCGAAGAGCACTTCGTCACGCTGCATGTGGGTGCGGGCACGTTTCTACCGGTCAAGGCCGACGATACGGCCGATCATAAAATGCACGCAGAAATCGGAACGGTAGACCAACGCACGGCCGAGGCGCTCAACGCAGTGAAGGCGCGCGGCGGGCGCATTGTCAGCGTGGGGACAACATCTCTACGGCTGCTCGAGAGCGCGACGGATGCAAATGGTGTTATCCAGCCCTGGTCGGGGCCGACGGATATATTCATTACGCCGGGTTACAAGTTCGGCGCCGTTGACATGCTGATGACGAATTTTCATTTGCCGCGCTCGACGCTGTTCATGCTGGTTTCGGCCTTCAGCGGTTTCGAGCGCATGCATGCGGCCTATGAATACGCGATCAAAAATAACTACCGCTTCTATTCCTATGGCGATGCAAGCCTGTTATGGCGATCCGCATCATGACAAGTGAAAATTTTGAATTCAAACTGATTGCCACCGATGGCAAGGCGCGGCGCGGTGAAATCACCATGCCGCGTGGAATGGTGCGTACCCCTGCCTTCATGCCGGTTGGTACAGGCGGTACCGTCAAGGCCATGTATATGGATCAGGTGCGCGATCTTGGTGCCGACATCATCCTTGGCAATACCTATCATCTGATGCTGCGGCCGAGCGCCGAACGGGTCGCGAAACTCGGTGGCCTGCATGAATTTGCGCGGTGGCAGGGGCCTATCCTGACGGATTCCGGCGGGTTTCAGGTCATGTCATTGGCGCAGTTGCGCAAACTCACCGAAACGGGCGTGACGTTCCGTTCGCATATCGATGGCCGTGCCTATGAGATGAGCCCCGAGCGCTCGATCGAGATCCAGGGACTGCTCGATTCGGATATCCAGATGCAGCTCGACGAATGCGTGGCCCTGCCTTCCACACCGAAGGATATTCAGCGAGCGATGGAACTCTCGCTGCGCTGGGCAGATCGCTGCAAGGCGGCCTTTGGCGACCAGCCGGGCAAGGCCATGTTTGGCATCGTGCAGGGCGGCGACGTTGTCGATCTGCGCATCCGTTCGGCGCAAGCACTGAAAGCCATGGATTTGAAGGGCTATGCGGTCGGCGGGCTCGCTGTCGGCGAGCCGCAGGAAGTCATGCTGGAAATGCTCGACATCACCTGTGCGGAACTACCAAGCGAAAAGCCGCGTTATCTCATGGGCGTAGGTACACCGGACGACATTCTGAAATCGGTGGCGCGCGGTATCGATATGTTCGATTGCGTGATGCCGACGCGGGCAGGGCGGCATGGCCTTGCATTCACCCGCCGCGGTAAGATCAATTTGCGCAATGCGAGGCACGCGGACGACCCGCGGCCGCTCGACGAGGAGTCTTCTTGTCCAGCTGCGCGAGATTACAGCCGCGCCTATCTGCATCATCTGGTGAAATCGGGTGAGGCGCTGGGCGCCATGCTGCTGACATGGAACAATCTTTCCTATTACCAGCAATTGATGCAGGCAATCCGCGATGCGATTGAAGGCACGCGCTACAACGCCTTCACCGAAGAGACGCAGGCGGCGTGGGCGCGGGGTGATATAGCGGCAGTATCCTGATCAAACGGTGGCGGCCACCGGCGCTGTGTCTATGTCTTCAGGCTCGAACAGGTTTTTGAGCCGGTCGATCGCTGCGATCTGCTCATCCCGGTTGACCACGTTCATTTCAAAGAGTTTCAAGCTACGCAAACCCTCGATCGTCAGGAAAACCATCATCGCCAGCGTCGGATCCTCGGCATTTTCGCGCATTCGCTGGACTAGCTGCTTGTTGTAGCGGCGAATTGGTTCGAGAAAGCCAGGGTCACTGGCAATCGCCGCAAGAATGCCGGAAGGTTCGGGTTCGTTGCAAAGAAACTCCGCGCGATAGACGGCGATACAGGCCAGCACGACACTGTTTTGGCCGTGATTTCTAGCGGCTTCTTCTTTGCGAAGTGATTCGTCAAATTCAGAAACGTGTTGCTCCACGAGGGCTTCAAGCAGTTTGGCCTTCGTCGGAAACGTATAGAGCAATCCTCCCTTTGAAAGACCCGCTCGCCGTGCCACCGCATCAAGGGAGAGGTGCACTGGCCCCACTTCCTTGGCGATTTCGGCCGCCGCCTGCAAGATCTTGTCTTTTGTCGAGAGGATATCCGCTGTCATTCTAACACTTTCGATTTAGGAGAGGTGCCCAACCCATATTGACATTACCGTCCAGACGGTACAGTAGTTTGCGCGTGGCAATCAAGTCCATGTAATCTTATTCTTGTAGACAGGCTGGCAGACACACTTGCTGGCCATTGTTTTGTTCCGGAGCAGTTCCCCGATGATTAAGCGCTACATCGTTCCCGTTATCGCTCTCCTATTTGTAATTCTCATCGGGGTTGGGTTGGTTGGCTTCAATCTGTTCCGGGACAAGGCGATCAAGGATTTCTTTGCGACCATGCAGCAGCCGGCCGCGCCAGTATCGACCTACACGGTCGAGCCAGGTGCGTGGACGCCTGAAATCGAAGCAATTGGTACAGTCAGCGCCATCCAAGGTGTTGAGCTGTCAGTCGAGGTCGCCGGTATCGTCAAGGACATTCCGTTCACCGCCAACCAGATTATCGAGAAGGGTGCTCCCTTGCTGCAACTCGATGATGCCATCGAGAAAGCCGACATTGTTGCCGCCCAGGCTCAGAACGTGTTGCTCGACCAGACTCTGGAACGTGCGCGTACGCTGAATACCCGCGGGGTTGGTGCCGTATCGAGCGTCGACGAGGCGCAATCGGCATCTCTTGCCAAGAAGGCCGAGATTGCCAAATTGCAGGCAGTGATGGACCAGAAATTGCTCAAGGCGCCGTTCAAGGGCACTGTCGGTATTCCGCGTATCGAACTTGGCCAGTATCTTTCACCAGGTACAGTGGTTGTGAGTTTGCAGGATCTTGCCACGATGCGCGTGGATTTCACGGTGCCGGAGCAGAATCTCAGCCAAATCAAGATCGGCCAGCCGATAAGACTCGGTTTGACGGATAGCGACATAAACTTCCCCGGAGAGATTACTGCTATCGAACCGAGGATTGACCCGGCGACGCGCTTGGTTTCCGTCCGTGCGAAGGTCGATAATCCGGAAGGAAAACTGCGTCCCGGCCAGTTTGCTCAGGTTCGGGTAACGCTTCCAAAGGAAGACGACGTCTACACCTTGCCGCAGACCGCACTGGTCTCAAGTCTTTATGGTGATTATGTTTTCGTGGTTCGTTCAGCGCCGGACGAAGCGAAGCCTGCTGATACGCCAAAGCCGGCCGATACTACAAAGCCAGCAGGCGCGGCAAACGCGGCGGATGCAGCAAAGCCGACCGACTCCGCTGCTGAGAAGAAAGAGCCAAAGCTTGTCGTGGCTCAGGTCTTTGTTACCCCCGGACGCCGTTCGGGACTGGTGGTCGAAATCACCAAAGGCATTAAGAAGGGCGACATTGTTGTTACTGCCGGCCAAAACCGTTTGAGCCCCGGTGCAACGGTGAAGATCGCCAACGATGTGAATCCAGCAAAAACCACTGACGCAGGACTGCCAACAAAATGAATTTCTCAGACATATTCATTCGCCGTCCTGTTCTCTCGACGGTTGTCGCCCTGATGATCATCCTCCTCGGCGCGCAGGGGCTGGTGAACCTTTCGGTTCGCGAATATCCGAAGGTCGAGGAGACGGTCATTACCATCAAGACCGCTTATGCGGGCGCCAGCGCGGACCTGATGCAGGGATTCATCTCTGCGCCGATCGCGAAAGCCGTGACGACGACCGAGAACATTGACTATGTGACATCGTCTTCCGCTCCGTCATCGAGCACGGTGACGGTCCAGATGAAGCTCGGCGCTGATCCTGATGCCGCCTTGACCGAGGTGATCTCCAAGGTCAACCAGGTTCGTGGCGATCTGCCGACTGAAGCCGAAGACCCGGTCATCACCAAGGGTACGGGTCAGGACTTCGCGACCATGTATCTGGCCGTGCAGAACCCGAACATGACGAGCGAGCAGATCACCGAGTATCTGGAACGTGTTATCCAGCCGCGCATGTCGACAATCCAGGGCGTCGCGGATGCACAGATTCTCGGCGGCCAGGTCTTCTCCATGCGCGTGTGGATCGATCCAATCAAGCTTGCCGCTCGTAAGACGACGGCTTCGGAAGTGTTGACGGCGATCAACCAGTCGAACTTCCTGTCGGCTCCGGGCAAGGTGGAAAACCTTTACACGGCTTCGCCGATCACGTTGAAGACGACGCTGCAGACGCCTGAAGCTTTCGGCGCCATGCCGATCAAGTCCGACGGCGACAACATCGTGCGTTTACGCGATGTTGCGCGCATCGAGCTCGGCGCCGTCAACAAGGATACGATCGTCACATTCAACGGGTCCAGCGGCACGTTCCTCGGTATTTTCCCGACGCCAGCTGCCAATCCTATCGACATGACGGCAGCTGTTCGCAAGGAGTTGCCATCGATTCAGGCGACCCTTCCGGAAGGCATGTCGATCATCATGCTCTACGACGCGACTGAGCAGATCAGTTCGTCGATCCACGAGGTGTTCAAGACCATCGGTGAAGCGGTTCTTATCGTTGTCCTCGTGATCCTGCTCTTCCTCGGGTCTTTCCGCTCGGTCATCATTCCGGTCGTGACAATTCCGATTTCGCTGGTCGGGGTGTGTTTCTTCCTGTTCCTGCTCGGCTATTCGATCAACCTGCTGTCACTTCTCGCAATGGTTCTGGCCATTGGTCTCGTGGTCGACGACGCGATCGTGGTCCTGGAGAATATCCATCGCCATATCGAAGAGGGACTAAGACCGATCGATGCCGCATTGAAGGGCATGAAAGAGATCACCGGACCAATCGTGGCGATGACCATCACGCTTGCGGCCGTGTTTGCTCCGCTCGGATTTACCGGAGGGTTGACTGGCTCGCTGTTCCGTGAGTTTGCGTTCACGCTTGCGGGGGCTGTTATTATTTCCGGTGTAGCGGCTTTGACCGTATCACCCATGATGTGCGCATTGTTGTTGCGTGCGGGCGGACACAGCCGATTCCAGCGCATTGTCGACAGCAGCTTTGGCTGGCTCGAAGGCGCCTATGAACGACGGGTTGCGGGATCGCTTAACGTTCGGCCCGTAACGCTGTTCATCGTTATCGCCCTTGTTGCATTGACGGGATTCCTGTTCACCAAGACCAGTTCGGAACTCGCTCCGGAAGAGGATTCAGGTGCACTGTTTGCGATCGTCAATGCGCCGCAATATGCGACGTCGGACTATACCAAGCTCTATGCAGACCAGATCGATGCATTGACCAAGGATTTGCCGGAGCTGAAGGCCCGGTTCAATATTCTCGGCCTGGGCACCACCAACTCGGCATTTGCGATCTGGGTGTTCAAGGATTGGACGCAGCGCGACAAGTCGCAGAAGCAATTGCAGCAGGAACTGCAGGGGATGATCAGTCCGGTCGCCGGTGCTGAAGCCTTCATCTTTGCGCCGCCAACCTTGCCAGGTACCGGCGGTGGTTTGCCGATTTCGGTCGTGATCCAGTCCACCGGTCCAGCCGACAAGGTGTTCGAAGTAGCCGAGGAAATCAAGAAAAAGGCGCAGGCTTCCGGGCAGTTCATCATCGTGCAGAACTCGCTGTCCTTCAATGCACCGCAGGTTACGGTAACAATCGATCGCGATCGCGCATCTGCCCTGGGTGTGCCGGTGAGTGATATTGGCCAGACGCTCGGCCTGCTCGTTGGTGGTGGCAAGATCTCGAAATTCGACCGGGACTCCAACAGCTACGACATCATCCCGCAGGTGCCCCAGGACTATAGATCGAATCCTGAGAAGCTTGGCCAGTATTTCGTCAAGAGTGCGTCTGGCGAGATGGTGCCGTTGTCGGCGGTGATCAAGGTTACCGAGAACGCTTCGCCGGCAGCCATTGAGCAGTTCAACCAGCTAAACTCGGCAACGATTTCAGCATTGCCGCTGCCGGGTGTTACGACCGGTCAGGGTCTGCAGACCGTTATCAATTCGGCTAAGCCTTTGATGCCGGATGGGTTCTTCATGGATTATTCCGGACAATCGCGTCTGGAAATCGGGCAGGGAAGCACGATTCTGATAGCCTTCGTGCTCGCCGTGATCGTCATCTATCTGGTGCTTGCCGCGCAGTTCGAAAGCTTCCGCGATCCATTCATCATCATGATGTCGGTACCGCTGTCGATCTTCGGGGCAATCGTTCCGCTCAATATCGGCTTGGGTACGCTGAATATCTACACGCAGGTGGGTCTGATCACGCTTGTGGGTCTTATCACCAAGCATGGTATTCTGATGGTGGAGTTTGCCAACCAACAGCGTGAACTGCACGGTATTTCCCGGCATGATGCGATCATTCTTGCAGCAAAGACGCGGCTCCGCCCGATCCTGATGACCACAGCGGCGATGGCGCTCGGCGTTATCCCGCTAATCACGGCGACGGGTGCCGGTGCAGCGGCCCGCTATTCGATCGGTCTGGTTATTTTCTCCGGCATTCTCGTCGGAACGATCTTCACGCTCTTCGTGGTGCCAATGTTCTACACCTTCATTTCCAAGAAGGATGTGGCGGCCGAGACAGATAGGCAGCCGTTGCCGGATGCCGAGCCGGAGTTTGGCCGGTCCTAAAAGCCTGGCATTAAAAAGAAAGCCTCCGAGCCATTGCGGTTCGGAGGCTTTTTGTTTCTGAGCTCAGGCAAATTCAGGCGCGCTTAACTGCGCGAAGTATGAAGAGCAGGATGACCGCTCCGATTGTTGCCGCGATGATGGCACCGAGAATGCCACTACCAAGCGAGATGCCGAGCCGCGGAAACAGATATCCGGCAATGAAGGCTCCGATAACACCCACAATCAGGTCACCCACGAGACCAAAACCACCACCGCGGACGAGCTGACTGGCAAGCCAGCCCGCAACCAAACCAACCAATAGAAAAACCAGAAGACTTTCTCCGCCCATAGCCAAGCTCCATAACCGGTTTCGACACGATGTTCGCCCGGCCGTGGATTCCTCAATCCATGCTTCGCAGGAGAATCACCACAGCAATTTTACGCCGGGAAAGGAAATTTGGATAACAAAACTTGCGATCGATAAGGTTCAGGCAGGAGAGCCGAACTGCAAAAAAGCTATACCGGCGATGGTCTCCCATAACCGGCATAGCTCCTAACACAACGAAAAATGTTGAGCCGTATGAAGATTACATTGTCTTCGCAGCTGGCTTCTTCGTGTGCGTGGTGGTCTTGTGCACCTTCTTTACATGGTGCTTGTGCGCTGGCGTCTTGACTGTCGACGTCGGAGCAGCCGTTGTTGTTGCTGCAGCGGCGTTGGCGCCGGTAACAAGTGCTGGAGCCGCTACGGCGAGAGCGACGGCGAGACCAAGAGCTGTGTAGAGG
>NZ_JBBNAN010000208.1:0-9609 GCF_037994405.1 Phyllobacterium sp.
AAACTTTCCTTCTGGGTATTGGGGTCCACCAGCAAACTCTCGGACTCGTTGGTCGGCCAATCGTCAGGCCTCATGTGAGCTTCACCTTCCGGAAACTTTTAAAGACGTTATGTATCTATCATAGCCTCGGCTATTGTTCCAATTCAATCTGCAAATTTCCGTTCCAAAAAAATCTCGACATGCTGAAAGTGAGATATAGCACTTGCTATAATGTAGGCATAATGCTTTACTTCATTTGGAGTGCTAACTGGAGTTGCGACGAACCAATGCTGAAATGGGCACAGACGAATCTAAACAGGCGGCGTCTGTTAGGTGGAAGTATCGCGACGATCGGAGCAACGGCCATCTGTTCGAGCAGCGCGGCGGCACGGAACGCCCACGAAGATCACGCGGGTGCGGCACCAAACGTCGATGCTGCCTCCCCTGCCCACAAATCGGCGCATGGTGCAATGATCACCGTCGGCTCGGTCGACTATGCCCGCAATGGCTTCGATCCAACTTCAATGCTGACGGATTGGTACACGGGGGTCGTCAGTGAACTTCCCGATGGGCGAAAACTGCGCACGTTCGAGATCACCGCCGAGGAAAAAGAAATCGAAATCGCTCCGGGAGTGATGTTTCCGGCATGGACCTACAATGGAAGGGTTCCAGGACCCGCACTTCGCGCAACCGAAGGAGAGCGTCTCAACATTCTATTTCGAAACAACGGCTCTCATCCGCACTCGCTGCATTTCCATGGGATCCATTCAGCGCGTATGGATGGTGTGCCTGGCGCAGGCGTCATCGAGCCCGGTGAAGAGTTCCTGTATGAATTCAATGCGAAGCCGTTCGGCTGCCATCTTTATCATTGCCACGCGCTTCCGCTTGCAAGGCACATCCACAAGGGCATGTACGGCCTGTTTGTGATCGATCCCGATCCCGCTCTCCATCCCGACCAGAGCGACGTTGCAAGTTCGCGTCTATTCGGTTCTCCCGAAAATGGCCAATGGCAGGAAATGGCCATGATCATGAACGCATTCGACACAAACTTCGATGGCGAAAACGAATTCTATGCCTGCAACACAATTGCGCATTGCTATGCGAAGGAACCCATCAAGATCGACCGCAACCGTCCGGTTCGCATTTATCTTGTCAACATCACCGAATTCGATCCCATCAACTCTTTCCATCTGCACGGCAATTTCTTCGACTACTACGATCAGGGCACGACCCTGACGCCGACTTTGAAGACCGTTGACCTGATCATGCAGTGCCAGGCCCAGCGCGGCATTCTTGAGTTTACTTTCAAGGAGCACGAGCCGGGGCTCTATATGTTCCACGCCCATCAATCCGAGTTCACCGAACTCGGCTGGATGGGCATGTTCGATGTCAGAGAGACCCTGGCATGAGAAACGAACCCATAGACACCACGTCATCTGTCGCCGCACCAAAGGGGCCGGGTCTGTCTCGCTTCCTCTGGCTTCTTTTGCCTCTTGCCGTCTTGCTTGCGGCCATGGTCTGGCTCTTGCAGACGAATCCATTACAGAATTTCAACAACGGTGCGCCCCCTGTCGAAAACCTTACCATCGAACGCACGATGCTCGATCAGGAAGGCATCAAATTGTTGATTCGGGCCGGCGGCTCGGATCCGATGATGATCGCGCAGGTTCAGGTCGATGCAGCCTATTGGGAATTCAAGCAGGTACCGCCAGGACCGATCGCCAGGGGCGGCACCGCCTGGATCACCCTGCCCTTTCCCTGGATGCTAGGAGAGGCACACAAAATAACTTTCGTCACCAACACAGGCGCGACATTCGAACACGAGATTGCCGTGGCGGTACCGTCTCCGGCAACAACCTCCGGCAGCCTCTGGTTTCAGGCGGTTCTCGGTGCATTCGTGGGAATTCTGCCCGTTGCGGTCGGTCTGATGTGCTACCCGGCCCTGCGCGGTGCAGGGTATGGAACGATGACGTTTCTTCTGGCGATGACTGTCGGCCTGCTTGCATTCCTGCTGGTCGACACGGTTGTCGAGGCTCTCGAGTTCGCGGACAAGTCCGCGGCAATATTCCAGGGCAACGTTATGGTTGTTCTGATTGCCATGGCCAGTTTTCTCGTATTGATGGCGATCGGACGGCGGCGTGGCACCCCAAAGGGTATCGCGTTGGCGACCTATATCGCCCTTGGCATTGGTCTGCACAATTTCGGTGAAGGATTGGCTATCGGCGCAGCCTTTGCGGCGGGCGCGGCCGGACTGGGTAGCTTCCTTGTCCTTGGGTTCACGCTACACAACATCACCGAGGGTATCGGCATTGCCGCACCGTTACTGAAGATCCGTGTCACCCTCGCCACCTTCGTTGGATTGGCGCTGTTGGCGGGGGGGCCTGCCGTCACAGGCATATGGGTCGGCAGCCTCGCTTATGCGCCGCAATGGACGGCAATTGCCCTGGCGATCGGTGCGGGCGCGATAGCTCAGGTCATTGTCGAAGTCAGCGCACTGATCGTGCGCACGCGCGACCAAGGAATGAGTGCGTTGCTGGCACCGTCGGCGTTTTGCGGGCTAGCGGCGGGGACCGCCTTCATGTACGTCACAGCCATGCTTGTTAAAATCTGATACCGAGCAGCCCGCCGCATGCATTGAGCCGGTCATATATCGGCCCTCTTTTACTGCCGGGTCGCTCCGTATCCGGATTGCTTGGAGAAGGCCTGTCACCATGGAAACAATCGAAATTAGCACACGAAGCGATTTTGCCCTTTGGGCGATTGAGCGGGCCCAGGAAATCGTCATGTCTGAAGGATCGGCCCTTGCTTTGGCCGCGCGTGATATGGATGAGGCAGCGCTGAAAGAATCTGGTGCAGCACTGGGCAAGGCGATTGCCGACGCAATGCTTGAAGTGTTCGATGGTCTCGTGCCTGAGGAGACTGCATAAGCCCATCGGTTCTGAGAGCCGAGCTCAGCGCCAATGGAACGGGTGCTTTGGTGGGTCTGATCGGTTAAGGTCGGGCAATTCACTGTTCAGATCGTTTTCTGGTTTTAAGCCAGAATGCAGGGGATTACTGACATGACGACACCGCTTCCCTATCGCACCGCCCTCATCGTGGGCGCAGGAATCGGCCTCAGCGCTTCTCTCTGCCGTCTTCTGGTCGCCGAGGGAATCAAAGTTGGTCTGGCCGCCCGCAACGCCGGCAAACTGGAACCGCTGGCAGCGCAAGTTGGCGCTGAAACATTTGCCGTTGATGCATCCAGCCCCAGGGAGGTCATTCAGCTATTCGATCAGGTGGACGCACGGATCGGCGCGCCTGACATTGTGATCTATAATGCTTCCTCGCGGGTGCCCGGGCGGCTCACAGATCTTGCTCCCGAAACTGTGCGCAAGGCGATAGAGATTTCCGCATACGGGGGCTTTCTGGTTGCCCAACAAGCAGCAAAACGGATGCTTGTAGACCGCAACGGCGCAATCTTCTTCACAGGAGCAACCGCCAGCGTAAAGGGCTTTGCCCGCTCGGCCGCTTTCTCAATGGGCAAATTTGCACTTCGCGGCCTGGCCCAAAGTGCCGCCCGTGAATTATCACCGCAAGGGATTCACGTCGCCCACGTGGTGATCGATGGGAGCATCCGCAGTGCCGCTCACCCCGATCCGGTTGACCACGTGGACAGTACCCTCGACCCGGATGCAATCGCGCAGACTTACCTTGCCCTCCTACGTCAACCGCGGAGCGCGTGGAGTTGGGAAATCGAGGTGCGGCCTTGGGTGGAGACATTCTAATAGCTCCTCCGACAAAAAGAGCGTGAATGCATATCCGTCTTTGGCCCAGGCATCAGCTCACGCCGACGCTCGTTTGCAGCGTTTTGCGCCGAAGTGGAACTTGGAACGTAGAATTTGTGCGAACTACTCAATGTCGCCGAAGGGTGGGAATAGACGTCTCGCGCACAAGCTCTGACTGACTGCGTTGCTGGCTGAGCGGACAGTGAGCCGACCAAAACCCGAATGTGTCGCAGCCGAGTTGTCAGGTGCCTACGGCAAGGCGGCGTTTCAATTGGCTTTGAAACGCCGCCCGGCATCAGATGTTCCTGCGGGCGACCTAGGCGATCGCAGGCATGGATTCTATCTCTCCGGACCGACGCTCTGAGGCTTCAGCAGCCCCCGAGCGCGCCCTTGCGCCCAGATCAGGCAAGTTCGGGACGGTCCAGGTTCATCACCTTGTTCCACGCCGCCACGAAGTCGTTCACAAACTTCTCGTTCGAGTCCGCGCACGCATAGACTTCAGCGAGGGCGCGCAGTTGGGAGTGCGAGCCGAAGATGAGGTCTACGCGGGTACCGCTCCACTTGAGTTCGCCTGTCGCCCGGTCGCGTCCTTCGAACACGTCCTTGGCGTCCGATGTCGCCTTCCACTCCGTGTCCATATCGAGCAGGTTGAGGAAGAAGTCGTTCGTCAGCGTTTCAGGTCGCTTGGTTAAGACGCCGTGCTTGGACTGTTCGGCATTTGCGCCCAGGACGCGCAGGCCGCCGACGAGCACAGTCGTCTCAGGCGCCGTCAGCGTCAGCAATTGCGCCCGATCCACCAACAGCTCCTCAGCGGACAAGCGCTGCTTGCCGCGGAGATAGTTGCGGAAACCGTCAGCGGTCGGTTCAAGCGGAGCAAAGGAGTGGACGTCCGTCTGGTCCTGCGACGCGTCCATGCGCCCGGGTGTGAAGGGAACCGTCACGTAATGTCCGGCGTCCTTCGCGGCCTTCTCGATTGCCGCGCAGCCGCCAAGAACGACCAGGTCGGCAAGCGAAACTTTCTTGTCGCCGGACTGCGAAGCATTGAACTCCTTCTGGACCGCTTCGAGTTTCTCAAGAACCGTCGCCAGCTGAGCCGGCTGGTTGACGTCCCAATCCTTTTGCGGCGCGAGGCGAATGCGCGCGCCGTTCGCGCCACCGCGCTTGTCGGAGCCACGGAACGTCGAGGCAGACGCCCAAGCCGTCGTGACCAGCTGGGGCACCGAAAGGCCAGATGCGAGGATCTTCACCTTCAGGGCGGCAACGTCCTCCTCGTCGATCAGGACATGATCCACGGAAGGAATGGCGTCTTGCCAGGACAGTTCCTCTTTCGGAACAAGCGGGCCGAGATAGCGCACGATCGGGCCCATGTCGCGGTGCGTCAGCTTGAACCACGCCCGGGCAAATGCATCCGCGAACTGATCCGGATTCTCATAGAAGCGCCTTGAGATCGTTTCGTAGGAAGGATCGAGCCGCAAGGCGAGGTCAGTGGTCAGCATGGAGGGCGCGTGACGCTTTGCTGCGTCGTGGGCATCCGGCACCGTGCCTGCGCCTGCGCCGCCCTTCGGCGTCCATTGGTGCGCGCCGGCCGGGCTCTTGGTCAGTTCCCATTCGTAGCCGAACAGGTTGGCGAAGAAGTTGTTGCTCCACTTCGTTGGGGTCGTGGTCCAGATCACTTCCAGGCCGCTGCCAATCGTGTCGGCACCTTTGCCGGTGCCAAATTTGCTCGTCCAGCCGAGGCCCTGCTCTTCGATGCTGGCGCCTTCCGGTTCCGAGCCCACCAGCGTCGCGTCGCCGGCGCCATGGGTCTTTCCGAAGGTGTGTCCGCCGGCGATGAGCGCGACGGTCTCCTCATCGTTCATTGCCATGCGCGCGAAGGTCTCGCGAATGTCCCGCGCCGCGGCGATCGGATCAGGCGTGCCGTTCGGCCCTTCCGGATTGACGTAGATCAGACCCATCTGCACAGCACCGAGAGGATTCTGAAGATCACGGTCGCCGCTGTAGCGCTCGTCCGCCAGCCACTGGCCTTCGGGACCCCAGTAGATATCCTCTTCAGGCTCCCACACATCCTCTCGCCCGCCGCCGAAACCGAACGTCTTGAAGCCCATCGACTCGAGAGCAACGTTGCCCGCGAGAATCATAAGGTCGGCCCAGGAGATCTTCCGGCCGTATTTCTGCTTGATCGGCCACAGCAGCCGGCGCGCCTTGTCGAGATTCACGTTGTCCGGCCAACTGTTCAGCGGCGCGAAGCGCTGCTGGCCGGCTCCGGCACCGCCGCGGCCGTCGCCGATGCGGTACGTGCCGGCGCTGTGCCATGCCATCCGGATGAACAGCGGCCCGTAGTGGCCAAAGTCGGCTGGCCACCACTCCTGCGAGTCCGTCATCAAAGCATGAAGGTCCTTGATCACGGCGTTCAAGTCGAGGCTCTTGAACTCTTTGGCATAGTCGAACGCCTCGCCCATCGGATTGGACAGTGCGGAGTGCTGGTGGAGAACCTGGAGGTTCAGCTGGTTCGGCCACCAATCCCGGTTGGCCCTGGAAATAGTTGCGTGCACGACCGGGCAATTGCCCGCGCTCTTTTCATCAGTGTTTGCGTCCATCTTTCTCTCCGATCGTTGCTACGTTGATTGAACTCATCCGTGAACAAGGACGATTAATGCCCTTGAAGACGGCCCGTTTCATGGCCAGCGCGATGACCAAGTACCAAAAACGTCGAATGTCCTACTGCTCGGAGGCTGCCTTGAACAAGACTCCTACAGCAAAGGATGCCCGAGCGCGCCAGCCACCTGGAAAATCTGGACATCAGCGACCTGCGCACCACCCATACCCACGATGCAAGGCGGTTGTGACATCAGCTGCTCTTGATCTCCTTTTCGAATCTTATACCAGAGCGGCATGATTAATTTAAGTTGGATTTATTGATTGCAGAGATAAGATGCCGTTATGACAAACCTGACACTGAAGCAGCTTCGTTATTTCGAAGCATTGGCACGACATAACCACTTCGGACGCGCGGCCGATGCCTGTGCGATCTCTCAGCCTGCCATCTCGGTGCAGATCAAGGAATTGGAAGAAGCGCTGGGCACAGAGCTCTTCGAAAGAGGCGCGCGGCAGATCCGGTTGACCAACTTCGGAGAACAGTTTGCCCTGCGCGTGCGCGACATCCTGCGTTCGGTAGATGAACTGGGCGACTTGGCGCGCGCCTCGCGAGACCGACTGGTGGGACGGCTGCGGATAGGCGTGATCCCGACGATTGCGCCCTACCTGCTGCCTACAATTATCGGCAACCTAGCCCGCGTGCATGACGGCCTTGATATTCACGTGCGCGAGACGCTAACGCAGAAGCTGATCCAAGAGCTGGCGGAAGGACGGCTTGACGCGGCTATTGTTGCCCTGCCCGTGTCCGAACCTTCGTTGACGGAAGTTGTGCTGTTTGCGGAGAATTTTGTGCTGGTCCGGCCAGGGGACGATGAGGGAAAGCCGGTGCCCAATCGCGAAACGCTACGCGAAATGAGGCTGCTTTTGTTGGAAGAGGGGCATTGTTTCCGCGATCAGGCTCTGTCGTTCTGCAGTATGCATTCGGCACGACCACGCGAGTTGCTGGACGGTAGCTCTCTGTCCACCCTGGTCCAAATGGTGAGCGCTGGCATCGGTGTTACTTTGATCCCAGAAATGGCAGTGGCGGTGGAGACGCGCTCGGCGTCAGTATCTGTCGCCCGCTTCAAGAGTCCCCAGCCTTCGCGGACGATTGGCATGATATGGCGCAAGACGAGCCCAATTGCCAAACAGCTCTTGGAGATTTCAGAAGTAGTTCGTCAGTCAGCCGACGCGTTGCGCGAGCAGCACGATCCAATATCATCGTCGCACAGATCCTGGACCTGACGGCCAAAGGCCGTATTCGACGGTTGCATAGCTAACGACCGCTTCCCATCCAAATCCCCCGCCCCTCCCTAGCTGACCATTTTTCGCAGGTATTACGGACGTCCGCTATCGGTCCGATATAGTCCTCGACCAGCTCCGTCCGGCGATTGTGGCGGGTTCATCCGTCTGGGTACTGGGGTCCACCAGCAAACCCTCGGACTCGTTGGTCGGCCAATCGTCAGGTCTCATGTTCATGCAATCGATCCAGTACGCGATCAGTACATCGTTTCCGTCCGGGCGCTGTTCCTGTGGCTATCGCTGTAACCGTCATTCAAGTGTTGAATCAAAATGACGTATGTCGCCATAAAAATGCCCTATGCAATCCAGTATAGCATAGGGCATAATGTTGAGCATAGGCGTAGTTCCCACCAAATATCAGCTCCCGAAAGGCCGTCATGTCTGAAACTCAACTCACTGCCACAGCACGGTCAGAATGGGGCTTTTCCAGCCCCGACGAGGATTTGCGTCCGAGCCTCGCGGAAGTAAATTCGACGATCAATGTACCGACGGGTGGGCACTGGATCAGGCGGTTCCTGGCTTTCGTCGGTCCGGGCTACATGGTCTCAGTCGGGTACATGGATCCGGGCAACTGGGCGACGGACCTCGCGGGCGGATCGCAGTTTGGTTACACGCTGTTGACGGTCATCCTTCTCTCCAACCTGATGGCCATCTTGTTGCAATCGCTGGCGGCAAGGCTGGGGATCGTGACGGGCCGGGATCTGGCGCAAGCTTGCCGCGACAATTTCTCGCGCCCCGTAAACTTCATGCTGTGGATTGCATGTGAGTTGGCAATCATTGCCTGCGATCTCGCCGAAGTCATCGGAACAGCAATTGCATTGCAGCTATTATTCGGCATCCCGCTCATCGGAGGCGCATTGATCACCGCGCTCGACGCATTCCTATTGCTCCTTTTGATGAATAAGGGTTTCCGCTTCCTGGAAGCGTTCATTATTTCGCTGTTGATCATCATTGCTGTCTGCTTTGCGGTACAGATCTTCGCGGCCGCCCCTCCCGTCGCCGCAGTCCTGGGCGGATTCTTGCCATCTCGGGAAATCGTGACCAATCCGGCAATGCTTTACATCGCCATTGGCATCATTGGCGCTACAGTGATGCCGCACAATCTCTACCTGCATTCCTCCATCGTCCAGACCCGCGCCTATGAGCGTAATGACAGTGGTCGCAAGGAAGCAATCAAATGGGCGACAGCTGACAGCACCATCGCTCTCATGCTGGCACTCTTCATCAATGCGGCGATACTCATCGTTGCAGCCACCGCCTTCCATGCCAACGGCAGAACCGATGTGGCTGAAATCGGTCAAGCCTTTGAACTACTATCACCGCTCCTCGGCCTTGGGATCGCCTCTACGCTGTTTGCCGTTGCGCTTCTGGCATCAGGACTCAATTCAACAGTAACGGCAACCCTGGCTGGCCAGATCGTTATGGAAGGCTTCCTTCGCCTGCGCATTCCGCGCTGGGCAAGACGGCTGCTCACGCGGGGCATTGCCATCGTCCCAGTTGTGGTGGTCACCGCGTTTTACGGAGAGAGAGGGACAGCTCAGCTGCTTGTCTTCAGTCAGGTCATTCTCTCGATGCAGCTTCCTTTCGCTGTCATCCCATTGGTCAAGTTTGTTTCGGACAAGCGAAAAATGGGTAAATTTGTCATCCCCATGTGGCTTGCCGTTTTGGCCTGGATCGTCGCGGGAATTATCCTTGTTTTGAACTTCAAGTTGCTGTTTGACATACTGTTCAGCTGATCCCCGGCGTGCCCACGGCGACAACGTCTCGATGAGCCGGCCATGTGGTCGCAAGCTGCCGATCATGAGCGTCGGCAAACAAGTGATTTCCGCGATCTCGGCCCGCCGGCCAGAAACACGATTGTGGAGCCGGCGAAATCAGCACAACAAACCCTGTCGCTTTGCGCAACCATACGGAAACACTGGTGAGGGGG
>NZ_JBBNAN010000209.1:0-4435 GCF_037994405.1 Phyllobacterium sp.
AGCTTATGTTGATCGCACCGCCCAAAGCGCTCGGCACTTTGCGCGAACACCTCTTGCCTTCCACGCGCGTGACTGTCATCGCGGAAATTGCCAAAGATCTCGTCAAATTACCGATCCCGGAAATCGAAAAGCATCTCGCCACCTGAGCATGCGGCAAGGTTTGTGGCTGCATTCAATGCGACCACGACAAGTTCAATAGGAGTTGAATGGCGGGCGGCGTCTGAGATACGTTACTAGCGGTCGAAAGAGTGGAATTTGCCGCCTTATGTGATGCAGCAAAAATCGCTATTTATACAGTGAGCTTCACGTTACTTACGCGCACTCGATTGAGACCCAACAGAACAGAAGACAGTTCAGCGGTAAACGAGAACAGGAATTTTCGAGTGGGTGAGAACTTTCTGCGTCACGCTGCCTAATAAAAGCGCGCCGATGCCCCTCCGCCCATGGGAAGCCATCATGATTAGATCGCAGCTGTTCTTTTCGGCCGCGTCGATGATAGCCTGAAAAGGTTCATCGCTTTCGACCTGAACCGATCGGCATGAAACGCCAATCTGCTTGGCTTTCAATTCGGCATCTGTGAGAGCCCTTGCTCCTTCCATGCGCACAAATTTTTCATATTCACCGCGCGTCCTATTAATTTGTTTGGCGTTTGCAGTGGCAATGTGGAACGGTTCTATGACCGTGATAATTGTTACGCCCGCGTTTGCGTCCCGTGCGAACTCGATGCCTTTATCAACTGCCAGCGTAGCAAGTGCGGAGCCATCGGTCGGAATGAGTATGTGACTGAACATGATAATTTCCTCTTTTGAATAAGATGGATTGGAAAGGGGAGCCGGTCATTGATCCGCATCAAATGTTGTCTTGAAATGATGCCGACATTTGGCGCGGGTTTCGGTCCAGCGCACATGGCTATCTCTCGTTTGCTGATCGAGGAGGTTAACTGCGTGATGTTTCTTGATCTGGGTCAAGCAGCCCGGCGCGTGTAAGTGCTACTAAAAACGATCGAATACTTTATTCGCCTGAAAGTTGGCATATCAGGACACGTGAGAGGGCGCCACGGCCGCGGAGGCAGATGAATAGTGGATTCTACCGCGCAAATTGACATGGCAAAACAGCTGCTTCCAGTTGTGAAGAATGCCGGGAATGTAGTCATTCAGATCAGAAAAAATGGCCTGCGACCGCGCCTGAAAGACGATGCATCCCCGGTGACGGCTGCCGATGTAGCCTGCGAAAGAATCATTAAAAGCGCTCTCTCCAATTTATATCCCGCAATCCCGATGATCGGTGAAGAAAGCTTCTCCTCGATACGAGTTCAAACTCCCGGACCCAGATATTGCTTTGTCGTCGATCCCATCGACGGCACCCGCGAATACATCGAAGGGCGTGATGACTTTACAGTTAACATCGCGCTCGTAGCCGACGGCTTTCCCACCATGGGAATCATATATGCCACTGTCAGCGGAAGATTATTCTTCGCCGCAGGGGGGCAGGCTTACGAGTGCGAGGCTCACATGGGCCATCAAAGTATACGTCCCGTGCGCGGCGATACCGTTGTTATGCGCGCTGAGCTAATTGTTCTTGCGAGCCGGTCGCACTGTGATGACAAGACCAGGGCACTAATCGATGAATTGCGACCTGGTTTGGTTCGCATGCTTGGATCTTCATTGAAGTTGGCTTTGATCGCCACCGGCGAGGCGGATATCTATCCTCGGCTCGCCCCCACCATGACATGGGACGTCGCGGCGGGACAGGCCCTTATTGAGGCAGCGGGCGGCTTGATGTTGCGCCCCGACGGCTCCCGCTTATCGCACTCGATCGCCGAGGGCTGGCGCAATTCGGGCTTCATCGCAGCCCGAACGCCGGCGTTAGCCGAGCGCGCGCTGGAGTTGATTGCTGCTCGCTGACCTGCGCACAAGAAAGTTGGCTACGTTTAAGCGGCGACTTAGATAGATGTCGCCTCGCGAATTTGTCACAGGACAAGTTTAGGATCGATAGGCCCTTTGCGAATGGGATCTCGATTTGGCGCCGTTCTGCGTCAACGTCAATTGCCCTTCTGGTCATGGGGTTCTTTCTCGATGTTCTGTTCTTCATCCCGTCCGCGCACGACACGTTTGCCGCTCCGTGGGCCGCTTGTCTCGGTTACGACAGTACAACGGCCCTCCGGCTGCCCTTCAGCCTGATAGTTGATGATTACCCAGTCGCGGGTCTTGCCCAGCTTGTGTGCCAACTCCGTGTTAGAATACAGAGCCGTGAAATGCCATTTGCCGTGGCCAGCATGGAGAATTGGCAGCCATGCTTCTTTCGAAGGATTGAAGCGCTTGGGGGCGATAATACGTAACTGACCGGCAGCAGCCTTTTCATGATATATGCTGTCTACCTGCAGGAGCAGCGAAATAGGGGGAGATGGCGCCTTTTCCATGCGACGCGCAAACACCGAACGGCCGAGTTTTTCGGCGAGCATGGTGGCAAGCATTGCCTGACGACGCTTGCCAAAACCTTTGTTGACAAGTTCACGATGTTGAAGTGCGTTTTCCAGGTCCTCGAGGGTTTCAAGTTGTCCATCTTCGGCGAGACGCCGTGCCAGCTGAGTACCAATACCGGGGATCGTGCGGAACAGTATCTCTGGCGCAAGCTCACCGCGCAGTCTTTCCAGCTGCGACCAACGGCCGGTCGCGGTGATCTCCGCGATCACGCCGACGGCAGGGCAACGAGCCCGTCGCGGCCCTCGCGCGCGAGAATTTTGCTGGCAGGTTGATCGAGATGCGCCACAGTGTCGGCGCCGCGCCTATAGGCCCGAACTCTGAAGCCGTCAGCACCCTGCGCACTAAGGAGGTCTGCGTAGTCGCGCAGCTTGCCCGCTATGGCCATGTTTTCATCATGCGGCATCATTGGCGAAGATGCCGCTATGGTTCTGGAACTGTTCATTGGCGCTTGAGATCCACGCGACATCATTGCCCCACCTTTCAGGGGTAGGCACAGTGACCCAAAGGCTTACTAGCCGTCATTGGAAAGTCTTTGATGCACGTCAAACGCGGTTAGATAGGACGTGATATATAGCTCGCATGCGCATGTTTGTTCTAAAAGACTCGAACGATCTTGGCGTCGCCGTAGCGGACACTCTTTCAGTCCCTGTTGCGCCGCATGAGGAGCGCGACTTCAAGGATGGCGAACACAAGGCACGTCCGCTGGTCAGCGTCAGAGGCAAGGACGTCTATGTTCTTCAAAGCCTGGCTGGAGGAAGCGGAGCCTCCGTAAACGACAAACTGTGCAAGCTTCTCTTCTTCATTGCGACCTGTCACGACAATGGTGCCAGCCGCGTCACTGCGGTTGTTCCGTATCTGGCCTATTCACGTAAAGATCGACAGACGAAATCACGCGATCCTGTTACCACTAGCTACGTCGCCCAGCTTTTTGAGGCGGTCGGGACTGATCGCGTGATTACCCTTGAGGTCCATAACATTGCAGCTTTCCAGAATGCCTTCCGATGTCAAAGTGTGCATCTTGACGCCCGCAAACTCTTTGTCCCTGCAATACAGCGCTTGGCAAAAAGCCTGCCGCTTACCGTTTTCTCGCCCGACAGCGGCGGCATCAAGCGCGCCCAGCTGCTAAAGGAGGCTCTGGAAGCAGTTCAAGGCGAAGAAGTGGGGTTCGGTTTCATGGAAAAGCGGCGCAGCCGCGACGTCGTTTCGGGTGACCTTTTTGCTGGCGAGGTGAAAGGATCAGCCGTCTTCATCGTCGACGATATGATCAGCACTGGCGGCACAATGCTTCGTACAGCGCTTGCCTGCCGCGAACGCGGCGCGAAGGCTGTCTATGTTTTTGCTACGCACGGGCTCTTCAGCCCGGGGTGCGAGGCACTGTTCAACAGTCCTACGGTAAATCGCGTTGTTGTGACCGATAGCGTCACACCAGCCAACAGGACCGGCATGGAACCACTGGCAAAGATCGAGATCGTACCCGTGGCTCCTTTGATTGGCGAAGCGATCAGGCGGCTCCATACAAACGAATCGATCACCGATCTGCTGGGTGAGGAAGATTGAAGCTTCCTGTCCAGCGGCCGAGACATAGAAAACGGCAAGGAGTGCTGTAATTTCGCCGCAGCGGATCAGTGGACTGGATTTGATCTGGTTCAATGCAATCGTACTCGACTCGCTCTGTTAATAGCGCTGGCCCATCAGGAGGTACGTCAATGAGCAACACTAGCATCACTGCTTTCACCCATGGAGCAGAGCAAGCGCAACAGTGGGTCAATGAGTTGGATGACGATCTGAATTGGGGTGACAAAGCTCGCGCCTACCGGCTGCTGAGAGCAGTGCTTCACACGATGCGGGATTTTCTGTCGATTGAAGAAGTAGCAGATATGTCGGCGCAGTTACCTATCGTCATTAGAGGCGTCTTCTTCGATGGGTGGGATCCGTCTACTTCACCCGTATGG
>NZ_JBBNAN010000210.1:0-4426 GCF_037994405.1 Phyllobacterium sp.
GCTGAACAAACTGGCGGAGCGGTTAAACAAGGCTGAAGCGATCATGACGTTGAAGAGCGAAATGAAAAGCATCAGCACGTAAACGGCCGAAAGAAACAGGATCGTGTTCGCCCCAAACAAAGCGACAAGGTAGATCAAATAAAACGGAAAAATGAGGGTCGGCAGCAAATCAAGAACGATGAAGTCCAATCTTTGGAACGTGTCCGGCAATCGTTCGCGTGGCTGGGACAGGCTGAACTCGCCATACATCATAAAACGGATTCGCAACGCATCCCGATCCCAGCGCGCTCGCTGCCGCAAGAGACTGACGGGATTGTCTGGAACAGCTGTCATCACCCAGGCATCCGGCACGAAGCGGACAGCATAGCCCAGGCGGCGGAGGCGCAGTGTGAACTCCAGATCCTCGCCGGGACCGACATCGAGCCCGCCCTGTCGCCTGAAAACATCGCGGCGGTATATGGAACAGGCTCCGGAACAGCAGGCTATCGCTCCGATCACGTCGAGGAAAGACCGTCCCGCGGAAAAGGACATCAGGTATTCTACGCCTTGAAGCCCGGTCGTTAGCGTTTGGCGCTCATTGGTGACGTCGACGTTGCAGCTTGCGGCCGCGACATGCGGATTGCGAAAAGCGGCAACCATCCGCGCCAATGTCGTTGGACCGACAACCGTATCCGAATCCACTGTCAGAAGCAGATCGCCGTGTGCGAATCGCGCGGCCGCGTTAACGGCTGCGCTACGGCCACAGCGCGTGCCGTGGCAGATGACCATATCAATCTCGCCGCGTGAGCGAGCACCTTCCGCGATGGCTCGTGTCGCATCGGTGGAACCGTCATCCACTACGATAATCTCGAGCGGCGGCAATGTTTGCCGGCTTAGCGAAGCGATTGAGCGGTTTAGGCCGCCAGCGCCGTTGAAGGCTGGCACTATGACACTTACTGTGGCGGTGTCATGAGGCGTGTCGCTAAGCCTGTGCTTTCGTCTTAGGGATAAGAGCAGGGCCAGTGAGATCAACGAAAACGTGTAGCGTGGAATGTCGAACATAAAAGCCGCGAACAACAGCGCAAACAAGTTCGTTCCGGCCAGATATTGCGCCAATTCGAGCATCGCGGCGTCCATGAGCATGGTACGTCTTTCATCGTGACTGAAGGGGCCGACAAATGCAACCATTGATGCTCTGGTCGGCGCAGTCCAGGTCGAACGCCAGCTCGACACTGTTCGGATCGATGATAGTCGAAAATGCAATCCCCGTTGCAGTCATTCTTCGACGGGCACCCACGTTTTGTCGGGATTGAACACGCTGATTTCCTTCGCCAGCTTGGCGGTGCTCGGGCCGAGATCCTTTTCGTAAACCGTGCCATGATGACTGACGACGAAGGTCATAATACCGGTCTCGCCGTATATTGCCGGCCAAGCGATCAGCGCGTGTCCGGCAATCATGTTGCCATTTATGACGAAGTCGTACTTGCCGCCGGCAATGTTGCTTCCTTGGGATTTGAGGATGCGGTAGCGATAGCCGAAATAACCATGGTCTGAGGCCGGAGCACCTTCGATCTTGGCCGCATCGGCAAAACTGCCCGCCGGACTTTCCTCGCCGCTTTCAGATTTCCAATAAAGGCCATCCTGCTTGCCTTCGTCGCTGATGATCTTCTGCGCAAATTCTAGCACGCCGTCACCATCATGGTCTTCCTGGGCATAGGTGGTCTGGGCGAGGACTTCATCACGGCAAGTCTGAATCGCCTGAAGCTCGTTCTCTCCTATACGGCGCGCGAGGATTTCCTCCAGACCTGCAACAGTGTCGAACTGCCAGCCCGCATCATGTTTGACGAGTGGAAACGGGAATGGCCAGACGCGACTACCCAAGATCACTTCCTTGGCGCCGTCGTCGCGATCCTTCAATTCGGTGCGTTCCTTGGATGCCTGCTGGAGTTCCGAGAGCCGGTCGTCCAAGTCTTCAGACTTTTTAGCCTGTTCGGCATTTAGTCCGAGCAATTTCGCCAGGGCATCGACATCCTTGGCCTCTAGCCCTTTCTTCAGCGCGTCCAATGCCTCGCCGGGTTCCTTGAACGTTTGAGGCTCGGACCCAACAAAACGTTGGAGAGACGGTTCGGCTGCGAATGACACCGTCACTGGCAGAATTGCAAGGATAGCGGCGATCCCGATCATTTTCAGAATTGTGCGATACATTTTGAAATCCCCTTCAAAACGAAAGTCTATTGGCCTTGTCCACATCAACGGCGACCACCGCCTCTGCCACCACCGCCTCTACCACCGCCTCGGCCACCGCCGCCCATCTGCCGTCTTCCTCCCCCACCGTGTGAGATCCGCGGACCGCCCCCACCGTGCCCGACTCTTGCACCGCCACCGAAGTCGCGACGGAAGTTACCGCGTTGGGATGCGATGCGCGTGTCGCGGCCAGGACCGTAATTGCCAAGTGCGCTCGGCTGCCTCGGACGGTTGTCAATGCGTCCTGCCGCCTTCTTGCTGGGACGATCAATATTCTTGAGTTGGCCACCCGCCTTGCTTGGACGGTTGAGATTGGCGGCCTGGCCCTTGTTTGGCCGGTTGGCTGCTGCCTTCTGTCCAATATTACGGCTTGCAGCTTGCCCTTGAGCTTTGCTGGCGATCTTGCCCCCAGCTTTTTGTTTGAGGCCTTGCTGCACGTCACGCCGAATATCGCTGCTCTGGATTTTCGATCCGGCGCCGGCAAGCCCGCCGGACGACCTGCCAGACTGCCGATTGCTTTTCAGATCGAGGCGGTTTGCGTTGTTCTGGCGAAGGTTGTTGGCGATGGAATCGCGATCGAATTTGAACTTGTCCCTGTCGAAGGTGAGATTCTTCAGGTTGTTTCTGTCAAAATGGAAGTCGTCGCGGTTGATGTTGTTGATGTCGATGTCAACGTCGTCCCCGCCCCAGGAATGCCAGTTATCCCAGTCCACCGCTGCGCCCCAAACCGCTCCGGTCAGGAAGCCGGTCCAATAGGGTGCATAGGGGTAATAATAGGAAGGATATGGATCGCCGTAGACGATCGGCTCGGTCGCTACGTAAGCCGGGCTGGTCAAGATCACCGGGTCATATGTTGGAACATACGTCACTTCCTTTTGCGTAGGCCGGATAATGACATTGTCGTTCTTCGTTTCGACGATCACCTTACTGTCCGACTTGATTGTCCCGTCGGCCACCGCCTTGTCACGCAGCTGCTGAATCGCGACGAGAACGTCCTTCTGCTGGTCGACAACCGCCCCACCAAGTTGTTGCGTCCATTCGAGATCGTCATTCATCATCGTCAGCACAGCCGGATAATTGAGCAGTGAAATGATACTGCCGTCCCAGGCGGGGTCGGGCTTCAAATCGGGCTTGTTTTTGGCTTGATCCATGAACCGAGCAGCCTGCACGATCTGCAACGGGTTGACTGCCGCCGACAGCACCAGCGCGACCAGATCGTCGGGATAAAGCGCGATGCGCGCAACAAGCGTTTCCAGCTCGTCCGCGGTCAGCAAGGCTGGCGCTTCAGCTGCGGCGGTCGCCGTTGCCGGCGCGGGTTGGGTTTGAGCTGAGGCGTTGTGCAGCCATGGTCCCGAAAGCAGCATCAGTGCTGCCGATGTCATGAGAGCGATCGTATTCTTGTGAAATGACATCACGGTTCTCCCCAGTATTCTCAAGGCGTGTTACGATTCATGCCTTCTTGCGCGTGCCCGCGCATTGTTGAGATGACCCAAAATCAGTCATCAAAGGCTAAGCAGTCACTTTAAATTTTAATTCATGATGAAACGGATTATCCTCGCAAAATCAAATTGTTAAGCACTCTCGACACTAATTCTAGTAGGGCTATGTCAACAGCATGACAATCACCATTCCCCAGATAGTCAGGAACGTGTTTCCCACTGCATAGGTGACCGTATAGCCAAGTCCGGGGATCTGGCTCTTCGCCCGATCGTTGATCATACCAAGTGATGCGGTCGTCGTACGCGCGCCCGAGCAGCAACCCAACAAAATAGCGGGATGAAAGCGGAACACGTATTTCCCAACATACATGGCAAGGATCAGGGGAACGGTCGTCACCACGATGCCCCAAAGGAAGAGGCTGAAGCCAAGCTGCTTGAGGCCCGCGACGAATCCAGGTCCGGACGAATGGCGATTTCGGGATAGCTGCGCAGGGTATTCACAACATGGTGCCCCCATTGTCGGAACGGCATGCAGCTCTTGGCAATCTACGAGCAGCGTATGTCGTTCTTCGTCCTCACCAATTATTATTGACAAGAGTACACTTATGGGCGCAGGATTCAAGAATAGAATAATGAACGAATATATTTGTATACTAATATAGCGACTACTCGAAGGTCGACTACCTTTGAGCAACGTGGAATGTATTTTGGCAGAGCATTGTCGGTAAAGTTGGTACTTTCCGTTTGAGGCAGTTAGATTCAGC
>NZ_JBBNAN010000211.1:0-7455 GCF_037994405.1 Phyllobacterium sp.
CCATGACACAAACGTCACCGTCACTAAAATGTCCGGCCAATCCGGCCAAACAAACCCAACCTTCCGGTCAGGCCCGAAAGAATGTCACTTCCGCAACAATCCTTAAAATCTCGCAAAGACCGCTCGCTCAAACCCAATCGCTCAAAGCAATCAAACCTACGCAAACCTCAGGGCGCATTCAGCAACCGCCAGCGGCGCCCCGCCCTCGTTGTGCCGGTATATAGACCCCACCCAACAAAACTGTCAACACCGTTTTTGAAGAAATTATGAAAAATATGACAGGCGCTTTTCGAACCGCCGTGGAAGGGCAAAACCGCAGCGTGTTCATATAGCCAGCAAATTGAAATGTGATTGGCCCGGCCACAAACATGCCCAATTCCCGACATAGCGCTCGCTCGCATGCAACAAGACCGGCTCAACCTTTGACGCGCGCGCCATATCCTGTGCACAGCCTTCTGGAGCTCTGCGTTGACAGACGGAAGCTGCAAGGGCAAAACTGCGGCCTCGTTGATTTCATACCAGTACGCAACTGGCCGGCTGACATGCCGAAAATCCACATAAAGCCTGCATTCCACAACGGCGACAGGATCGACACCTAAGAGTATGAGCGAGTACGAGGGGCACTCATTAATCGATCCGGGCAACGAGCCGCCGTTGATTACAGACGGCCGCCGCGGCCCGCCAGATCGGCGTGAGATCTCGGCGAGGTGGCTTGCCGGTACTTTTCTCACCGGTATAACATCGAGCATACTGATGGGTGTAGCGCTGTTTGCGGCGCTCGACGGCCGCGAACAATTGGCGACGCCGCCCGAATTGATGGGTCGCGACGCCATGCCGGCCGCAAGCAACAATAGTGATGTTACCAAGGGTGCGCGGGTAGCCGCAACAACACCCATCCAGAAAAATCGTGACCGGCGGCGGCTCGATGTCTCGACCATGTTCAAGGATGGCGAGCGCGACGTCATTCGATCGATGCCGTTCGAATTCGTGAATATCGCGCTCGCTGATGTTCACAACACCAATCGCCGTTATCCTGCCTTCAATCCGCTTGACGTGTTTGCTGAAGCCAATGAGGACACTGACCCGACGCCTAAGACCGGTCTCATATATGGGGCCAAGGTCGAAAGCGAAGTCAGCCTTCGCACCGTGGATTTCCCGCTGACCACGGCACAGTATGACCCATCGGATGATCTGAGCGTCGATGATGTGGAAGAAGTTGTGCGAAACACCGGTTCCCTGCTGACTGACGGCGCGATCCAGGTCGCCTCGCTGCATTATGTGGATCCGTTGCGATTTGGCTCCGAGGAAGATCCCTACAATCTGCGCAACCCGCTGGCAGTGAAAATCATCCAGGAGAATGTCAGCGTTGCGCCTCGCCTACCCGAGGATGCCGAAAGTGCTGGCTATTCAGAAGAGCTCATACCATTTCGGAGCGACAAGGATATTCAGGCAGCCCTCGGTGATGCGGGCTACGACAATGACGACGCCACCGGCATGTCCGAGGCCATCAGCAAACTGTTGAATTCACCGCGCCTGAAGAGCGGGAGCGTTTTGCGGCTCGGAATCGAATCGAGGAATAATGTCGATCGAATCATGCGCGCCAGTGTTTACAATGGCAGCACGCATATCCTGACCATCGCGCTGAATGATCGCGATCAGTACGTCCCCGCCGATGAGCCGGAGATGACGCCTGGTCTCCAGATTGCGTTCGATGACAGTCCGCCCGCATCACGCCGGTCCGAAGATCTGCCGACGGTCTATGACGGCATCTACAGGGCCGGTCTTGCCTATAGCATGACCGATTCGATGATCAAGCAGCTTATCCACATGCTTGCCTCCGACGTCGATTTCCAGTCGCAGCTTAGCCCGACCGATCAACTGGAAGCGTTGTTTTCGCTCCCTGCCGATTCGGACAAGGCCGGCGACGGATCGGAGATTCTCTACGTCGCTACAAATTTTGGTGGCGATCTCAAGAAATTCTATCGATTCCACGGTAAGGACGGCACCACGGATTATTATGACGAAGACGGGAAGAGTTCGAAGCAATTCCTGTTGCGCAAACCAGTGCCGAACGGCGTCTTTCGTTCGCCCTTCGGCATGCGCCGGCATCCGATCCTCGGCTATTCCCGCATGCATACCGGTGTGGACTGGTCAGCGCCGCGCGGCACGCCGATCATTGCTGCAGGCAATGGCGTGGTCGAACGTGCTGGCTGGACCAACGGCTACGGCAATCAAACCATTATCCGGCATTCAAACGGTTACGAGAGCAGCTATTCGCACCAGAACGCCATCGCAAGCGGCGTAACCCCAGGCGCCCGCGTGCGCCAGGGTCAGGTCATCGGCTATCTCGGTTCGACCGGCCTTTCGACCGGGCCGCATCTTCATTATGAAGTCATCGTCAACGGCTCGAAGGTCGATCCCATGCGCATTCGCCTGCCGAGCGGCGGCGAGCTCAGCGGTGAGGATCTCGTCGCCTTCAAGCGCGAGCGTGACCGCATCGATCAGTTGCTCAAGGAAGAAGATGCGAACGGGACTAAGGTCGCCGCGAGCGGCTAGGCCTTACTCCTGGAATTCGACCGTCACGCCATTCTGCACCAGCTTCGACAATTCCGTCGCATCCCAATTGGTCAGGCGCACACAGCCATGGCTGTTGGTCTTGCCAATCTTGGACGGTTCCGGCGTGCCGTGGATGCCGTAGGTCGGCTTCGACAGCGCAATCCATACCGTCCCGACCGGCCCGTTCGGACCTGGCGGGATTGTCAGGACCGAGTTGTTCTCACCCTGCTTGAAGTTGATTTTCGGGTTGTAGGTATAATTCGGGTTGAGCGCGATGCGCTCTACCTGAACCGTGCCCGAGGGCGAAGGCGTATCGGTCGAGCCGATCGTCGCGGGGTAGGCAACGATCAATCGTCCCTCGGCATTATAGCCGCGCACCTGTTTGCGTCCCTTGTCGGCGATGATTCGCGTGACCGCGCCTCCGGCATTCTGGCCAGTGCTGGCGACCTGAATGGTGACGCCCGGCGTATTGAAGTTCACGCCCGGGTTGATTTCCTTCAGATAGTTTTCGTCCATATGAAAACGCTCGGCCAGCATTTCCGTGACGGATGTGAATGCCATGCGCTCCAGCTGTGCCTTGTGGCTATAGTCTTCAGGGATCGACGCAACAAACGGATAGGCAGCATCTTCCGACGTGATCGTATAGGGCACGAAAGCCGGGCCGCCGGTCTGTTCCAGTGATGCGTTGATGCCTTCCTCATTGAGCGGATCAAACTTCTGCCCGGTCATTTCCTCGAAAGCGGCCACTGCCTTGTCTACATTGCTTCCCTTGTGGCCATCAATGACGCCAGGCGACACGCCGATTCGATCAAGCAGCACCTGAATGGCGGCGATCTTGGCTTTCGCTCCCTGCCCCTTGGGCAATTCGACGGTGGGCGCGGGATTCGGGTGTACGGGTATCTGTTCCTGCTGCGGTGCGTCCGTCAGCCCGTCGCTTGGCGATCCGGGCTCGATGACATTCGGATCGGGCGATAGCAGATCGGCTTCACCATTGGCAGGCGGCAGCGGCTGACGATCGACGCTTCCGTAGTCGCGTTCTGATGGAAGAGCCGATTGCTGCTCATAGGAATCATTGGGACGACCATAGGGATCCTGCGGAATGGCACCCGTGTCATACGGATCCTGCGGCGCGTCCGGAAAATAGTCGCTCGATTGATCGTTCTGCGGTTCTTCGACCGAAATAACGCGTCCTCGCCGATCCACGGTGATCTTCCGGCCATATTCGTCAAAATAGGCGCGGTAAGCCTCGCGACGCGGGCGGCGATCGCTCGGTTCAAACAGCTGCACGACTTTATACGACGCCTCGCCGCTCGTGGCAGGGAGGGCGATTTCAGCGGCATGTGCACCCGTTACGGCGGCGACGCTCGCGGAAGCAATCAGCAACATTCCAAACAATGAACAATGATAAGACATCATGTCTTCAGCTTCCAATTTTCGCCACTAACTCACTATTAAGCATAAATGACCCATTTTCCTGTCTTTATGGTTAATGCTCATACGCTTTTATCGTTGCATCTACCGAATGAACGAGACGTGAAAATGGCCGCTCTGTGGCGGCCATTCTCTTTGTTTTCTGTTTTGCACAGGCGCACTTATGCGGCCTCGCTCTTCTCTCGTTCGGAAGCGGATTTCACCGTCTTGAAGTTCAGCCTGTCCGACCCGGCCGTTATTTTAACGGTGGATCCGTCCAGAATCTCGCCGAGCAGAATCTTCTCAGCCAATGGATCCTGAACCTGCCTCTGGATCACACGCTTCAGCGGGCGCGCGCCATAGGCCGGATCGTAGCCTTTCTCAGCCAGCCAGTTCGTCGCATCTTCATCGATCTTGAGAACGATCTTGCGATCGGCCAGCAGCGACTGCAAGTGCTGAAGCTGGATCTCGACGATCTTGCCCATCTCATTGCGCTGCAGGCGATGGAACAGAATGATCTCATCCACGCGGTTGAGAAATTCCGGTCTGAACGACGCCTTGACGACGTTCATCACCTCTTCCCGAACGCTCTCGACATCCTGCCCTTCGGCCAGCCCAACAAGATATTCCGCGCCGAGATTCGACGTCATGATGATCAGCGTATTGCGGAAATCGACCGTACGCCCCTGACCGTCGGTCAAACGCCCGTCGTCGAGCACCTGCAAGAGCACGTTGAACACATCCGGGTGGGCCTTTTCGATCTCGTCGAAAAGGACCACTTGATAGGGCCTGCGCCGGACTGCCTCGGTCAGAGCGCCACCTTCCTCGTAACCGACATAGCCGGGAGGCGCACCGATCAGGCGAGCAACGGAATGCTTCTCCATATATTCGGACATGTCGAGGCGTACCATCGCCGTCTCGTCCGAGAACAGGAAGGAGGCAAGCGCTTTTGTCAGCTCGGTTTTGCCGACGCCCGTAGGTCCAAGGAAAATGAACGAGCCGATTGGCCGGTTCGGATCCTGTAGGCCCGCGCGCGCACGACGTACGGCTTTCGAGACGGCCTGAACAGCTTCGGCCTGTCCAACGACACGTTTTGCGAGTTCGTCTTCCATGCGCAGCAGCTTTTCTCGCTCACCTTCCAGCATCCGGTCAACCGGGATACCGGTCCAGCGTGAAACCACCTGAGCAATATGATCCGGCGTAACCGTTTCCTCGACCATCGAGGTTGCGTTGTCCTGCTGTTCGGCCAGCGCGAGTTCCTTCTCCAATTGCGGGATCGTGCCGTAGGCAAGCTCACCCGCCTTCTGGAACTCGCCATTACGCTGGGCCGCCGCCAGCGCATTGCGCGCATCATCGAGCTGGCGCTTCAGATCGGCCGCATGACCGAGCTTCTGCTTTTCCGCCTGCCATTTGTTGGTCAGCTCTGTGGACTCTTCCTCCAGATCGGCAAGCTCCTTTTCCAGCCGCTCAAGACGATCGCGGGACGCTTGGTCTTTCTCGACCTTCAGCGCTTCACGCTCGATCTTCAGCTGCATGATGCGGCGGTCGATTTCATCGAGCTCCTCCGGCTTCGAATCCACCTGCATGCGAAGCCGTGCAGCGCCTTCATCAACAAGATCGATCGCCTTGTCCGGCAGGAACCGGTCGGTGATGTAGCGGTTCGACAAAGTAGCAGCAGCAACAAGCGCCGAGTCGGAGATACGGACCTTGTGATGCTGCTCATACTTTTCCTTTAAGCCGCGCAGGATCGAAATCGTATCCTCGACTGTCGGCTCATCGACGAACACGGGCTGGAACCGGCGGGCAAGGGCCGGGTCTTTTTCGACGTGCTTGCGATACTCGTCGAGCGTGGTCGCACCGACGCAGTGCAATTCACCGCGAGCCAGTGCAGGCTTTAACAGGTTCGAAGCGTCCATGGCGCCTTCGCTCTTGCCGGCACCGACAAGCGTATGCATTTCATCGATGAACAGGATGATGTCGCCATTGGCTGCCGTGACTTCCGAAAGCACGCCCTTCAGCCGCTCCTCGAACTCGCCGCGATATTTCGCCCCGGCAATGAGCGCGCCCATGTCGAGCGCCATCAATTGCTTGTCTTTCAGCGATTCCGGCACGTCGCCATTGACGATGCGGAGCGCGAGACCTTCGGCAATCGCCGTCTTGCCGACGCCGGGTTCACCAATCAGCACCGGATTGTTCTTGGTGCGCCGTGACAGAACCTGAATCGTCCGGCGAATTTCGTCATCACGGCCAATGACCGGGTCGAGCTTGCCCGACCGCGCATCGGCCGTCAGATCGCGGGCATATTTCTTCAAGGCATCGTAGGTATTTTCGGCTGAAGCCGAATCAGCGGTCCGGCCTTTACGGATATCATTGATCACCGTGTTCAGGGCCGTAGGCGTGACACCGGCGCGGCTCAGAATCTCGGATGTCTTGGCGGATTTTTCGATCGCCAACGCCGTCAAAAGACGCTCGACTGTGACGAAACTATCTCCGGCTTTCTTTGCAACTTCCTCGGCAGTCGTGAAGACCTTGGCCAAAGGCTGGGCGAGGTAAAGCTGGCCATTGCCGCCAGTTACTTTCGGCAGCGCGTCGAGCGCGGCCTGCAAACCGAGGCGCACATCTTCTACGCTCCCGCCTGCCCTCTCGATCACGGACGCGGCAAGACCTTCTTCGTCATCGACCAAGACTTTCAGCAAATGCTCCGGCGCGAACTGCTGATGATTGGAAGAGAGGGCAAAGGTCTGCGCCGACTGGATGAAACCGCGGACGCGCTCGGTATATTTCTCAATGTTCATTTGTGTGTCTCCTTTTCCCGAACGACCCTTAGCGCGGCATCGTGCGGTGTGTTGGTGACGGGTCCCCTGCATAAGGCGAACCCATTCGCTCGCCTCCAAATATGGGAACATTATCAATGGCGCGCAAGATCGGGATTCGGCGTTTTGTTGCGCTCCATAGAGGTGGGGTTTCCAATATAACACACCGTCGGTTACCACGCCCGCTTTCGCGTCTGGCCATTGAATGATGGTGGGAAGACGTGCGATTGTCGAAGCCGCGTCTTGTAGTTAAGTAATGCGATCCGAAGACCGCCCGTCCGGCGACTTTTTATCCCGTCCGTTCCGCTTGGAGGCCTCGGCACGCATGGAGTGCCATTTGCCGCATTCCATGCGTCACCTACTCGCCCCTTAAAGTGCTCGTCCAGCACGCGCCGGTCGTTGTACCGGCAGGGGAACCCTTGGACGCAACTTCCCCGGACAGCGGGTCCGTTACCCGCCATCGGAGGCGCCGATCCTTTTCCCCAGTTCGAACGGCTCCGGAAGCAGTTCCCATAGGACAAGGACGCGGTTAGGATAAACGAGGTTTGGCGGTGTTGGATCAGTTGGCGGGATTTTGTGGATACAGCCGATGCCGATGATCTCTCCCCTTTGCGGGAGACAAAGCGATTTGAGCATCTTAGCTCTTGCTCAGCACTGGAAATCGCAAGTGAGGGGA
>NZ_JBBNAN010000212.1:0-3583 GCF_037994405.1 Phyllobacterium sp.
TTGACGGGTACTCAACCCTGGCGGACCCACTATTGGCGGGAGTGGCCGCCCTCGTTTATGCTGCTATTGACGCCGGTATCTATATCAACGTTAAGCATCGTCGCTAGGATCGGCTGCGGATTCCGACGTGAAGCCGGCCGCCATTCCGATCAAACACCGGCCACCATTCCGATTTGAAGCCGGCCACCGTTCCAATCAAAAACCGACCGGTTTTCGGCACTGAAGATTACCTCCTGGGTCAGCAACTTTGGCATCAAATACCTCGCGATGAACGGGGGAGATTTTGATGCCGGCAAAGAGAAGGCTGACCATGAGACAGTTGAGACAAATGCTACGGCTTGCCGGAAGCGGGACCAGCTCCCGCGAGATTGCAGTCGTATTGGGAATAGCGCGCAGTACGGTGCAGGATAATCTGCAGCGCGCAGCAGCGGTTGGATTGACCTGGCCCTTGCCGGGGGAGCTGACTGACGATGCTCTTGAGAACAAACTCTTCACGCGCAACGGCGTCAAACAGGGCACGAGACGACGCACAGAACCCAACTGGGCCGATCTTGCCGTTGAACTCAAGAAGCCCGGTGTCACGTTGCTTATCCTCTGGGAAGAATATCGAGGAGCCCATCCCGACGGTTATGGCTACAGTCGCTTCTGCGAACTCTTTCGCAGCTTCGAGCAACGGCTTTCGCCGACGATGCGCCAGGAACACGCTGCTGGCGACAAGGTGTTCGTGGACTATTCCGGCAAGAAGATACCGATCGTTGATCGGCATACCGGTGAGATCCGCGAGGCGGAGATCTTCGTGGCGGTGCTTGGCGCATCCAGCCTCACCTATGCCGAAGCAACCTGGACACAAACACTCCCCGACTGGATCGGCTCACATGTCAGGATGTTTCGTTTCTTCGACGGCGTTCCCCGGCTGATCGTTCCCGACAATCTGAAGTCGGGCGTCAGCCGGGCCAGCTTCTACGATCCCGAGATCAACCGCAGCTACGGCATGATGGCATCCCATTATGGCGTCGGCGTTCTTCCAGCACGGCCCAAAAGGCCCCGGGATAAATCGAAAGTTGAGAACGGCGTGCGTTTCGCCCAGTCATGCATTTTGGGGCGGTTGCGCAAGCAGACTTTCTTCTCGCTTGCCGAGGCCAATGCCGCCATTCGCCAGGCACTCGATCGCATCAATGATCACGTCATGCGCCGGCTGGGCATCAGTCGTCGGCAATTGTTTGAGAGCGTCGAGCGCGGCGCACTCGCCCGCCTTCCGGGCGAAGATTACGAATTCGCCGAATGGCGTTTGGTCCGTGTCTCGACGGATTACCATGTCGAGTTCAAGACCTTCTTCTATTCCGTGCCGCACAACCTCATTCGCCAACAGGTCGATCTGAGGGCTACGGCACGGACCATCGAGATCTTCCACCGTGGCAAGCGCATTGCCGTCCATCAGCGTCGGTATGGCGGCCCTCGTCATGGAACGGATCCGAATCATATGCCCAGTTCCCACCGGCGATATGCCGAGTGGACGCCGGATCGCTTCCGTCGCTGGGCCGCATCCATCGGGCCACAGACAGAAGGCCTGGTGATCGCAATCCTCGCCAGCCGCCCACATCCCGAACAGGGCTTTCGAACATGCCTGGGTGTGCTTCGCCTGTTTCGCGACATCGAACGCACTCGGGCCGAGGCTGTATCAGCCCGCGCTGTCGAGATCGGGGGGCTGAACTGCAAGAGCATTGCCTCGCTGCTGGCCAATTACAAGGCTGCGCGCCATTCCACAGAACCGACGGCCATCGTCGATCACGCCAATCTGCGTGGTCCTGATTACTTTCATTGAGGAGAGAGACCAATGCTTATCCATCCCACCATCGACATGCTGCGCGAACTCGGCCTGTATGGCATGGCCACCGCCTTCCAGGAGCTCGACGCACAATCCGAAGCGCGCGGCCTCGAGCATGGAGAATGGCTTGCCATGCTGCTCGAGCGCGAGGCCACGATGCGTCGCCAGAAGCGTTTCGAAGCCCGCGCCAGGGCCGCAAAGCTGCGTCACGATGCACAGATCGAGAATGCCGACTTCCGTGCTGCACGCGGTCTTGATCGCAATCTGTTCATGGCGCTCGCCGGCTGCGACTGGATCCGGAAGCATCACAGTCTTCTCATCACCGGGCCGGCGGGCGTGGGCAAGAGCTGGCTTGCCTGCGCGCTTGGCCACAAAGCTTGCCGCGAGGATTTCTCCGTCGCCTATCACCGGGTTCCCCGGCTGTTTGCTACGCTCGCACTTGCAAGGGGCGACGGGCGATATGGCCGGATCCTCAAATCACTCGCCAAAACCGACCTCCTTATTCTCGATGACTGGGGACCGGAAAAACTCAACGATGACCAGCGGCGTGATGTGCTTGAGATCATTGAGGACCGCTACGAGCGTCGTTCGACAATCGTCACCAGTCAGGTGCCCCTGGATCGCTGGTACGAGATAATTGCAAACCCAACTCTGGCCGATGCCATCTTGGACCGCCTCGTTCACAACGCCTATCGCATCGATCTCACCGGTGAAAGCATGCGAAAACAGCGCTCGCCAATAGCGTCTGAAACACCGCAAGCTTGACCTGAAACGAAACCCGATCCAAACATCAACGAGACCCAGGATCAGTCCGAAAAATGGCCGGCTTCAAATCGGATCACCGGCCGGAATGAAATCGGAATGACTGGCCGGCTTCAATTTGGAATCGGTGGCCGGCTTCATCGGAATACGCATCCAGGCTCGCCCATCTCACAAATTCGGGCAGATTGATCGATAATTGATCACCTTGCAGTGAGCCTTTTACTGCGCCACATTCGTTGTTCATCCACAGTTCATGGCATATGGCTTAAATTTAATGCCCCTAGGAACGCAAACGCGTTGAAAGCCGTCACAGACGGTCTTTCGCTGGAGGAACAATGCGAAAGTTGATTGCAACCATATGTGCCGCCCTGATGGTTGGTGCTGTCGGGTCGACGGGAACGGCCAGTGCCGCTCCAGTCACCATCGAGAGACCGGTTGACGCCGCGCGAGCGGCCGCTCCGAATGCAGATGTGCAAACTGTGCATCATAAGCACAATCATTGGAACCGCGGATGGCATCGCGGGTGGGATCGTCCGTATTACCGCCGCTGGGATCGCCCCTATTACCGCCGCCCTTATTACTACCGGGATGGCCCGTATTACAGGAGCTGGGATGATCCTTACTATCCGCGTCCCCGCTACAGAAGGGGTGTATATTTCGTATTCTAACGACATGACGGGCCCCGGCTGACATGCCGGGGCTGTTTGTTGTCGAAAGGACCCTGTCGCGGTTGAGTTTTGGCCGGGTTCTTCGTTTCAGGCGCACCAATCGATCTTCTGTCTTGGCAACCACGGCCGCGCGAAGCCCTCTTTCAACAGCTTTTGCCCCAGCTCGTTGCCGTCAGAATCGTAGATGTCGATCAGTTTTCGCTTGGTCTGCGTCTTATCGGTTTGACCCGAATAGACCACCATCAGGCCTTGCTCTTTCAGGAGGGCTTTAAGCCAGTACTTGGCAAGCAATGCGAGCTTTCGCTCTTTCTCGCACTTGGCCTTGCTG
>NZ_JBBNAN010000213.1:0-3385 GCF_037994405.1 Phyllobacterium sp.
ACATTCCCTTCGCTTTCCCATTCAAGAATGGCTTTGCGCATGTCGCTGCCGGCAACTCCGTTCGGAAACGAGTCTAAACATCTCGATTTTGCAGTGCTAAGTCGAAAGGATGGCGATCCCGGCTGGACTCGAACCAATGACCGTCAGCTTAGAAGGCCGGAAGAACCTATTGGTGATAAACGGATTTTTAGAGATTCTCACATCGATTTGACAGGCTAGAATTGGTGAAGTCTAACTCAAAATCGCAGTGAAACCTCCGTCTCCTGTTAGAGAGGATCAGTCCGATAGCGCTCGGATCAAGGTGCCAACATCAAGACATTGCAAACTGCGACCGGACGCGCTGGCCGTCATATCGAAGGATACCGAGCCTACCTCGATGTCGATGAAGAAGACATACGTGCTCGAACCTCATCCTGAGAACTTGGCGGAGGCAGCATAAACAAGAACCGCCGCTTATGGGGGGAAGAGAGCGACGGTCCTTTCTTGGGTTTGCAACCAGGAGGGGTGTCGCATAGTCCGGGCCTCGGTGGGGGCCAAAACCCACGATAAGATATCACCACTCAAACTCCGCACGACTGTGCTAATTGCCCCCCACAACGCGCCCTGGTCATCGCACGCTTAGCGCAAATATAAATAGTTCCAAAAAATCAATGCACACAGCAACTGTTTACACGCGAACACACACCCAGCTTAGCCTTTGGTTGTATTCGAGCACAAGCTGAAAAGCTTAATTGACCGTTCCAATCTGATTCAACTACAGTGATAGCAGGCTAGGGGAATTATCAAAATGAAACGGCTGAGAAGCGGCGCGCACCTGCGTGCGATGCTGTTCGGATTATTTATTGCGGGGTCGGCATCGTCTGCTGTCGCGCTGACGTTTACACCAGGAGAGACGCCTAAAGGTCTCCGATTTATTTCGGTAGGCGGAGAGTTCCTTTACGGTGAGAACCTTGCTGAGTTCACCCAGCTGGTGAACCAGATCAATGCTACCGTGGTTACGTTCAACTCACCTGGAGGTAGCCCGGTCACGGCCATGGAGCTTGGACGTCTCATTCGCATTCTTAATCTTGCAACGTATCAGCCCCGAACACTCGAATGTTCTTCAGCCTGTGCGCTTGCTTTTTTTGGCGGCACTACCCGCGTGTCCGACCCCGGCGCAATCGGAGTGCATAAATCCTCGTTTGCAAATCCGTCAAGCATGAACATCGAGGATGCCGTTTCGCAAGTGCAATACCTCACAGGATTGACTATCTCGTATATGACCGAGATGGGTGTCGATCCGGCATTGCTGCAACTGTCCTTGCAATACGAGAAAGACGACATCCGCTACCTCTCCGGGAGTGAGATGACCAGCTATCACGTAACAACGCCGTGGCCGACTGATGATCAAACCGTTACGACCCAAAATGTGCCAGTGCCGCAAGCAGCTCCCGCACAGACACCCGACTACCCGCCCAGCTCGACGTCCGCCCTAGGTAGCACGACGCCTCAGCTGAGCGCTCAATTTGCCATACCTCTAGCCAAGACCGGCAAGGTGCGGCATCCGGAGGGTTCTGAGTTTCTCCGCTCGGAGCCTACCCAAGCCGCTGCAAAAATAGGCAAGGTCGATAATGGCGATCCAGTTAGCATCCTCAATGTTTACGACCGGTGGTACTACGTGAATGTCAAAGGCCGGACCGGCTATCTTCACCACAATTGGGTGAAGGTCGACCAATTCATCAGCATGCCGTTCAACAACCGATACATTCAGATCGCCAGCTTCGACAATTTCCCAGAGACCCAGGCCTATATTCAAAAATCGTCTATGCGGCTGACCGCTTACTATGCGACCAATCATTGGTTCGCCGTAACGTTGACCGGCACGTATCCGGCTAAGCGAGCAGCTGAAGCGCTCAAAGTGATGAAGTCCAACGGCAGCATTCCTGACGATGCGTTTATGACGGTCGGAAATACGTATGTCGGCAAGGCGTGTTGTGAGTAGCGCGATGCAACTTTGCCGATTAGCCATACCGATTTTTCGTGCGCTTCGGTGTCATTCTCAGGCTCAACGGTTTTGAGCCGCATTTTAAGCAATGTAGCTTGAGCAAAATAGCCTTCGCTAGCCCGCCGCTAGCGAGGCCAAAGGCCAAAAGCTGTCAGTTCGAGCTCGGCGTAGTGCCTGCGCGTGTTGTGACCCTCGATGAGATTCGAATAGTATCAATTCATCATCCGGACGAGGTCAGCGAGTTCTGCCGCCGATTCTGGATGGAGGCCGCGCCCCAAGTTGTCCGCCTCTCTCTGCAATTCCACCGTGAGGTCGCCAAGACGGGCGGTATGGTGGCTTGGAAGAAGCACGGCTCGATCCGAGCAGGTGTTTCATTCTTTTTTGCCGATCCTAAAAATCCATAATTGTTTGTAATATAACGATTTTAAGATGGAAAAAAGCGGATGTTTGCCGATTCTTGTTGCCGATCTTCGTTGCCGCATTTTTCCGTGGTCGGCGTGGTGGTTCGGGCAAGCAGCCGATCAAAACCCAGCATTCCCAAACGGCAATTACTCCCGATACACCTTGCCGCTATTCAAGGACAATTTCGCCGCAGAGCAGCGCTTGTGATCAATACGAGATCAACTATCATCGATGGTCGAGGCGGGAGGAAACTTACGATGACAATCACCAGGCCCCATCGACCAAGAAGCGATCATAAACGATTTGATCACTGCCAGATGGCAATCGAGGATGAACTGATCGAACTTGTCGGAAGAGCATGCGATGCCGGTTGGCATCGGGACGAAGTTCTGTCGGCAATACTGGAAATAACGGACAATCTATCGTTGGCACGGCGGGAGGACCTGGCCATCAACATTGCAATGCATGTGGCGCAATTGATGAAGAAGAGAGATGTCTGAAAGACCGGCTCCTGATGATAAGAAACCGCCAGAACCAACTGAGGACAAACGCCAACACGTCTATCTACGCGAGCGATTGGGTTATCCAGCGTACCGGAATCTCAGAAGCTTTTCTGGGAGAAGATAGTCTTGTCCAGTTACGTTGAGCCGAAAAGTCTCCCGCGCAGGTTGACGGCGACGTCGATGAGTGAAACCCCGCCCAAACCGACCTACCCTTAACCCATGGAGAAAGCCCCACAGCCGGACTGCTTGAGCACTGCTGCAGGCATGCCGGCTGCAAGGCGTGGGGGGCGTTTGGTTTCGACAAGCGCTATGGCTTCGAGTGGTACTGTGGCGAACACTAGCGGGACGTAAGAGCTGATTGTTTTCCGACCAGTGTATTTTCAGTGCCCGATACCCAGACCTATGGCTGTGATCCGCAATAACGCATGAGTGCCCGCTCATTCTGAAACTCTGCCTTCATGATGTTCTCAAAAGCGCGGATATGCCAATCAACCAC
>NZ_JBBNAN010000214.1:0-4396 GCF_037994405.1 Phyllobacterium sp.
GCTGCGGAGGTCTTGCTCGTCGGGCGTGCTGCATCGCGCGGAAACTTCGATCAGTTTGCGTCGATGCTGCTGGCACAGTCCGTTGCGTTGTCGCAGAACGGCTTCAAGATAGAGCTGGCTCGCAGAATTGTCGTTCGGGCACTCGATCAGGCAGCGTCGCGAACGCCGCAGTCGCAGTCCGACAAGCGTATCTATTGAGAGGCCATTATGGATCAGGGACCAGTGATCACGGGCAAAGGCATCCCTCGGATTGACGGGCCGCTCAAGGTTAAAGGCCAAGCAAAATATGCTGCAGAATACGAAGTTCCGGATCTGCTTCATGCGGTCATCGTACCCGCATCGATGGCAAAGGGCCGGGTGACTTCGATTGATACAACAGCCGCTAAAAGTTTCTCCGGCGTTGTAGCGGTTCTTACCCATCAAAACCGCCCCTGGTTCTGGCCCTTCAGCTTTCTCTACAAGGATCCCGTGGGTCCACCCGGCAAGCCCTTCCGACCTCTGTACAATGATCGGGTCCATTTCAGCGGGCAACCGGTGGCTCTCGTCGTCGCCGAGAATTATGAAGCGGCCCGCGATGCCGCGGCGTCGGTTCGCGTCTCCTACGACCGCGAGCAACACGCGACTGACTTGGCTTCAGAAGTTTCCAATGCCTATCGGCCCCCCAGACATCGACTCGGTGTTGCTCGAACACCCCAACCCACGGGTGATGCTGACCGCGCATTTTCGGAGGCTCCAGTCAAGGTCGAGGCAACCTACAAGACTGCCCCGGAAAACCATCATCCGATGGAACTGTTCGCAACAACCGTTGAATGGGGCGACGAGACCGTCACGATATATGACAAGACACAGAGCCCCAAGAGCGTGGAGATTTTTCTTAAGGTAGCCCTGCGCCTGTTTCGACGCAAAGTGCGTGTTGTAAGCAGCTTTGTCGGCGGAGCGTTTGGTCTCGGTCTTCGACCTCAGCAATCCGTTTTCCTCGCGGTTCTGGCGGCGAAAGCGCTCAAGCGATCCGTTCGACTGGTGATCCCACGCGACCAAATGTTCGCGCTTGGGTATCGCGCCAATTCCATACAAACCGTCTCTCTTGGTGCCGACGAGAACGGCCACCTACTCGCGATCCGGCATCGGGCCATTGCCGCGACGTCGCAATATGAGGATGCTCAGGATCCGATGCTGAATTTCTCGGCGAGCCTTTATCGCTGCAACAACATCAAGCTCTCCTACGAACTCGCAAAACTTGACACCGTTTCGCCGTGCGATATGCGCGCACCTGGTGCGGCCACCGGCATGTTTGCTCTGGAATGCGCGATGGATGAGTTGGCTTATGCCGTTAATGTTGATCCGCTCGTCCTGCGCCTCGCAAATTACACGGAGCGCGATCAGAGTGAAAACCGCCCGTTCAGCAGCAAAGCCCTCCGCGAGTGCTATGCTCAGGGGGCCGAGCGTTTCGGTTGGGCGAAGCGCAGCCACGCACCGCGATCGATGCGTAAGGGAAAAGAGCTGATTGGGTGGGGTATGGCAACAGGGGTCTGGGAAGCGGCAATGTCACCTGTGCCTGCACGCGCCAAAGTCAGCCTTCTAGCCGATGGAAGATTCGAAGTGACAACGTCGATTACAGATATCGGCACCGGAACCTACACGATTCTCACCCAGATTGCCGCAGATGCGCTTGGCGCGCCCTTAGAGCGAGTGGTTGTGAAGCTCGGTGACTCCGCCTTTCCTTTCAACCCCACTCAAGGAGGTTCGTGGACTGCTGCAACCTCAGGTTCTGCTGTCCAGGCGGGCTGCGAAAAGCTCAAAAAAAAGATCATATCGCGTGCGAAGCAAGCCGGGATCATAGGAAATGGGCAAGCTGCCGAATTGCTTTCTCCGGCTGCTCTCGCCGATTTATTGAAACTGTCCGGCCGCGATAATCTGAGCGCGACCGCAACCATTATTAAGGTTCCGTTCGGCAAGAAATACACAAGCGCCACGCATTCAGCAGTTTTTGCCGAGGTCCGCATCGACGAAGAACTTTCGGTCGTTCGGGTTACCCGGCTTTTATGTGCGGTCGCCGCAGGGCGCATCCTCAATCCTGCTACAGCCCGAAGCCAGATTATCGGTGCGTCGGTCATGGGGATCGGCAAAGCCCTGTATGAAGACGCGGCAATCGACCACAATTTAGGGCGATGCATGGCCCACAGTTTCGCAGATTATCACATCCCATCGAATGCCGACGTCTACGACATCGAAGTGTTGTTCGTTGAAGAAACTGACGACAAAGTCAGTCCGATCGGTGTAAAGGGTCTGGGCGAAATCGGTTCCGTTGCTGTCGCGCCCGCTATCGCAAATGCCATATTCCATGCAACGGGGCAGCGGATGCGGGATCTTCCGATCACCATTGATCGTCTAGCGCACTCTAGAGGTTGAGCCTCCAAATTGATGGGGTCGTCCTTGTGGAATCCCTCACGTCAGTTGTTGACAACCAAAATGGGCATGGCAGTGAATCTGAATCTGCTTAGCGCCGCCCAAGGCGTCGGCATGGTCTACCCCAGTTTCGGTGCGTAGCTTGCCGGATCAACACGCTCCGGGCGTCCTGCAAGTTGCAGTGTGCTGGTACGATTTGGCGTTCTCGCTATGACCTTACCACCCTTAATTACAGTAAGACGTGTGGCCTTCAGGCGGATTGCTTCAATCGAGTCAGCAGCTTGCAGCAATACCATGTCTGCCTTGCAGCCGACATCGAGGCCATAGCCTTCAAGATTGAGGATTCTTGCTGGCGCGGTTGTCACGGCGTCAAAGCATTGCCGCATCGCACTGCGGCTCGTCATTTGCGCCACGTGCAGGCCCATGCTTGCTACGTCCAGCATATCGCCATGACCGAGCGAATACCAAGGATCCATCACGCAGTCATGGCCAAATGCCACGGTAACGCCGTGGGCCAGGAGTTCCGGCACACGCGTCATTCCGCGACGCTTTGGATAGGTGTCGTGGCGGCCTTGAATGCCGATATTGATCAGCGGGTTGGCGATGGCTGCTACACCTGCTTCCGCAATCAGAGGCAGAAGCTTGCTGACGTAATAATTGTCCATCGAATGCATGGACGTCAGATGCGAGCCAGTCGAACGTCCGCCAAGTCCAAGACGCTGGGTCTCGCAGGCCAGCGTCTCGATGTGGCGTGACAGTGGATCATCGGTTTCGTCGCAATGCAGGTCAATCATCAGGCCGCGCTTCGCCGCGATCTCGCACAGCGCTTTCACGCTTGCGGTCCCATCAGCCATCGTACGTTCGAAATGCGGAATACCACCGACGACATCAACCCCAAGATCCAAAGCGCGTTTCAGGAGCTCGACTGCACCGGGATAACGGTAATAGCCGTCCTGAGGGAAAGCCACGAGCTGCAGGTCAATATAGGGTGCAACCCGCTTCTTGACCTCGAGCAGCGCCTCGACGCCCAGTAGCCGTTCATCGCAAACGTCGACATGGGTGCGGATGGCAAGAAGTCCCTGTGTGACCGCGAGATCGCAATAGCGCAGCGCACGCTCGATGACGGCTTCTTGGGTGAGAAGGGGCTTCAGTTCGCCCCATATCTTGATGCCGTCAAGCAGTCGCCCGCTTTCATTGAAGCGAGGCTGACCGAGCGACAGCGTTGCATCCATATGGAAATGGCTATCAACAAAGGGCGGAGATACAAGCAACCCGCCTGCATCGATAATCTCACTCGCCTCGCCGCCAAGCTTGTGTTCGACAGCAACGATCCGACCGGATTTCACACCGATATCAATGCCTGTGCGACCATCAGGCAAAGTTGCATTTGTGACTTTGAGATCAAACATGAGGTGCCTATTTTTCAAATGGTTGCATTATCGAGCGATACGTCGCTTTCCGTTCCCCAAACCAATGTCAGTAGCGAACCAGCTTGCGCTCAAAAAGAGCGACAATCATGAACAAAATAATCGAAAGCGCGGACGACAGTACAATCGCTGCATAAAGCCGGTCCGATTGATAGTTGAACGTGGCCTGGATGATCAGTGCGCCAAGGCCTTTATCCGAACCTATCCACTCACCGACAATAGCGCCGATGACCGCCGTAGCCGAAGCGATCCTCAAGGACGCAAATAGCATCGGCAATGATCGTGGAAACCGTAGCCGCCAAAATGTCTCCCACCGTGTCGCCGAAAGGACGTGGAAGAGTTCGTGTTCGTTGGAACTCGCCGAGTCCAGCCCCCGGATCATGTTGACCAGAGTCGGGAAAAAACAGATCACCGCCGCAATGACGATCTTGGGTGTCATGCCGAGCCCGAAAATGAGAATGATGATTGGCGAAAGCGCCAAAATCGGGATTGTATTGAAAAAGAGTACAACCGGGAAATAGGCAGCTTGCAGAACGCGGCTGTGGACAAAGACAACTGCCAGT
>NZ_JBBNAN010000215.1:0-3475 GCF_037994405.1 Phyllobacterium sp.
TATAGTCGTTCTGACGTATTTGTCCAACTCGAAATTGAATCGAGTCTCTGCCCGCCCGGGCTCGCCCAGTCTCGATCCCTGCAGTCCCCGTTGTCGAATGAGAAGGAAGCATCGCATGAATGTGCAGTCCCAGAAGGATTTCAAAACAGAGCGGCGTCTCCCGTTCGAATGCGTTGCCCTGGTGTTGCAAGGCGGGGGTGCGCTCGGGGCTTACCAGGCCGGCGTCTACGAGGCTCTTGCCGAGGCAGAGATTCATCCGGACTGGGTCGCCGGAGTCTCCATCGGTGCCATCAACGCAGCCATTATCGCCGGGAACGAGCCGGCCGAACGAGTTGCTAAGCTGCGCATCTTCTGGCGGGAAATTACCGCCAATCCGCTGCTCGACTGGGCTGCCGCTGCACACGCACTCGCGCCGAAAGGCGACCTGCCCCGCGCGTTCTTCAATCAATTCAGTGCAGCCTGCGCCCTCGTCGGCGGTGCCCCAGGTTTCTTCAGCCTGCGACAGCCCGTTCCCTGGCTGTACCCGAATGGCGCCCCCGGGGGCACGAGTTATTACGAAACCAAACATCTGAAGAGCACTCTCGAGCGGCTTGTCGACTTCGACCGCATCAATGCTGGCGGTATGCGCTTCAGCGTCGGCGCCGTGAACGTGCGGACAGGAAATCTCGTCTACTTCGACAATGAAACGCATATGATCCGGCCCGAGCACGTGATGGCCAGCGGATCGCTTCCGCCCGGCTTCCCTGCCGTTGAGATCGAGGGCGAGTTCTACTGGGACGGCGGCCTCGTTTCCAACACGCCGCTGCAGTGGGTGGTCGAGCACGGGCCGCGGCAGGACACGATTGCCTTCCAGGTCGATCTCTGGAGCGCGCGCGGTGAGATTCCCCGCAACCTGGCCGATGTGGCGGCGCGGCAAAAGGAAATCCAGTATTCGAGCCGCACGCGCGCCCATACCGACCAGTTTAAGCAGTACCAGCGCGCCCGACACACGCTCGCGAACCTTCTTGCAAAACTGCCCGCAGACCTCGTCGGCGGTGAGGAGGCGAGGATGCTGAACTCAATTGCAGACCACAAGGTCTACAAGCTAGTCCATTTGATCTACGGCTCGAAACAGCATGAAACCCACTCGAAGGATTACGAATTCTCGCGGCTGTCCATGGAAGAGCATTGGCAGGCTGGTTACTTCGACGCTGTGCGCACATTGCGCCATCCAGAGGCACTAAGTCGGCCGGACAATCAGGACGGGGTTAGCGCCTATAACCTTGCTGTCGACGGGCAGGAATAGAGGTCAGTAACGGCAAATCGACTGACCTCCCCCGTCGCGGCCCCCTGAACGCAAACGAGCCGCTTGATCCAGCCCAAAGGAATTTCAGCCATGCACCAAGACACCGTCCGGGCGAGGGCTTTCGCCATGCCCCTGACCAGCCCGGCCTATCCGGCCGGCCCGTATCGCTTCCGAAATCGGGAGTATCTGATCATCACATATCGCACCGATCCGCAGAACCTGCGCGACCTCGTGCCGGAGCCGCTTCAGGTGTGCGAGCCTCTGGTGAAATTCGAGTTCATTCGCATGCCGGACTCGACCGGCTTCGGCGACTATACGGAAAGCGGACAGGTCATCCCGGTCTCGTTCCGCGGACGCAAGGGCAGCTACACCCATTGCATGTTTCTCAACGACCATCCGCCGATTGCCGGCGGACGCGAGTTGTGGGGCTTTCCTAAGAAGCTCGCGAGTCCAACGCTCCGAACGGAGACAGACACTCTGGTGGGCACGCTCGACTACGGCCCGGTCCGCGTTGCGACCGCCACAATGGGCTACAAGCATGGAGCCGCCGATCTTTCAGCGGTGAAGACCTCGCTCGGCGAACCGAACTTCCTCCTCAAGATCATTCCTCATGTCGACGGCACGCCGCGCATCTGCGAGCTCGTGGAGTACCACCTGGAGGAAATCAATCTGCAGGGCGCCTGGACCGGCCCGGCGGCCCTGAACCTCTTGTCCCACGCACTGGCCCCTGTGGCCGAGCTACCGGTGCTGGAAGTAGTATCGGCGGTCCACATCATCGCAGATCTCACGCTCGCTCTCGGGAACGTCGTGCATGACTACCTCGCGGAAGCCGAGCCTCGATATCGGAAAGGAAGAGCCTATGAACTCGCAGAATGAAACGTCATCGAACAAGCGCGCCGAGAGTGCCGGGGGCCGGCTTCTGGACAAGGTCGCAGTGATCACCGGAGCCGCGAGCGGCATCGGCAAGGAGATTGCGCTCACCTTCGCTCGCGAGGGAGCAAGAGTGGTCATAGCGGATCTTGATCAGAGCACGGCCCAACAAACGGCGTCCGGGATCGACCCGACGGGTAAACGTGCGCTCGGGGTGGGGATGGATGTCAGCAACGAGGAGCAGGTGGAAAGCGGAATCGCACGGGCGATCGAAGCCTTCGGACGGCTCGACGTACTGGTCAGTAACGCCGGCGTCCAGAGCGTTGCGCCGGTCGTCGAGTTCGAGTTCGAGAAGTGGAGGAAGTTGCTTTCTATCCATCTGGACGGAGCCTTCCTGACCACCCGTACCGCCTTGCGGCAAATGTACAGGCAGAAGAGCGGCAGCATTATCTATATGGGGTCCGTGCATGCCAAGGAGGCATCGCCGCTAAAGGCTCCTTACGTTACCGCCAAGCACGGTCTCATCGGGCTGGCCAAGGTCGTGGCCAAGGAAGGGGCCGCTCATGGTGTCCGCACCAATGTGATCTGCCCCGGCTTCGTACGCACGCCGCTTGTCGAGAAGCAAATCCCCGAGCAGGCGCGCGAGCTCGGAATTTCCGAGGCGGACGTGGTCAAGACCATGATGCTGAAGGAGACGGTCGACGGCGAGTTTACGACCGTGCAGGACGTTGCGGAAGCAGCGCTGTTCCTAGCGGCTTTCCCATCGAACGCGCTGACCGGTCAGTCGATGGTGGTCAGCCACGGATGGTTCATGCAGTAGGATCGATAGCGGACATACAGACGACACCCTTTGCGGTACCGTCCGACTACAGGTTAACCTCTGTCGCTCTGCCTGACGGCGTGGTCCGGGGGCGATATCAGTACACCGCTCGTCGAGCGCTCACATGATTATCGGTTGCGCCGCCGCGTGCGGCGTGTCAACTCGTTTTGACAGGAGAGACTCTATGGACCCCTACATCTCGGCTCTGACAGGTCTCGTCGGCGTGGCCATAGGCAGCTTGACCTCCTTCGCCGCCACTTGGCTGACACACAGATCTGAGTTGAACGAAAAGCATCGCGACGCCGAGGTTGCCAAGCGAGAGAAGCTCTTTTCAGATTTCATCGCCGAAGCGACACGGCTTTTTGGAGATGCGCTGAGCCACCAGAAGGACGACGTGTCCGACCTCGTACTCCTTTACGCACTGGTCGCCCAGATGCGTCTGATTTCATCTCGTCCGGTTGTGGATGCAGCCGAACGGACCATGGATTATATCATCGAAG
>NZ_JBBNAN010000216.1:0-8801 GCF_037994405.1 Phyllobacterium sp.
CGAGAAACGGCATCCATGGATATGTTGCAGCAAGTGCACCGGGACATGCCAAAGCGGCCACAAAAGCCAAACGGCCTGTCGGAAATTCTGCGCAAGGCAAAGGGCGGGTTTTCGCACCTGCGGCTACATCGAGTCATTAAGTAGCTCCGAGCTTCGCAGCATCAAAATGTTTGCCTGCGCCAATTCCGAGCTCGGCAAAGCGGGCTAATGGATCAGTTTGAAATGAGTGCGTCTGCCGAACACGGCAAAATTGCCGAGACACAACGGCAGACGACCTCAAGAACCAACCCCTATCACATCATCGGTAGCTTCTGGGCCACCCCGATTGCTGCTGTCGTGCCCGCCGATCACCGCCAGTCCCGCGCTTTCCCCATAGGACCAGCCCCCGCGGCTTCCTCCTTGGGAGGTTTTCCAACGCGGGCCGATATCAACCCCAGCCCGAACCCGCGCGCCGCGGCCCGCATCGAAAAACCTTCACCTAAGCGGTCTCTCGCCAGCCACCGCGCAAGGAGCGGGCGCCGTCGCCGACGGGTGGCGGTCCGGCGAGGGTCGCGAGGTATTCGGTCAAGGCAAATCGCTCTGCGTCTCTAATAGCGTCCTGGCTGAGCCTACGTCGCTCGAGCTCGGCTGCTGCAAAGGAGGGCAGCATCTAGAGCCGCTCCCAACGCAAACCGATTTGCGCCAAACAGCAGTTGCCCCTCGAGAAGGGGCGACAACATAACAATCCCACTGACGAGGATTCCCTGATCCCTTCGAAGCACTGACGCGACTTTCGCCGCCCGGAAGCCTCCGTAACTTTCGCCCAGCAGGTATTGGGTGACGAGGCACGCGCGCTTAGTCAGACCGCGCTACCAGCAAGTGCGCCGATCCCCGCGGTGAGTGCCATGGCGAATGCGCCCCAAAACGTAACGCGCAGTGTGGCCTTAACGACGTCTGCGCCACCTGCTTTCGCGCCGATCGCGCCAAGCAGGGCAAGGAAGAGCAGAGAGGCGATGGAGACGATGGGGACCAGCATGGATGTGGGTGAGACCAATACCATCGCGAGTGGCATGGCCGCGCCTATGGAAAAGGTCGCAGCTGAAGTCAGTGCCGCCTGAATCGGGCGCGCTGCGGTCATTGTGGTAATGCCAAGTTCGTCGTGCGCATGCGCACCAAGGGCATCCGTCGCCATCAATTGATTGGCAACCTGGCGAGCAAGCTCCGGCTCGAGGCCGCGCGTTACATAAATCTGCGCGAGTTCTTCCCGCTCAAAGTCGGGCTGCGTCGTTAGTTCCATGCGTTCGCGGTCAAGGTCGGCTTTTTCCGTGTCAGACTGCGAGCTGACCGATACAAATTCGCCGGCCGCCATTGACATTGCTCCCGCGACCAACCCCGCTATTCCAGATAGGAGAACTTGCGAACTTACGGCAGAACCAGACGCGACGCCCACAATCAGGCTCGCTGTCGAAACGATTCCGTCGTTTGCTCCCAGAACTGCAGCGCGCAACCAGCCTATGCGCGAGACCAGATGGTTTTCACTATGCAGACGGCTCATGTCTTTCTCCGGATCACGCCTTCAAGTCTGGTGGCTTCCGCGACAGTGTTGGAGATTGTCCCGTATTTGCAGACGTTCTCGTGGAGAAGCTTAATCGATGGAGATGATTTTTGGCGGGCTGTCTCGCCTTATCGCATGCGCGCTGCCCGTGTGTTCCAGATTGCCGCCATTAGCCAATGTTCAGGATCCTTCTTGTTGGGAAATCAACCAGCAGAGCGGAGGTTTCTTTTGCAGCCAGGAGCCAAAGTATCCAACGTCCGGATCTCAGACAAACAAAAGTCTTAGGCGAGAATTATCGATTGGCATTGATCCAGCGCAAACCCGAACCGATGGCCCAGCTTGATACGAAAACTGGTGATGATCCCAGTCGTTTTGTCCAAGGGCAGCTTCGGTGATGACGGCGAACACGCCGCCGTCACGAATTGGCTTCCTAGTCGTCCTCGTCAAGCCCCTCGTGTGACGTTCCATTGTCTTCTGCATTGACTAAAGAACGATCGAGATTAGCGCCGTCACTACCGAAAGTCGGCATGTCGTCACTTTCATCGCTGATCGAAATACCCTGGATCGATTGATGGCCATTGATGGGTTTCATCGGGATTGCTCCCAAGTCAAGCGGGGCGTCCGCAGATTTGACTGAGCAGCCGGCACACTTCGGTTCGGAGGCAGCCGGCAGGGCCAGAAAGGTGAAGGTCGCCAGCGATCCCAGGCTGGCAAGCAAGATCAACAATTTGCGCATGGTTCTGATATCCTTCTATTTCGGCCATGATTGAGCGCGATGAGATCTTGCTACAAGATCGGCGCTTGCAGCCGGCCGTGAAGGGTTGACAGCAAATTGACAGCTTCCTTATGCGACAAATTTCACCCATGAAGACGAGACTGAAACGCTTCTCTGTCTTAGCCCTGGTTGGCCTTCTCCTGGCAATGCCACTTGCGGCTGGCGCGGGTGACAATGAGGACGATGAGGACCATGACCGTGCCAGAGACCTGCATGAACAAGGAGATATACGGAGCCTGTCGGATATTCTTGCTGTGGTGCGCGCCGAGGTTCCTGGAGACGTCGTGGCGATCGACCTCATTCGGCGTGAAGACCGATGGGTCTACCGGTTCCAGGTTGTGACACCGGACGGCCGCCGCAGGATCGTTCATGTTGATGGGCGTGCAGGATCGGTGATGCGCGACGAGGGCAATGATTGATGAAAATCCTCCTTGTCGAAGATGAGCCACGGATCGCAGCAGACATTGCCGCCACGCTGAAATTGTCGGGCATGGCGGTCGATGTTGTTAACGATGGAGAACGGGCGTGGTTTGCCGGCGATGTTGAGAACTATGACGCCGCCATCCTTGACCTGGGCCTGCCCAAACTTGACGGACTCACCGTGCTTCGAAGATGGCGGGACAACGCCCGCCGATTTCCGGTCCTCATTCTGACTGCCAGGGGCGTTTGGACCGAGCGCGTCGAGGGTATCAATGCGGGAGCCGACGACTACCTTCCCAAACCCTTTGAGATGGAGGAGCTGCTGGCGCGAATTCGAGCGCTGCTTCGTCGCTCGACCGGACAAGCAACGCCCGTCTTGCGATCAGGGCCATTGCTGATGGATACACGCCAGATGCGAATATCGCTTCGCGGCGTGCCTATCGCGCTGTCACCTCTAGAGTACCGGTTGCTCGGATTTCTCATGCATCACGCCGGGCGGGTGGTCGCGCCGACGGAACTGGCCGAACACCTTTATGATTCCGGAAACGAACGCGATCCGAACGCGATCGAGATGATCGTGGCGCGTCTACGCCGCAAGCTGGGCAGCCAGGTCATCGAAACGAGGCGCGGATTTGGCTATCTGGTGCCGGACGATTCCGTATGATGGGAAACTCGATCCGTATCAGGCTTTGGTCAGCGGCAACGATCTCCATTCTCATCGCGCTGGCAATCGCCGGCATCGGGTTGCGCTTCTTGTTCGAACGTCATGTTGAGAGGCGTGTGGTCAGCGAACTCACCGTTGACCTCAACGAACTGATTAGCGCGACGAGCTTTACTGGTGCCGGCAAGCTATCGGTAACACCGGTCTTCACCGACCCGCGTTTCAAAACGCCCTTGTCGGGATATTACTGGCAGGTCGAAGACCTTGCCTCCGGCGACCTCACTCGGTCGCGATCGCTGTGGGATGCAACCATTGCAAGGCTTGCCGATCAGTCGGGCGATGGCAGCGTCAATGTGGAGGAGACAGCTGGTCCCGATGGCACGATCGCCATCGCGGTCACTCGCAAAATTACCGAGCCAAACGGACGATCCTTTCGCGCCACGGTGATGGAGGACCATCGGACAATCCAGACGTCGGTAAGCGAGTATGTCCGCGAGCTGGCGCCCGCAATTGTCCTCCTTGCGTGTGTCCTGACCGCAGCTTTTTTCACTCAGATCACGGTCGGTCTTACCCCGCTTGAGAAATTGCGTCGTGCGGTCAGCGACGTTATCAGCCGGCGAACCGCACGGCTCGACGGTTCTGCACCGAGCGAAGTTCAGCCTCTTGCCGATGAGATCAATCGCCTTCTCGAGATGCAGGAGAAGGCGCTTGCGCGTGCCCGCTCGCGTGCAACCGATCTCGCGCACGGTCTCAAGACACCGTTGCAGGTTCTTGCAGCCGACATCCGTCTATTGCGCCGAAAGGGTGAAGCAGACTTGGCCAACGAGATCGAGAAGAGCCTCGCGACAATCAGGCGCCATATAGACGTGGAGCTCGCGCGAGCACGCCTTGCTCCCGACATTACCGGCAAGACGGAGTGCGGAGTCCTGGACATCGCCGAGAGCATAGTAGGGGTCGTGGAGCGCACGCCCCGAGGCAGGAGATTGCAGTTTGCTGTCGATGTCGCAGAAAAGCTCACCGCGCCCGTCGATGAAGGAGATCTCTCCGAAATCCTGGGCAATCTGATTGAGAACGCGGCACGGTTTGCAAAGAATTCCGTGCGTATGGAGGGGTCTTTCAGTGAGGGCGGGGTGGTGATCGTGGTTGCCGACGATGGTCCCGGCATTCCTGACACGGAAAGGAAATTGGCATTGTCGCGTGGTGTTCAGCTCGACAGGAAAGGCAGCGGTAACGGCCTTGGCCTGGCCATCGTCTCCGATATTGTCGACGCGTACGGTGGTCGATTGAATCTGACGGACGGCAAGCCGGGGCTGACTGTCACCCTATTTCTTCCGTGGCACAGCTGATCCTGCCGTCTCAACCGAATCCGGGGAAATAGTCCACCTTGATCCGTGAACGACGTACGCCTAATGATCGTAGCATTTCGCGAAGCGTCCTTACCATTGCTTGAGGTCCGGAGATGTAGAAAGTTCGCTCGGGATAATCCGGGACTGCGGCCTGCACGAGCCGGGCATCGATGCGTCCGCAGTATTGTCCCTTTTCTGCACCTCGGGCGACGGCATAGATCGTTCGGATGCCGAGATTGCGTTGCGCGGCCTCGAATGTTTCCCGATAGGCGATGTCTTGTTTGGTCTCAATGCCGTAGATAATCACGATCGGCCGCGCTTCATCGTGGTCAAGGAGGGACTGCACCATGCTTCGGAACGGTGTGATGCCGATGCCGCCGGCCAGAAAGGCAATCTTCTCGTTGGGGTTAGCCGGAAGTGTAAAATCGCCAGATAGCTGGGACGCGTAAATCCTTTCACCCGGAATCATTGTGGCCAGTGCACGCTTGAACGCGCTGGATTTGGAATAGAACTTAACGCCGAGACGAATCGTCTCTTCTGTCGGGGATGAAGCGACTGTGAAGTAGCGGCGGTTTCCACGTTTGTCCGGGTCATCGAGGCCCAGCGTCCACTCGAGATACTGGCCCGCTTGAAACGGCAACCGACGCGGCGACCTGAATATGAAATCATAGGTATCGAGGGCAGATTGTTCGATACGTTCCAGTGTTAGCACGAAGCGTCCCTTAGGGCCGACTGTATAGGCAAAAAGGTTCCCAACGAGAAGAGCGACTTCGGGCGTAAAATAGAATGAACCGATGTGGATATTGGGCGCAGTAAGGAATGCTACAATCGCCCCAAAGGCCAGGCTAGGCCAGCGCATCGTGGGCGCAGTCAACGGCTCCGTCAACATGACAAATGCGAAGAAGAAGAGCGGAGAAGACCGGACGGTTTCGATAAGGGCCGTCTGATATTGTGCAGGATTGGTGGTTAACAGAACCGTTGCGAAATTCACCAGAACGAACGTTGTCACCAGGTCGAATCGCTTCAGCTTGCGAACGACCAAAAGTCCGCCAATGAGGACCAGCGGAAGCAGGGCGAGGTTGCCGCCGATCCACCAAGACGGCGGCTGATCAATAAGCAATGCCGACAGAGCAACGCCGAACGCCGCAGGGTTCAAAATGTGCTTCCTGCCAATGGCAAGGATGAATTTGGAAGCCATCGCCCACACGGAAGCAAAGATCATTGCGCCGATCGCCTTTGTATCCGACGCAGTCGTTGGGTCCAGGATAAGAGCGAGAATGAGAGCGGTAATGTAGACCGACTCGGTGTTGGCCGGCACGCTAAAAACACGAGCGAAGATGAAGTTGGTGACGGAGCACGTGGCGAGGATCAAGGTTGCCGAGAATGCTATTGCGGTCGGCTCGTGTGGCACGAGTTGAAAAAAGCCGAACACGAATGCCGCCCCCAATAGCGCCTCTAAATAGTAGAGCATCAGGCGATACATTGTGAGACGGTCAAGTTTACGCTCGAGAAATCGAATCATGGCTCGCAATAGGCTCCAAAGCCGCTGGTCAGGGTGGCGCGGCCTACGCTGTCGACGACGTAGCCATCCAAACCTGGCATCCGTTCAATAAAGTGAATCCCGGCTCGGCCCATGGCGAACGCACCCGTAGCAAACCGATCAGCTTCAAGCACATCGGGGCCGATGACCGTTAAACTGATGATTTCGTCTATCAAGCGTCCAGGCGCATGGGGGTTGTAGATATGTTGGCCGCGCACGTAGGTGCCCGATGTTGCGACGCCGCGTCCTCGTGGATAGATGACCTTGATGATCTCGTCCGCGTTAAACGGACTGCGAATGCCGACACTCCAATTACTTCCCGCGACGTTCCTGCCGGATGACTGGATATCACCGCCGGCATCAATGAAGAAGTCGCGCGCGCCCGAATCGATGATGATCCTGGCCGCGTTTCGGATTGCCCAGCCCTTGACGATTCCTGATGGGTCGATCGAGCCCTCCGCGAGGCGGATGTCAAAAAATCCATCCGTCTCGCTTTTCGTTTGTTTGGCAAGGGCCAAGACCTCGCGCATCTCGTCACTGTACTCGGCCGAAGTGAGCTCGCCACGATTAATCGCTTGGATCTCGCTTTCGGCAATATAGGTACTGAAACGCCGATCCACACTTTCAAAATATGCGAAAACCGCGTCAACGACTGCACCGTCAACGGCTGCGGTCACGTCGACGGTGATCGGCATACCCATAAGGATTCGCGTTCTACGCATCGGTCACAATGCAGCTTGTTTCAGCGCGCCGCCAAGCGAGCGGATGAACGCCCTGCTGGTCAGTGTCGCGCCTGATACGATGTCGACTTTCGCGCTCTGGGCCGAGACTGCCTCGTCCCGAAGCAGAGGCAAAGCCTGACGGTTGATGTAAACGGATGTTCGGCGATCGGAGGGATATTGGAGGATTTTTATGGCAGATAGTCGACCATTCTCGATCACCGCCTGAAGCTGAACCAAACCGTAATAGGCGTCTGCGGCTGGGCCGGTATAAACACCATCGACATAACCGCTGGCTCGGGCAGTCATCGTAGCGCGCACCACACGCGCTGGCCCTTCCGTGTCATCAGGCCCAGATCTATGTGTCTGTATGTAATCCGCGGTGGTTGCAGGTACGGAAGGCCTGTTCCACATCACGTTCAAGTCGACTGGTTTGAAATGAATCGGCGACGGCTTGGAGGCTGTTGCATCTGGTTGCCCGGTCGAAGGCAATGTGGTTGATCTTGATCCGAGCGCATCAGCGGGTGCTGGCCAAATTGGGGGCATAGGGTTGGCAGCGGGCTGACCAGGGACCTGCTCCAGTGGCCCAACTGGGTTCTCGGCACTCGCCGCGCGTGCTGAACGTAACAGATCGTCGGCTGGCATGTTCGCAACTTGATGCAAAACATAGGCGCCGGACGCCGTGATCACAAAAATGGATAGGGCTAGTCGTTTCATCGATGTCCTCGTTTCTAACAGCGGCTCGTGTGGCGACGGTCGCTGGCTCGGCCGTCAACAACGCAATATCCCACGCCTGAGCTGACAATTGGCTGTCAGCGCCCACTACGAATAATTAGCTTTCGATAATGTCAGCCGCCCGATGCAACGTTGATGGAGAGATTTGGGCTTTTCGACAGCCCTCCGGTGCTCAAGGAGATGGATGGAGGCGTAACGATCTCCCAATCTTACGGTTTCGATTGGTTGAGTCGGGGGTCGAGACAAGAACATTATCAAATTGCAGAATTCGCGGAAATGCTCCTGTCGTGGTCAGCACGAGGGTTTTGCCAGAAGAAAAACTGATTTGATGATGCTGGCTCGTGTTGAACAATCAGATGGGCGACTGCGGATCTATGCGAAGGACGTTTGGAAACCACTGGGACGGCAGGTATTCTTCTGAAACCTGTTACTTAACGACTAATTCGCGCATGGGCTGTGCATTAGGATCATGCTGTGTGGCATGAGCGATCGCACCCCCATTTAGGAAAACGCTTTGACTGTCTGCGAAAGCCCGAAGAATGTTCGCTCTATGAGCCGCTTTTCTGGGGCGCTGGCTGATCATATGGATCAAATACTGGTCGCGATTGCAGTCAGTGGGCTTGTCGCCGGGTTCGCAGTAAAATTGACGAGCTGGCCGTCAGAGCCGCAGCTCGTATGGGCGGCCGCAACGCTTCCGGTCTTGATCGCACTGCTTTTCCAGGCAGGACGTTCAATGCTTCACGGCGATTTCGGCCTCGACATCGTTGCTGCCTTATCCATGACGGTTGCACTGGCCTTTGGCGAAACCCTGGCGGCGAATGTCGTTGCACTCATGTACGCCGGAGGACAGCTGCTTGAAGCCTTCGCATCCGGCAGGGCAGCAAAGGAAATGACGGCGTTGCTGGGCCGAGTAGCGCAAACCGCAATGTGCTACCGCGGCAACCAGCTCGAAGAAGTCCCCATTGAGATGTTGTCTCCAGGCGACAGGCTCCTGATCCGACACGGCGAAGTTATCCCGGTCGACGGGGTTGTCTTCTCCGGCTCTGCTCTGTTGGACCAATCGGCGCTGAC
>NZ_JBBNAN010000217.1:0-4111 GCF_037994405.1 Phyllobacterium sp.
CATCAACATTCCGATATCTGCGTTCAAGACCAAACCCGAACGTTCTGCCACTGATATGCCCCACCTTTGTCCGGTGATCTCAGCGAAATTAGCGCAATCGTGATGCTCTCACTCGCTTTGACGGAACTTACGCAGTCGGTCGAAAAGAACCGCCAGCAAGATGGCACCGCCGATGAAGCAACCCTGCCAGAACGCATTTATCCCGAGCAGACCAAGGCTGTTGCGAATAACTTCGATCAAAGCTGCCCCGACAAGTGCGCCTAGCGCTGTCCCGACACCGCCAGCCAAGGCAGCTCCGCCAATGACGGCGGCGGCGATTACCTGCAGTTCAAGTCCAGTGCCGATATTGGTTGTGATCGCGCCAAGCCAGCCGGTTTGAATAATGCCGGCGATGCCCGCCGAGAGGGACGAGATCATGTAGACGGCGACTTTGATTGGGCGAACCGGAACGCCGGTCAGCGTCGCCGCATGCTCATTCCCGCCGATCGCGTAGACGTGGCGGCCGAACCTGGTCCAACGCAGGACAAACCCCGTCAGCAACGCCAGCACAATCATGTAGAGTACGGGGTTGGCGATACCGAAAAACCAAGCGCCACCACCGAGTGAAAGTAGCTTGTTGTGATCTGGGCCGAACTCGAACACGACCGTATTGCCTGAGGCAACCATGGCCAGGCTTCGCGCAATCGACAGCGTGCCCAGCGTCACCACAAAAGGCGGCATCCCGACATAGGCAATCAATATTCCGTGGAAGGCACCAATCAGCAATGCGGTACCGATCGAGGCCGCAATGCCGACTTCAATACTGTAGCCGGCATGCATGACGACGCCGAGTATCATGCTGCAGAGGCAAAGCACCGAGCCTACCGAGAGATCAATACCGCCGGTAATGATGACGAGCGTCATTCCAAGGGCGATGATCGCTACGAATGTGACGTTACGGGTGATGTTATAGAGGTTTTTTGTGGTCGCGAAGGAATCCGTGGCGAATGACAGGAAGATGCAAGCAAGGATTACTGCCACCAGAACCCAGAACGTCTGGCTGCTCAGCTTTTCTGCAAGCCAACTCTGCTGCTTCTGCCGGATTGTCTGGTCAAGGGTAATTGCCATGGTCGCCTTTAATTCCTTCAATCATACTACCTGTTCGATGGCGCCGGTAATAAGCCCGGTAACTTCCTCGGGCGAACTTGCAGAAATTCGTTTGTCGGCAACCTTCCTGCCTCTGCGCATGACGATGACGCGATCGGCAACATCGAAGACATCGGGCATACGATGGCTGATGAGGACAACGGCGATGCCTTGGTCACGAAGATGGCGGATCAGATTGAGCACCTCGGCGATCTGACGTACAGATATCGCTGCGGTGGGTTCATCCATCAGCACGATTTTTGCCTCCGAAAGTCTCGTGCGAGCGATCGCCACCGCCTGCCGCTGGCCACCCGACATCTGCTTGACCAGATCGCGCGGGCGGGTCTCCGATTTCAACTCTGCGAATATCTGGCCGGCACGCTTATACATCGTCGCGTAGTCAAGAATCCGAAAGGGTCCGAAGCCTCGCCGAAGCTCGCGGCCAAGAAAGACGTTCGCTGCCGCGGTAAGATTGTTGCACAACGCCAGATCCTGATACACGATTTCGATGCCGTGCTGACGGGCCTCCACCGGCTTGTGAAGATTGAGTTCGGTGTCATCCATACGCATCGTGCCGTGGCTTGGGCGAAAGTTGCCGGCAATCATTTTGACAAGCGTCGATTTGCCGGCGCCATTGTCGCCCATCAGGCCAACCACCTCGCCCGCTTCAATCGAAAGCGAAACATCGCTGACCGCTTGAATGGCTCCGAAATGCTTTGAAATGTTAGTGAGTTCGAGAACCGCCACCAGTTTCCTCCGTCATGCACGCTGTCGCCCGGCATTGGTCATGCTTTGAATAGGACATTGTCGCGACCCCGCCTTCCCGATCCCCTCCCAGGAAACAGTGGTATTTTGCATTTACGCAAACCGCGCACGGAGCGTCAATCGACTTTCGGGTGAATTCGCTCAAAAATCGTTTTATATGATAAATACCCGTTGACGGGCGAACTTCGCCGATATTAGCTAGCTTTGGGAGGAATATCCTTGTCACCAAGGCAGGCAAGGTCGGGGGAGCCTGATCGTGATTTTCCAAGGCTTATATCCGCGCGTCCTGCCACCAGTTCGATTTTGAACTGGTCGGACACCAGCAAGGCCACGCACCTCTCGGGCTGGCAACCCGACTACGGTTTGGAAATGCTATCTATCCGGTCTGTCGTACGAGCGCTTGAAATGATCTCGTGCTGTTCGGAACCCGGTTGATCCTGTGTCGCGGGCACGCCGTGTCCGTCTGTTTCAAGGGAGGAACAAATGAAGAAATCGCTATTACTTCTGGCCGCGGCCGCTCTGGCGCTCGGCGCCGGACCTGCTCTCGCCAAAAAACAGCTCGTAATTGTGGTGAAGGGGCTCGACAATCCATTCTTCGAGGCAATCCACCAGGGTTGCGAAAAGTGGAACAAGGAAAATGCCAGCTCGGAATACGCTTGCTTCTACACGGGGCCGGCGTCCACTTCCGACGAGGCGGGCGAGGCTCAGATTGTACAGGACGTGCTCGGTAAGGCCGACACCGCCGCGATCGCAATTTCGCCCTCGAATGCCAAGCTGATCGCTCAGACCATCAAAACAGCCAACCCATCTGTGCCGGTTATGACGCTTGACGCCGACCTCGCCGCCGAAGATTCGGCACTGCGCAAAACCTACCTCGGCACCGACAATTATCTGATGGGCTTCAAGATTGGCGAGTACATCAAGAAAGCCAAGCCCAAGGGTGGTACGATCTGCACGATCGAAGGCAATACGGGGGCCGACAACATCCTGCGGCGCGCTCAAGGCATGCGTGATGCGCTGACCGGTCAAAAGGGACTGGCCGCGCTCAAGGGCGAAGGTGGTTGGACGGAGGTTGCAGGCTGTCCCGTCTTCACGAATGACGATGGCGCGAAGGGTGTGCAGGCGATGACCGATATCCTCGCAGCCAACCCGAAGCTGGACGCATTCGGGATCATGGGTGGCTGGCCGCTGTTCGGTGCGCCGCAACCCTACCGCGATCTGTTCAAGCCAATGGCTGAGAAGATCGCCAGCAATGATTTCGTCATCGGAGCCGCTGACACCATTGGTGATGAGGTTGCAATCGCCAAGGAGGGCCTGGTAACGGCACTTGTGGGTCAGCGGCCATTCGAGATGGGCTACAAGGCGCCGACGGTGATGATCAACCTGATCGAAGGCAAGAAGGTTGAGGATCCGGTGTTCACGGGGCTCGACGAATGCACCAAGGACACAGTCGATACCTGCATTCAGAAATAGTCATGAACTCGGTGGGGCGCCTGGCAACTGGCGCCCTTACTTTGTCCATATGCCTATCGCCGATACCGTCGCATCCGCTCAAAACTGAGCATGGAAATGCGTGAATATGCAATCGCCGCGATCCCCGCCGATGGTATCGGCCAGGAGGTGATTGCGGCCGGAACGATAGTGCTGGCAAGTCTTGAGAAACGCCTCGGCGACATTAAATTCAACATCGAGAACTTCGATTGGGGCTCCGACTACTACAAGAAGCACGGGGTCATGATGCCCTCGGACGGACTGGAGCAGTTGAGGAAGTTCGATGCCATTTATTTCGGCGCCGTCGGAGCACAGCTGCGCAGATGCTCGATCATCTCGGCGAAGCAGATGCCTCCGCACGGCACATGCGTGCTGTCGAGCAAGTTACCGGAGCGGGTATCCTCACCCCTGATATTGGCGGAGTCGCAACGACAAAAGAGGTAACCGATGCGGTCGTCGATGCGATTTATTCTTCGAACGTCTGATCAGAATCAGACGATCAAGATAATTCCCGTAAGGATGAGAGCCGCAATCCAGATAAGATCAAAATTGATCCATCCACGGCGCAGAAATGAAAGACCCAGCCAATCATAGACCAGAACGGCGATAATCAGGATCACTGCGAGCATTGCCGCCATATGGGTGCCTACGGCGGCCAACGCTATTGGAAGAGAGCCCGCTGCCGTCAGTTGCCGCGCAGGGCTTTCCGAGAGGCACAGTGGTATCACGA
>NZ_JBBNAN010000218.1:0-2988 GCF_037994405.1 Phyllobacterium sp.
TATTGCGAGACAACGCATGTTTGCTCGGTTGCGGGAGATGTTCGGCCGATAAAGCCGACTATAGTTCAAAGCTTGTTGATGCGGCTTGGCTGTTAAGCCACCGGAGTACGGCTGACGTCGCTCACTCAAAACAGCAAAGCAACGGGCGCGATCGACAGCAACCCATTGTGCGAGCGCCCAAGCCAAGCCGGTTCCGCACCAATCCAAGGAATCTGAGGACCTTGCTGCCGTGGAATTCCGCTAGGGGGCTCTCTAGATAACGCCTCTTTTCAGCGCCTCCACAAAACGGATGACGTCACCAACCATGCGTTCGTCCCAAATATCATTGTGACCAGAGCCGTCATAGATCAGCATCTGCTTGGGCTCGGGAGCAGTGCGATATAGCGCCTCGCCCGAAGACAGCGGGATGATATCATCACGCCGACCGTGGATGAACAGCTTCGGTTGCCTCACCTTTGCTATTTTGAGATCTGAGCGGAAGGGATCCTTGATAAGAAGCGAAATCGGAAAGAACGAGTAATACGTCTGGGCGAGCGACAGGACCGACAGGTAAGCGGACACAAGGATGACGGCGACAGCCGGCCTTTGCCCGGCCGTGTTGACGGCGACGCCGCTGCCCAGCGACTGGCCGAGCACAACGATCTCGCATTCAGAGTGTACCGAAAGCCAGTCGAACGCGGCAATGCCGTCGGTCAGGAGTCCGTTTTCGCTCGGTGAGCCGGTCGATCCCGGATAGCCGCGATAGGAAATCGCCAGCAAGCCAATGCCCCGCGCGGCCAGCGCCTGGGCGAGGAAGCCGTAGTTGCTGATCCGGTCAGCGTTTCCGAGAAAGAACAGCACCGACGGCTTGCTGGATTCGCCCTGGACGTATAGACCATGAAGTGTCTCTCCGTCGGGCGTGCTGATGGATACGTTTTCGCCCCAGCTCGCGTGCTCTGGAGCAAGTGTCGCGCTGGCGCCGGGATAGAGGAGGGCGCGCTGTGAAAGATAAATCAAGCCGACGAGCGACACGTAGGCGAAGGCCGCCATCAGCAGCAAGGTCAGCAGGAGCTTTGTGGCGCTCACGACAACATGTCCACCCGCAGGTCGGTCAAATGTCAAGAACCTCTTCAGCAGCAAACTCGACCCATTCCTGAATGCGGCGGGCTTGGCCCCTGAACATTGGAAGGGCTCAGATATACGGCGTTTCTTCCAAAACGGCCAGGGCTTCACCCCCGAGCACGTAAGTTCAATTACTGAATAATCGCGGCTTCTCGTTCTGTGAGCTACTGTTTGTACAAGCGCGCCGAGTGCAGGGATCATTTGGCTTTGAGAAGCGTTATGAAGGGAGTGGTTTTGCAGAGAACACAAAGGCCCGGATTTTCTGAATAGCCGCCTGCTGACCACGGGATCGTTGAGGAGGAAGAAACGATGCCAATCCCGTCCCCTATACGGACCGGCTATTACCCGGAACGAGATAAACATTGCAAGGAGGCGTTACGCGGGCGCTTTCTCGAACTGGACGACGTCAAATTCAAGGATATCGCTGCGTTGCAGTCGGATGCCTATTTGGCTGGCTGGGCCCCAACTGAGGTGCAGCGTGCCATCAACGCGCTTATCACGATGCGGCGGCAGAAATTGCGAACAGCCACTCACCCTCGCAGCGATGTTCCTTTGAATGCATGAGCCGGCACCGAGTAATGGCTCTGTGTGATTTGATGCAATAGGATTGATTGACGGACAAAATTGTTAGTCACGATCGGCGCCTGGCTACTGTAACCTTAACTTGCGCTGGTTCTGATCAGATACAATGGTGACGGCCTGCGGCCGCGCTTGACCTGCTTTCCGACCCGCAATTGCGCCCGAAGGCTGATCGTGGATATTTCCGGCGACGGATGGAGACCCCTGCGCCCAAGAGGAGAGTCATCTTGGGTCCGAACAGGTTCATTATGGATATAGGAAAACTCGAGGATTTTGCGAGGGCAATCAGGCTGAAGCTCATCCGGGAGTTGTCATGACCTCGCGCTCGGCGAAATGGACGAAAATCGCAACGCCAAGCTTCGATCGATTCAGGGATTATCGCAGCCAGAGGAACGTGTTCGCCTCGGGATAGGCGATAACCACCCAAAGCCACTAGGCATGTGCCCCACAAATTGCCTTCGTCGGGGACCTCAGGAAGTCTTAGGTCTGGCGTCGGCGATTCCAGTACGCCACGATCTCTGTTCCGCCACCATTAAATCGTCCAGAGTTAATCGTGGTCGCTTTATGCGAAACTGACGCGAATGCATCCGTGACATCAATGCTGTGATTTCGGCGCTGTCCACTCCGTCGCTCGCCATCACTTGGCGGATCATGGGTTCGGCCAACAGTTCGTCCAAAGTCGGTTCACGGTACTCTAGCATCGGAGGCTCCTTTCTTATATTCGTGACAGCCAGAATAACGCCCCTGATGCCCATGCGATGGCCTTAATGTGACCGTTCTGTGAGAACCGCGTGAGACGGGTGGTAGGGCTCTTGTGGGCTGTAACGGATGGTCACGCCATCTCGTCATACATGGCGTTGATCTTGTATATTGCCTCAGCGCGGTTCGTTGCCCGCAGCTTCTTCAGGATATTTCGCACGTGAACCTTTACAGTGTTCGGTGCAAGCTTGAGGGCATAGGCAATTGTCTTGTTTGCCTTTCCCAGCCGCAGGACCCGGATGACGTCCTCCTCCCGCGGCGTGAACATTTCCCCGCGCTTGGATTGATAACGCCTTGTCCCGAGGATGCGCTGAATATCGCTGAGGGTCTCCGCCGCTACGAAAACACCGCCGGCCAAGGCCATCGATATTGCTTCAATACAGACCGATATCCCCGCATTGCCGGGAAGATAGCCGCGTGCACCTTGCTCGAGAACGTTCAAAATCTGCTGAAATCCGCATAATTCTGCCTGAACGATGACGGGGATGTTCGGAAATCTCCGAACAAGCGTCTCGATCTCGAACGCGATCGAGTTATCCATGAACCTGG
>NZ_JBBNAN010000219.1:0-3174 GCF_037994405.1 Phyllobacterium sp.
GTCCGGAGTTCTGCCGCTAGCCGCGTGTTCATGCGTTGGGCGACATCGAGTGCTTCAACATATTTCGGGAAGATGGCGACCTCTATTGGCGCAACGATCGTGCTTCTATTGGCAAGCGTTACGACCAGGTCGTCTCCGGATAGTCGTATCAGAGCCTCGCGGACAGGCGATCGTGATAGGTCAAATCTTTCTGCCAGCGTGGTCTCGTCCAACAGTTGGCCGGGTTGTAGCACGAGAGACAGTATTTCGTTGCGTAGCGTTTCATAGACGCTCTTCCAGCTGGCACCCTTGGTGCGCTTCACTTCATGCTCTTCGGCCACCAGCGGTTCTCCAGTCAAACTACGGAACTTAGTCATACGCTTTGGGTCACGTGTTGTCGACACATGATTTTTTTACTTGACATTGTCGACACAAAGACGACATTAATGCCAGTCGACACAGAGTCGACATAAATCAGAAAGATCGGCCGAAGCCGACAGGTGGAACCGCGCGCTTAGCGCTAAACAAAAGGATGTTCGATGTTCTCGAGATTGTTTTCGTCCGCATTGCGGGCTGTACCCGTATTAGCGGTAATTGCAGGACTTTCGACCTCGGCTGCCCACGCGCAGGCACCTGAGGGTTATTGGCAAGGCGTGCAAAAAGCAGGTGTATTGCGTTGCGGTGCCGCGGTGGCTCCGCCCTACGTTATGCGCGATCCGGCTACTGGCGAGTATACGGGTTTCTTCGCCGATCTTTGTCGCGGTTTCGCTGAGGCGCTCAAGGTGAAGCCCGAATTCGTGGATACGACTTGGGATAATATTGTCGCCGGACTCCAAGCAGGTAAGTGGGACGTTTCACTCGCGCTGAACCGGACGCCGGCCCGCGCCATGGCGGTGAACTTCTCCATCCCGGCAATGGAGTACCAGATTTCGCTGGCTTACAATAAGCAAAACCCCAAGGTTCCGGCGGGTGCAACGTCGGTAGCCGATATTGACAAAGAGGGCGTCACGCTTGCCGTCATGTCGGGCACGGCCCAGGACAAAGCGATATCCGCCGCCGTCAAGACCGCACAAATTTTGCGTTTGCCAGGCAATGACGAGACCCGCCTTGCGGTAACTTCAAGGCGTGCGGACATCCTCGTCGACGCCTCCGATACCAACCAGCTGTTCACGCAGTCGAATCCGGAATGGGCTGTCGCCCTCAATCCGACGCCGGCGCTTGCCAAGCAGGGTGTGGCGTTCGGCCTGCCCCACCAGCTTTCGTCTTCCGACGTCGAGGTTGTGAACATTTTCCTCGAAGAGAAGGTTGCCACGGGTGAAGTGGACAACATGATCAAGAAGGCCGTCGACGAAGTACTCAAGGGTTCGAAATAAGGCCGCGGCGGGCCGTTGCAGATCGTGTCGGCCCGCATTTCTTTACCGACGTTGCAAGGAACCTTGCCATGACGCTTCCGATGATGACACCGCTGGTAAAAGTCGACGGCCTGCACAAAAGCTACGGCCCGCTTATTCCAGTGCTGAAAGGTCTTGATATCGAAATGAAACCCGGCGAACGGCTCGTTGTGATCGGTCCCAGGGGCGGCGGGAAAAGCACTCTGCTGCGAGTCATGATGGGGCTCGAAAAAATCGACAGTGGCTCGATCACGTTTGGTGGGAAACCCTATATTTCGTCTGACGGCTACGATCGCAAGACGCTGATTGACAACAATGTGCGCCGATCAATCGGCATGGTCTTCCAGCATTACACGCTTTTTCCGCATCTCAACGTGTTGCAGAATCTCATCCTCGCACCGTGCAAAGTGCGGGGCGACAAGAAAGCCGACGCCACAGAACGCGCGCGAGCGCTACTCAAACGGTTCGGCCTGGATGCGAAGGCCAATGCCTATCCCGCGCAGCTTTCTGGCGGGCAAAAGCAACGCGTTGCAATCGCGAGAGCATTGATGCTCGATCCCAAACTCATGCTTTTCGACGAAGTGACGTCCGCGCTCGATCCAGAACTCGTCGGCGAAGTTGAACAGGTAATTCTTCAGCTCGCCAAACAGGACATGCCGATGATGATCGTGACCCACGATATGTGGTTTGCAAAGAATATCGCTTCACGGGTGATCTTCTGTGCGGGCGGCGTTGTTGTCGAGGATGGTCCGCCCGAGCAGGTTCTGGGCTCTCCCAAGGAAGAGAGAACGAAGGACTTCATCGACCGCGTGTTCCACATACGCCAGTAAGGAGGTCGGCATGAACTATTCTTTCGACTTCGCGTCCGTTACCAACAATCTTGGCCCGCTAGTCAAGGGCCTTGTTGTTACGCTCCAGCTGACGGCAGCAGCAAATCTGATGGGGCTGACACTCGGGTTCGTCTTAGCGCTTTTGATCATGAGTCGATGTTCGGTGATACGGCTTCCGGCGATGCTGTTTGTGGAGTTCTTCCGCTGCACACCTGCGATTGTTCAAATTGTCTGGTTCTTTTACTGCGTACCGATGCTCTTCAATGTATTCCTCGGCTCAATGACGATGGGCATTCTTGCACTCGGGTTCAACCTCACAGCCTTCAACGCCGAAGCCTACCGGGCGGCCATTCAGAACGTTCCCCGCGAGCAGCTGGATGCGGGCATCGCCCTCGGCCTCAATCCGTTCCAGCGGGTCCTTTACATCATTTTGCCGACCGCCTTCCGGGCATCAATCCCGGTTCTGCTTACCAACGGCATTGTGATCTTTCAGCAAAGCGCGCTCGTCGCAATCGTTGCCGTCCAGGATCTGATGTATCAGGGCAAGACCCTTGCAACCGAAACCTACCGGCCGATCGAGACATTCACGATCATCGCGCTAGTCTACTTCGCGGTCTCGTTTCCTGTCACGCAAATCGTCGGCTACCTCGAACGCCGCCGCCAGCTTCTGATGAGCTGAAGGGAGAACAGCAATGGAACTCGACTTCAGCATTCTCTTTCGCTTCAAGGATGCACTTCTGCTCGGCCTCTGGATGACGGCGAAACTTACCCTCATCTGCATTTTTCTTGGGTGCACCCTGGGGTTTTTGGTCGGGCTCGCCCGAACGTCAAAGAGCATATTTGTGAGGGGTATCTCCAGCGTTTATGTGGAGTTTTTTAGGGGCACACCAGTTCTCATCCAGCTGTTCTGGATTTTCTTTTGCCTCCCGTTGCTGCTGGGATTTGAACTGTCAAATCTCGCGTCCGGCATTATA
>NZ_JBBNAN010000220.1:0-29972 GCF_037994405.1 Phyllobacterium sp.
AGAACGGCAGTTTGAAACCGGGCGGTATCGGCAGGCCAGCGGTTAGAGCCTGCGTCTTCTCCGCCATGATCGCCTCGACCTTCTGCTTGGCTTCGTTGTGCGCGGCGATGATCAGATCCTCGATGACCTCGATGTCATCTTCCTTGAACAGCGATGGATCGATGGTCAGTGCCGTCAGCGCACCCTTGCCGGAAAGTTTGACTGTAACGAGACCGCCGCCTGCCTGGCCTTCGGCCTCCAGTGCAGAAATTTCTTCCTGCATGGCAGCCATCTTGGCCTGCATTTCCTTGGCCTGTTTCATCATGCCCATAATGTCACGCATGGGAAAACTCCTGTTGTTCAATCATCTTCGTCGACTGGTGCCAGTGTATCATCACCCGGCGCCGCACCGTTCGTCATTTCGCCGTCAGCCGACCCGGCAGGTGTCGCGATGCGTACATTGATGATCTTGGCGCCGGGAAATTTCGACAGGATCGCCGCCACATCCGGATCAGCCCGCGCATCGCTCAACAGCGAATCGCGCTTGGCCGTTTCGGCTTCGCTGATTGTGGCGCTGCCCTGCTCGCGTGACAACGATACCATCCAGCGGATGCCGGTCCAGTCACTCAATTTTTGCGACAGGTCAGTCAAAAGTGTCTTCGGCGCGTTGTCGGTCAGGTTGATCTCAAGCCGGCCGGGCCTGAGGCTGACAAGGCGCACGCAATTCTTGACCATGATCTTGAACTGCATGTCGCGCTGCTTGTCTGCCAGCGCGATAATATCCTCGATGCTGTTAACCGGCACCGTTGGCGCCACTTCCCCGACCACCGGCTGCGGCGGAGCGATCGGCTCGGGCCTTTGTGCTGGTTCGACGAGACGCATGGTGGCACCACCATTGGCACCGACTGAACCACGTGACGAAGCGAGCGCATCCGCAGGTGCAGGACGCGCCATGGTCGCACCACCATTGCCCGGACGGGGCCCGTCGGTGCGCGGCGTTTGAGCGGAGAGCGTTCCGCCTTCCTCAAGCGATTTCAAAGCCTCGTCAAGCGTCGGCAAATCGGCAGCGTGAGCGAGCCGGATCAAAAGCATCTCCGCCGCCTGAACCGGGCGGCTGGAATTGTCCACCTCGGCAATGCCCTTCAAGAGCATTTGCCAGGTGCGCGACAACACACGAATGGACAGTTTCTCGGCAAAATCCCTGCCGCGTGTGCGCTCGTCTTCCGACAGAGAAATGTCATCGGCAACATCCGGCGTGAAACGGATACGCGTGACGAGGTGGTTGAAATCGGCAAGGTCAGTGAGAACGACGCCCGGGTCAGCGCCAACATCATACTGCGCGCGGAACTCGCGCAGGGCGGACGCAACATCGCCGCGCATCAGCATCTCGAACAGGTCGATGATACGTGCCCTGTCGGCAAGACCGAGCATCGAACGCACGGCTTCAGCGTCGACGGTCCCCGCGCCATGAGCAATGGCCTGATCGAAGATTGACAGCGAATCACGCACAGATCCCTCTCCGGCGCGGGCAATCATCGCAAGCGAGGCATCGTCCACACTGATCGCTTCGAGGTCGGCAATCTTCTTCAAATGCTGCGTCAGAGCGCTGGTATCGATGCGGCGCAGATCAAAGCGCTGGCAGCGGGAAAGGACCGTGATCGGGACTTTGCGAATTTCCGTCGTGGCGAAGATGAACTTTACATGCGGCGGCGGTTCTTCCAGCGTCTTTAACAGACCGTTGAAGGCCTGGTTGGAAAGCATGTGCACTTCGTCGACGATGTAGACCTTGTAGCGCGCCGAAACCGGGCGGTAGCGAATCTGCTCGATGATCTCGCGAATATCGTCGATGCCCGTATGGGAAGCAGCGTCCATCTCGATCACATCGACATGGCGACCCTCCATGATTGCCTGGCAGTGTTCGCCGGCAATAGTAAGATCGATCGTCGGCTTGTCGATTTCGGTGGTCTTGTAATTGAGCGCGCGCGCCAGAATGCGGGCGGTGGTGGTCTTGCCAACGCCGCGCACACCGGTCAGCATCCATGCCTGAGCAATGCGGCCAGTCTCGAACGCATTCTTCAGCGTGCGGACCATCGGCTCCTGGCCGATCAGATCATCAAAATTCTGCGGGCGATATTTGCGGGCGAGTACGCGATAGGCGCTGTCTGCCGTTTTGGTGTCCATCGCGTTTGATTCCGCTCCTGCATTAACTTCTCGCGTGCGTCACAAGTTTGGACCGCCATGCACCGCAGCGTCAATGCCGATTGACGGCTTTGACACAGGCAAGGTGACAAAGAAGAAGGGTGGGAGGCTGGCACGGCGACCCGTGCCTGGCTCGTTGGGGCTGCTTCCTTCCGGACCTGACCCGGTTGGCGAGTGGCTCGTCCACCACCAACCTCCCGAGGCTCATATCGTCAATCCGCGCGCAAAAAGCAAGCGGGATGGCGAAAAAACTGTTATCTAGTATGAATCATGACTTTTACGCTCGACAGTAAACTTGCAGCAGACACATTTTCCATTGCAAGGCTGGGCCTCTGCGATCTGCGGCTGATGAATGATCGCCGCTGGCCCTGGCTGATCCTCGTGCCACAACGCCCCGGTATCTGCGAGATCCACGAACTCACGCCACTCGATCAGACCATGCTTACCTTCGAGACCGGCATCGCGGCGCAGGCATTGAAGTCTGTCGTCAATTGCGAAAAGATCAACACCGGTGCCCTGGGCAACATCGTTCGCCAGCTTCACCTCCACGTCATTGCCCGTAATACGGGCGATCCGGCCTGGCCTGGGCCCGTCTGGGGACATGGCACACGGGAACCCTATGGCGAAAAAGACGCCAAAGCCTTTGCGAACGCCATACTCAAGGCTATCTAATCAACATAATGACTCAGTCCCCTTCCGGACCAGTTTTCTGGAGTTCCACCCATGCCATTTCGCCTATTCGATGTCCCTGAAACGGAAGCAAGTCATTTTGTTGGCTTTGCCGGCAACAGGATCAACCGCCATTCGGAAAAGCGTAGCGATGATGTGGTGACCACCGCGCTGGTCAATGCCAGTGCACGCATGCTGCTGATCGGGCAAGGCCAGGTCCTGGTGGAGCAGAGCAGTTCAGGCAATGCACTTTTCAGCCTAAAAGAGGCCACAGCGCTATTGCCTGTTGCGAACAAGACCATCTATCTCGGCATGCAGGATGATATGCCTGTTCTCGCATCGCCAAGCGGTCTTGACTTCACCGCCCTGCCCGAACCCATTAGAGCCATCGACTACCGCTCGGTCTATACCCAGGGGCTCATTCCGCCAGATCAGCTTGGCGCGATGGCGCAGGCGGTCTCGCTTTTGACATGGCACGACAATCACAGGTTCTGCGGGCGTTGCGGCGCGGAAACAGTGATGCGCGACGGCGGCTACCGGCGCACCTGCCCCAATTGCGACGCGCAGCACTTCCCCCGCACTGATCCGGTCGCGATCATGATGGTGGTGCGGGGCGACAAATGCCTGCTGGCGCGTGGTCCGCATTTCGGCCCGGGCATGTATTCCTGCCTCGCCGGGTTCATCGAGCCCGGCGAAACCATAGAAAATGCGGTTCGCCGCGAAACACTGGAAGAGGTGAACCTGCCGGTTGGCCGCGTCCTCTATCACGCCAGCCAGCCCTGGCCGTTCCCCTATTCGCTGATGATCGGCTGCCATGCCGAGGCACTGTCCGATGAATTCGCCCTCGACAGGGCCGAGCTTGAGGATGGCCGCTGGTTTTCGCGCGATGAGGTCGTAACGATGCTCGGCCGCACCCATCCGGACGGGTTGATGACGCCGCCACCCGGTGCCATTGCTGCACATCTCATCCGCAGCTGGGCGGAGAGCCGGGTTTAGACCCTACTCTTCCTCGCCCTGCGTGCTGCGGAATGTCGTATCTGCGGGATAAACCCCGAGGATACGCACTTCCTTGGAGAAGAATTCGAGCTCGTCCAACGCGTGTGCGACATTCTTGTCGTCGGGATGTCCCTCGATATCGGCGTAAAACTGGGTGGCCGTGAATTTGCCGTCGATCTGGTAACTCTCGAGCTTTGTCATGTTGACCATATTGGTGGCGAAACCGCCCATGGCCTTGTAGAGCGCCGCCGGAACGTTGCGGACGCGGAAGACAAAGGTCGTCATCATGAGTTCGTCAGATGTGCGCGGCGCCCATTTCTTGGTCTTGTTGAGAACGACGAAGCGCGTGACGTTGTTCTCGGTGTCCTCGACATCCTCTTCCAGAATATCAAGGCCATAAAGATCAGAGGCCAGACGCGGCGCCAATGCCGCCATCGACTTGTCCTTGACATCGGCAACGAGCCGCGCGGCCCCTGCCGTATCACCGGAAATCACCGGCTTCCAGCCATTCTTGCGAATATACTTTCGACATTGACCGAGTGCGTGAATGTGGCTGTGGACCGAGGTTATGTCGCTACGCTTGGTCCCTGGCAGCACCATTAGCTGAAAATGGATCGGCAGGAAATATTCGCCGACAATGTGCAGGCGCGATTCCGGCAGCAGATGATGAATATCGGCAACGCGGCCGGCGATCGTGTTCTCGATCGGGATCATGGCAAGATCGGCCGTCCCGGTCTCGACCGCATTGAACGCATCCTCAAAGGTCGGGCACGGCATTGGCTCCATTTGTGGAAACATGTTGCGGCATGCGGTGTCGGAGTTCGCCCCGGGTTCGCCCTGAAAGGAGATGCGATTGGTCTTGACCATTATCAATTGCCTTTTATGTGGTGAAGAATGTCACGTGCCCGTTCAAGATCTTCGGGCGTGTCGACGCCGAGTGGCACCGAATCAACGATTTCCACGTCAATGCGCATGCCGGCTTCCAGGGCACGCAATTGTTCGAGGCGCTCGCGCCGCTCCAGCGGCGACGGACCAAGCCTGACGAAGCGCTCAAGCGCAGCACGGCGATAGGCATAAAGCCCGATGTGGTGGTAGAGGGGGCCGTCGCCCGATGGCGCAGTCGCGCGCGTAAAATAAAGCGCTCGCATCTGGTTCTTGCCGATCGTGGAACCGATGATCTTCACGACGTTCGGATTGGTTTTCTCGTCCTCGCGGCGGATTTCAACGCCAAGCGTCCCGATGTCCGCAGGACCATTTTGCAAGGGAAGAAGTGCACGCTTTATGATATCGGGATCGATGGTCGGCAAATCGCCCTGCACATTCACCACTGCATCGACGCTTCCGTCAGGATCGAGTGCCAAAAGGGCCTCGTAAATACGGTCAGAACCAGATTCGTGATCGTTACGGGTCATGACCGCCTCAAGCCCATTCGCTTCCACGGCGGACTTGACCTCGAGACTATCGGTGGCAACCACGGTGCGGCCAAGCCCCGCAGCCACTGCCCGTTCTGCCACATGGACGATCATCGGCTTGCCGGCAATATCGGCCAGCGGCTTGTCTGGAAGCCGCGTCGAAGCCATTCTGGCTGGTATGAGTGTCAATATTTTCATCATCGCGAACGCGCCTACGGTGTCAAAAAGTCTCAGGCAGAACCGCCCTTATATGTGTTGCAAGTCGTGAGCAAAAGACCTAGTTTCCGCGCGATCACGAGGGGACTCTCATCACAAATGCAGTGATCTGCATTGACCAGATATTGGGACTCTCCGCAAGTGTGCTGAACACAAAGCTCCTGTATTGCCCTGGCAAGCGAGAACAGGAACTCCGCATCAAGCACATTTGAACAGGACACAAATGGAGCAATGATCGACGATGGATTCGACCCCATTCAACAAATATGCCATGGCGTTTCTGGCAACCGTTTTCGTTGTCATGACGGCGGGTATCCTGTCCGATTACCTGTTCGATTCCCATGCTCCGGAAAAGCCGGGTTATATTATCCAGGCCGCTGAAGCGGCTGGCGAAGGTGAAGCTGGCGCCGGCGCCGCACCGGCTGCCGTCACGCCGATCGCAACACTCCTGGCTTCGGCCGATGCAACCCGCGGTGAAGCGGTATTCAAGCGCTGCCAGGCCTGCCATACCGGCGAAAAGGGCGGACCGAACAAGGTCGGGCCCAATCTCTGGGACATTGTTGACCGTCCTATCGCAACACATGATGGTTTCAGCTATTCCGGCCCGATCAAGGACTTTTCCAAGGGCGGTCAGGAAAAGTGGACCTATGACCACCTCAACCACTTCCTGACTTCACCAAAAGGCTACATCAAAGGCACCGCCATGGGCTTTGCCGGCGACAAGAAGGACAATGAGCGCGCCGATCTGATCGCCTATCTGCGCACGCTGTCCGATAATCCGAAGCCGCTTCCGACTGCTGACGCTGCTCCCGCCGATGCGGCCAAGCCGGCAGAAGGCGCTGCCAAACCTGCACAAGGTGCGGCGAAACCAGCCGAAGGTGCGGCACCTGCAGCTCCGGCTGCCCCGGCAGGCGAGAAGCCGGCCAACTAAGATCACCAACCAGATCATGCGAAAGCCGGGCCAACGCCCGGCTTTTTTGTTTGAACATCCCGTGTTTTTTCAGGGAAGGCCTGTTCTCTGCCGCATTTTCTCTTAGACTGATGATCAAAGAGAACCTGTGGAGACTTGATTTGCGATTTCGCCCCTTCGTTGCCAGCCTCGCCTTCCTTGCCGCTGTCACCATTGGCACTGCCGATAATGCGCAAGCGGCAGAACCGGAATGGCGGACGGGAACCAGTCTCCTTGGCGAACCGAAATATGGCGCCGACTTCAAACATTATGACTATGTAAATCCTGACGCGCCAAAGGGCGGAACGCTGAACCTGACTGTCGAGGGCAGCTTCGACAGCCTTAATCCCTACGTCGTTAAGGGCAGCCCGGCCGCAGGTCTCGTCGGTTTTGGCGGCGGACTGCTCTATGACACGTTGATGAATCAATCGCTCGACCAGGCGTCGACCACATACAGCCTGATTGCCGAGCAAATGGCTTATCCGGAAGATTTTTCCTGGGTCAAATTTCGCCTCAACCCAGCCGCCAAATGGCATGACGGCGAGCCGATCACAGTGGATGACGTCATCTGGACCTTCAACGTCCTCAAAGCGCAAAGCCCGCTCTACAACAAGTATTATCACGACGTAGCAAAAGCTGAGAAGACTGGTGAGCGCGAGGTAACATTTACATTCACCAGTGGTGGCAACCGCGAACTGCCGAATATCATGGGTGATATGGTTGTCCTGCCTAAACACTGGTGGGAAGGGACAGACCCCTCCGGCAAGAAACGCGATGTGAGCAAGCCAACGACGGAAATCCCGCTTGGCTCGTCGGCCTATAAGATCGAAAGCATTGCGCTCGGCAAGACGATCGTCTGGAGCCGCGTCGCCGATTATTGGGGCAAGGACCTGCCGGTGAATGTCGGTCGCAACAACTTCGACCATATACGCTACGAATATTTCCGCGACGCAAATGCCAGCTGGGAGGCGTTCAAGAAGGGTGGTTTTCAGGATTACCGTCAGGAGAATCGCATCGGCCGCTGGACGCGCGAATATGATTTTCCAGCTGTCGCCAAAGGTGACGTGATCAAGAAGACCTTTCCCTTTCACTCGATTGGGCGCATGCAGGGCTATATCTTCAATGCGCGCCGCGACAAGTTCAAGGATCCGAAGGTACGCGAAGCGCTTACCTTCGCCTATGATTTTGAGAGCATGAACAAGAACATGTTCTTCGGTCAGTACAAACGGATAAACAGCTATTTTGCCGGGATCGACCTTGCATCGAGCGGACTGCCAAGTGGAAAAGAGCTGGAGATCCTCCAATCTGTGCGCGGTCAGGTGCCGGATGAGGTATTCACCAAGGAATTCAAGCTGCCGGTCTATGACACACCGCAGGCGTCCCGCGAAAATCTGCGCCGCGCCGTTATGTTGCTGCGCGAAGCCGGTTACGACCAGAGAAATGGTAAGCTTGTCAATACGGAGACAGGGCAACCGCTGACCATCGAATTTCTCGCGGATGATCCGAGCGATGAACGTATCTTCGGACCGTTCATCGAGAGCCTCCGGCGTATCGGCATCCAGGGCACGATCCGGGTTGTCGACAGCAGCCAGTATGTCTCGCGTGTGAATGATTTCGACTATGACGCGATTATGATCGTCATGGCGCAGACGCAGTCGCCCGGCAATGAGCAACGTGATTTCTGGAGTACCGCCGCGGCCGACACGCCTGGCAGCCGCAACTATATGGGCATAAAGAATCCGGCCATCGACAAGCTGATCGACAAGGTTGTGTTTGCCAAGGATCGCGACGAGCTTGTCGCCGCTACCCACGCGCTCGACCGGGTCTTGTTGTGGAATTTCTATGCAGTCCCGCAATGGTATGACGACAAGATCAACATCGCCTACTGGAACAAGTTCGGCATGCCGGAGAAACAACCGGAGTATTCCGGTATTGATCCGTTTTCGTGGTGGATCGATAGCGCCAAGCAACAGGCTCTGAGGGCACGTGCCGAATGACGCACATCAACCGCCGCGATCTGCTGAAAATTTCCAGCGCGACAATCCTGACTGCTGTGGCCCCTCGCCTGGCACTGGCAGAGGTGGCAACGCAAACACCGCTGCATGGATTGTCGGCCTTTGGCGAGTTGAAATATCCGAAGGACTTCACGCATTTCGACTATGCCAGTCCGGACGCGCCAAAGGGCGGCACCTTCGCCTTTTCGCCGCCAACCTGGCTGTACAACCAGTCACCGCAAACCTTCAATACACTCAATACGTACTCGGCCAAGGGCGACGCGCCGCCGCGCATGGAATTGTGCTTCGATACGTTGATGGCTTCGGCGCTAGACGAACCCGATTCCATCTACGGGCTGGTAGCCAAGACCGTGACTGTCTCAACTGATCGCAATTCATTCACGTTCAAATTGCGTCCGGAAGCGCGGTTTCATGACGGCTCTCCCATGACGGCGCACGATATCGCCTTCAGCTTTCAGACCTTGCAGAAAAAGGGACATCCCGAGCTTCTGCTGTTGCTGACGGAAATGAGGGAAATCGTCGCGCAAGACGATCACACGCTTCGCCTTACCTTCACAGGCAAGCACTCCGACCGCGCCATCCTGGACATTGCCGCCAGCATGCCGATCCTTTCGAAAGCCTGGTATGCGGCACGTGATTTCGAAGCGTCAACTCTGGAGCCGCCGCTCGGCTCCGGTGCCTACCGCGTCGGCAATGTCGCCGTCGGACAAGGTATCGAATACGAACGTGTCGAGGACTACTGGGCCAGGGATTTGCCGGTACAGCGGGGGTTTAACCATTTCGACAGGATCAAGATCGAATTCTTTCGTGACCGTCAGCCGGAATTCGAGGCCTTCAAGAAAGGCGAGATTTTCTGGCGCAAGGAGGCGACGGCCAAGACCTGGGTAACGGAGTATAATTTTCCGGCCATTCAGCAGAAACGCGTATTACAGCGGGAGTTCTCCGGCGAAAAGCGTCCCCAAATGCAGGCATGGGCGGTCAACCAGCGCCGCGAGCATTTCCGCGACCCTCGGGTGCGAGAGGCCATTGCGCTGTGCTTCGATTTTGAATGGACGCAGAAGAACCTGTTCTACGGCATGTATGAGCGTTCGCAATCGCTGTTCGAGCAATCGGATTTCCGCGCGAGCGGCAAACCGTCGCCGGAGGAACTTGCGATCATGGAACCGTTCCGTGACCGGCTGCCTGAAGGTATTTTCGGTGAAGCAGTAATCCAGGCGCCTTCCGATGGATCGGGGCGCGATCGCAAGAATTTGCGGCGCGCGGTCGAACTCCTGAGCGAGGCGGGGTTCAAACGCGACGGCAACAGCTTCGTTGACAACGCCGGCAAGCCGCTCAATCTCGAAATGCTGATCCAGGCGGAGGTGTTCAGCCGCGTCTATTCTCCGTTCATCAACAACCTGCAAGCGATCGGCATCAACGCATCGCTGCGGCTTGTCGATCCTGCGCAATATCAGATCAGGTTGCAGGACTTCGATTTTGACATCATCGGCATAGCCTATTTACTCAGCCCTACACCAACACGGGAGTCGCTCCAAACCATGTTCGGCTCGCGGGCCGCTAAAGTACCCAGCTCGACAAATTTCCCCGGCATTGCAGATCCGGTCATCGATGCGCTCATCGCAAAAGTCAGCGAGGCTCACTCACGCACTGAATTGATTGCAATCCTGCGTGTTCTTGATCGGCTCTTGCGTGTAAGACGCGACTGGATTCCAAATTGGTATTCAGCGAATCACCTGGTCGCCTATTGGGACATGTTCGGCTTCAAGGAGCCAAAACCCGATTATGGTTTTCCGGTTGAGACGCTCTGGTGGTTTGACGAAGCAAAGGCAAAGGCAATTGGTAAGGTTTGATTTGATTGCGACAATGAGAGGGAGCTCCTGATGGGAGCTTACATTCTCCGTCGCCTGGCTTTGATGGTACCGACCCTTTTCGGGGTCTTGCTTGTCTGCTTCGTGATTGTGCAATTCGTGCCCGGCGGCCCAGTCCAGCGAATTATCGGTCAGCTCACCGGTCAGGGCGGCAACGCCATGGACCGCATCGGCGGCGGCGGTGCCGACTTTGGTCAGAACCAGGATCAGATCGGGCTTGGCGAGGGCAATTCCAAGTATCGCGGTGCACAGGGGCTCGATCCTGCTTTCATCGCCAGCCTTGAAAAGCAATTCGGTCTAGACAAGCCGCCTCTGGAACGCTTTGGCCTGCTTGTCTGGAACTATCTGCGCTTCGATTTCGGCAAGAGCTATTTTCGCGATATCAGCGTCGTCAATCTGATCAAGGAGAAGCTCCCCGTCTCCATATCGCTTGGCCTGTGGATGACGCTGCTTTCCTACATGATCTCCATTCCCCTCGGCATCCGAAAAGCCATCAAGGATGGTTCTACGTTCGATATCTGGACGAGTGGCGTGATCATCGTGGGCTATGCGATACCAGGCTTCCTGTTCGGTATCATGCTCATCGTCTTTTTTGCCGGTGGTTCGTTCTTCGACTGGTTCCCCTTGCGCGGCCTCACCTCGAACAATTTTTCCCAGCTCTCGTTCTTTGGAAAGATCGTCGACTACGCCTGGCATTTGACCTTGCCTCTAACCGCCATGCTGCTCTCGGCCTTCGCCACGACGACGCTGCTCACCAAGAACTCATTCCTCGATGAAATCCGCAAGCAGTATGTGACAACAGCACGCGCCAAGGGTCTGAGCGAGCGCAAGATCCTTTACGGCCACGTGTTCCGCAACGCGATGCTCATCGTCATTTCCGGCTTCCCGAGCGCGTTCATCTCGATCTTCTTTACCGGTCAGCTCTTGATCGAGGCGATCTTCTCACTCGATGGCCTTGGTCTTCTCGGCTATGAATCGATCATCAACCGCGATTATCCAGTGGTGATCGCTACCGTATATATCTTCGCGCTTGTCGGCGTCGTTGTCAGTCTCCTGTCTGATCTTCTCTACACATGGATCGATCCTCGTATCGATTTCGAGCGGAGGGACGTCTGATGACTGATGTTGTTGGCGCACCGGCCGTTCCTGTGCGACGTCCGCGCCTGTCACCGCTCAATGCGCGCCGCTGGCAGAACTTCAAGGCCAACCGGCGTGGCTGGTGGGCACTGTGGATTTTCCTCTTTCTGTTCGTTGCCTCGCTGTTTGCCGAGTTCATCGCGAATGACAAGCCGATCATTGTTTCCTACAAGGGCGAAATCCTCTTTCCGGTTCTGGTCGATTATCCCGAGGAGAAATTCGGTGGCTTCTATGCGCTCACCGACTATCGCGATCCAGTGATCCAGGACGAGATCAACGCCAATGGCTGGGCCATCTGGCCGCCGGTTCGCTACTCCTACCGCACCGTCAACAACGAGCTTCCGGATACCGCACCGTCAAAGCCCTACTGGCTCTACACACCTGAGGAGCGCTGCGCCCGCTATGCGCAAGGTGTCAATGATCCCAATTGCACCTTCGGCAACATGAACATTCTCGGCACGGACGATCAGGCGCGCGACGTTTTCGCTCGTGCGCTTTATGGCTTGCGCATCTCGGTACTGTTCGGTCTGATCCTGACCGCCGCCTCCGCCGTTATCGGCGTCACCGCCGGCGCGCTGCAGGGCTATTTCGGCGGCTGGCTCGATCTCATGGCCCAGCGCTTCATCGAGATATGGTCTTCGGTTCCAACGCTCTATCTGCTCCTGATCATGGCGTCGATCCTGCCGCCTGGCTTCTGGATCCTCCTTTGCATAATGCTTCTATTTTCCTGGGTCAGTTTCGTCGGCATTGTCCGCGCGGAATTCCTGCGCGCCCGCAACTTCGAATATGTCAACGCTGCGCGGGCGCTCGGCGTGCGTAACCGCACGATCATGTTCAGGCACCTCCTGCCCAACGCCATGGTGACAACGCTGACCTTCCTGCCCTTCATTCTCAATGGATCGATCACGACGCTGACCTCGCTCGATTTCCTCGGTTTCGGCCTGCCGCCCGGCTCACCGTCACTTGGGGAGTTGCTGGCGCAGGGCAAGAACAACCTGCAGGCGCCCTGGCTTGGCCTCACCGGTTTCATCGTCATATCGCTGATGCTTTCGCTGCTGATCTTTGTCGGTGAAGCGACGCGTGATGCCTTCGATCCGCGCAAGGCTTTCAAATGAGTGCCCCGCTTCTTTCGGTGCGAGACCTTTCCGTCGCCTTCACGCAAGGGGGCCGCGACACGCTCGCCGTCGATCATATTTCCTTCGATATCGCGCAAGGCGAAACCGTGGCGCTTGTCGGCGAATCCGGTTCGGGCAAATCCGTCTCGGCCCTGTCGATCCTGAAACTCCTGCCCTATCCGCCAGCCTCCCATCCATCGGGCCAGATTCTGTTTAATGGCAAGGATCTTCTGAAGAGCAACGAGAACGAGCTGCGCCGGGTGCGCGGCAACGACATCACCATGATCTTCCAGGAGCCGATGACCTCGCTCAATCCGCTCCACACGATCGAGGATCAGATCAGCGAGGTCTTGAAACTGCACCAGGGCATGGGCGACAAGGCGGCGCGTCAACGCACTTTGGCACTGCTTTTGGAAGTCGGCATCCGCGAGCCGGAAAAGCGCTTGGACGCCTATCCGCACCAGCTCTCCGGTGGCCAGCGTCAGCGCGTCATGATCGCGATGGCGCTCGCCAACAAGCCGAAGCTGCTCATCGCCGACGAACCGACCACGGCACTCGACGTGACGGTTCAGGCGCAGATCCTCAAGCTTCTGGCAGAACTCAAGGCGGCGCAGGGCATGTCCATGCTGTTCATCACCCATGATCTCGGGATCGTGCGCAAGATCGCCGATCGCGTCTGTGTGATGACGGGCGGCAAGATCGTCGAGACCGGACCAACAAAGCAAATCTTCGATAATCCGCAACACGCATATACCCGGCATCTTCTGGCGGCAGAGCCGAAGGGGAATCCGCCATCCGCCAATCTCGCCGCCGCCCCGGTCATGCACGGCGAACAAATCAAGGTCTGGTTCCCGATCAAGCAGGGCTTCCTGCGTAGGACCGTCGATTACGTGAAGGCAGTTGACGGTATCGACGTGACGATCCGCGCCGGACAGACACTCGGCGTCGTCGGCGAATCCGGATCGGGCAAGACCACCCTTGGCCTCGCGCTGTCGCGGATGATTTCGTCAAAGGGCGTGATCCGCTTTGGCGAGAAGGACATCAATCAATATTCGTTCAGGCAGATGCGGCCGCTGCGCCGCGAACTGCAGATCGTATTTCAGGATCCTTATGGGTCACTGTCCCCGCGCATGTCGATTGCAGACATCATTGCGGAAGGGTTGCAGGTGCACGAACCCAAGCTGTCGCCGGACGAACGCGACGTGCGTGTCGTTGCGGCACTAAAGGAGGTCAATCTCGATCCGGAGAACCGCTTCCGCTACCCGCATGAGTTTTCCGGCGGCCAACGCCAGCGCATCGCGATCGCCCGAGCCATGGTGCTCAATCCGCGATTTGTCATGCTGGACGAGCCGACCTCAGCGCTCGACATGAGTGTCCAAGCCCAGGTTGTCGATCTCCTGCGCGCATTGCAGCAGAAGCACAATCTGGCGTATCTTTTCATCAGCCACGACCTGAAAGTGGTCAAGGCGCTTGCCAATGACGTGCTGGTGATGCGCAATGGCACGGCAGTGGAATATGGAACGTCGGAGGAGATCTTCGCTCGCCCGAAGACTGACTATACCAAAGCCCTGATGGCCGCGGCCTTCAGGATAGAAACGGCCGAACAGGGAGCGGTTAGTGAATGACTGGAAATGCAAGCGACACAATTCTGTTGGCCGTTACGGGATGGGATCCAGAGATCTGGCGGACCGAGTTCGCCAAGGCTGCACCAAGCCGCAAGCTGGTGCTTGACGCCGATACGGACAAGGAAAAAATCCGCTACGCCCTCGTCTGGAAGCAGCGTCAGGGCTCGCTCGCTGGACTGCCCAATCTGGAGGTGATCTTCTCGCTCGGCGCTGGTGTCGACCACGTCTTTCACGATCAGCAGATACCGGATGTTCCCATTGTCCGCATCGTCTCACCGGACCTGACCATGCGCATGAGCGAATATGTGGTGTGGCAGGTGCTTGACCACCAGCGCCTCGGCTTGCGCTATCGCCAGCAGCAGAGCCAGCGCATCTGGCACGAGGACCGGCGCCAGCCAGCAGCCCACGAGGTCACGGTCGGCATTCTCGGCCTCGGCGTGCTCGGGCGGGATGCTGCGCAGAAGTTGCGCATGCTCGGCTTCCGGGTCAGCGGCTGGAGCCGCCGCCTGCAAACGATTGAAGGTGTCACCACTCATTTCGGTAAGGATGGGCTCAAGGACTTCCTCAAGGATGTGGACATTGTCGTGTGCCTGTTGCCGTTGACCCCGGAAACCAAGGGCATCCTGTCGATGACGATATTCGCGCAAATGAAAGCAGAGGGCCCGCTCGGTGCACCGACACTGATCAATGCCGGCCGCGGCGGACTGCAGAACGAACCCGATATCCTTTCAGCGCTCGACCGCGGCATGCTGTCAGCAGTGACGCTCGATGTGTTCAACAAGGAGCCCCTGCCGAAGGACAGCCCGCTGTGGACACATCCGCAAGTCATGATCACGCCGCACGCGGCCGCGAGTTCAAGCCCCCAGGCGCTGGTTCCGGAGATCGTAGCTCAGATCGAATCCTACGAGCGCGGCGAACCATTGAAAAACATTGTTGACCGGGCGGCACAATATTAGAAAAATTTGGCTTTGACGGCTAATGCCCTTCGATTATGGTGCGGCCGTTAAGTGTTCTCAGGGCGGGGTGCAATTCCCCACCGGCGGTAATCACTGGGTATCCTCGGGGTATCAGGTGCGAGCCCGCGAGCGCCTTCCAGCTCGCTGGAAGGGTCAGCAGATTTCGGTGCAATTCCGAAGCCGACGGTATAGTCCGGATGAAAGAGAACAACTGAAAGGCCGGACCGCCGTATGGCGGTCTTTGCCATCTTTGGTTGTGCCCTGATTCACGTCACCTCGAAGGAGAAAGACATGGATCAGTTCCAGAATAGCAATATCCCGCAAAGTTCGGCGCCAGCGCCGCGCATCGCTTTCATCCAGGCGCGATGGCATGCGCAAATCGTCGATCAATGCCGCATCGGCTTCGAAGATGAAATGCAGCGCCAAGGCGTCAAGCCCGAGCGATTGGACGTGTATGACGCGCCGGGCTCGTTTGACATCCCGCTGCTTGCCAAGAAGCTGGCTCAGACAGGGCGCTACGACGCGATCGTCGCTGCCGGCCTCGTTGTCGACGGCGGCATCTACCGGCACGATTTTGTCGCCGGAACCGTCGTTAATGCACTTCTGGCAACACAGCTCGAAACCGGTGTTCCTATGCTGTCAGCTGTGTTGACCCCGCATCATTTCCAGGAAAATGCGCAGCATATCGACTTCTTCACCCGGCACTTTTTGATCAAGGGTCAGGAAGCCGCCCGCGCCTGCCTCAAGATCATCCATACGTTTCGGCAGGTGGCGCAGCTGACGGCAGCCTGAAGCAGCCTGATCTCTGCCCTTGAGGGAGAAAAAGCGAATTTTCGGCATCCTAGCAAGCACAGCGAAGCTCAAGTGCCAGAAATCGCAAGAGAGGGGATCTGCAATCACATAATACCCCTCTCTTGGATTTTCTATGGGTTAGCGCCGCTAACCCTTAGAAAATGCTTACAACCGCCGTATTGCCGTTGGCTTGCCGTAGAGATAGGCGATGCGCTCGATGGCATCGCGCAGCGGTTCAAGCGTCACGCTCATCGTATGGCCGCTGGCATGCAGCAGCATGGAATGGCTTGCCATCATGGCGACATGCCCCTTCCAAAAGACGAAATCGCCGCGTTGCAGATTGTGATAGTCTTCGTCGGGCTCAATGAGGTCGCCGATGGAAGCCGCCTGCATATCGGTGTCGCGCAAGACCGGCAGTCCGGTCATCAGCAGCGAAAGCTGGATGAGGCCCGAACAATCGATGCCGAGCCCCGACACGCCACCCCAGAGATAGGGCGTGTGCATCAGCGTTTCGGCGACGGCGACATGGTCTTCCGTCACCTCGTCGATCGGCACCAGATGCTTCGCGATGACCGCCTCTCCACTCGGCAGGATGCCATAGAGCGTGCCGCGCCGTTCCTCACCACCCGTAATGGTGACCAATGAGCCCATCGAGAGCGCCTTCGTGCGTGGATACTTCAGATCCGAACCCGGATAAAGAAATGTCCTTGGAGCAATAATGATATGCGTCGGCTCGTACGAACGGCGGTCGAGCGTGGTATCCACCACATAGCCGACATAGCCGTCGCGCTCGTTCTGGACCCAGCACCAGCCATTGTCGTCCTCGAAGACCAGAACATCATCGCCGTAGAGAAATTGCGTGGTTAGGCCGGCATCGCCGCGCGGCTCGGAGCGCACATCAACAACCGGATCGGTGATACGCATGGGCTTGCCTTCAACAAAGCGTTCCGCCTCGACCATGTCGCGCAGCCTTTCGTCAGCCAAATCCGGCCGAAATGCATTCAGCCGTTTATCCAAGGTCGGTGTTTCAGCTTTCAAAGCGGCAATCCTCTTGCTTTGGCGATAACGAGATCGCCGAGCCTTTCAACATAGAGCGCACCTTTTACCGTTCTCTTGACGAGAACATTGCGCTTGTCCTTTTCGTCGCGGTGGCGATCGACCAGCCCATAGCCACCCATTGTGTCAAGAGCACGGGTAATGACCGGTTTCGTTACACCAAGCTTGGCCGCCATGCCGCGTATGGTGTGCGGCGGCGGCTCCAGATAGACGGTCAGGAGCACAGCCAGCTGCCGCATGGTGAGATCATGGGCATCATCACGCACTTCGGACAGCGCGATCTCCTTCCACAATGTCAACGCCTGCATCGGCCTCAGTTCGATCAACATCAACGGTTTCCGAGATCATTTCGGTTCCGTTCCATTTTAGTCGCGGCGGCGACGGGTGCAAGCCGCTCATTTGGCCGGAAAGCGCTCTTTCAGAAGATGGTAAAGCGCGCGTATTCCTTGCGCTTCGCCGCCAATCGGCGCATGCGGCTTCTCGATCGGGTTCCAGCCGAAAATATCGAAATGTGCCCATATTTTTGCCTTGCCGACAAAACGCTGCAGAAACAGTGCCGCGGTGATCGATCCGGCAAAACCGTCGGTCGTCACATTGTTCATATCGGCGACACGCGAAGAGAGCTTGGTGTCGTAAGGCTGCCACAAGGGCATGCGCCAGAGCGGATCGGCAACGGCTTCCGAAGCCTTGGCGACATCAAATGCAAAAGCATCGTCATTCGAATAGAATGGCGGCAGGTCAGGACCGAGCGCAACCCGCGCAGCTCCCGTCAATGTTGCCATATCGACGAGGATTTCCGGTTCCTCGTCATCCGCGAGCGCCAATGCGTCGGCCAATACCAGCCGCCCTTCCGCGTCGGTATTGCCAATCTCGACCGTCAGGCCCTTGCGGCTGGTTAACACGTCGCTTGGCCGGAATGCATTGGCGGAAATCGAGTTTTCGACAGCCGGGATCAGGACACGCAACCGAACCGGCAGCTTCGCGTCCATGATCATGCTGGCTAGCGCCAGAACGTTTGCGGCACCGCCCATATCCTTCTTCATCAGGAGCATGCTGCTCGAAGGTTTGATGTCAAGGCCGCCGGTGTCGAAACAGACGCCCTTGCCGACAAGCGTCACCTTCGGTGCATCCTTCTTGCCCCATTCAAGGTCGATCAACCGCGGTTCCTCACTTCCGGCGCGGCCGACTGCATGGATCATCGGAAAATTTTTCTTAAGCAGGCCATCGCCCCTGATCACACTGACGGAAGCCTTGTGCTCGTCGGCCACCTTGCGCACGGCAGCTTCCAGCGCTTCAGGCCCCATATCATTGGTCGGCGTATTGATCAGGTCGCGAGCCAAAGCCACGGCCTTCGCCACCCGTTTCACATCGGTCTTGTCCGCGCCATCCGGCAATGTGAGCGTGACATCAACATCGTCCTTTTTTGTATAGCGCGTAAACTTGTACCCACCGAGAAGAAACGCCAGCGCCGTGAGATCGGGCTCATTGACCGAACACGCCAGATGCCAGCAACCGTTCGGCAAGCAAGTTGCCAGTTTTCCGGCGACAAGTCTGGAATCATCCTTGCCTGTCCCGAGCACAGCTCCAGATATTTGGCCATTTTCGCCAGGAATAATCAGAACGCGGCCCGACTGCCCGTCGAAGCCATTCGCCTTGGCCCAGGCGAGTGCCGCGCTATCTAGCCCTGTGCTTTCCAACGCGCCCTTTTGCACAAGCCAGACCGGCTTGCTGTGTGCCGGTTTCTTGCCTTTGATCTCACTGGCCATAGCGGCTTCCTCCTCGGTCGACCTTCTTCTGCACCGGTATGACGTCGTTAACGGTCCATTAGGGTTAACAGAATATTTCTAATCTCGGGATTGGGTTAATGCACAGGTGATTTGTGCTGCAGATGGGGCAAACTATGACAAGCGCAGGCATTATTCAACGTAATCGCCGCTTCATTTTTTCTATCGCTATTGTAGCCCTTGCGGCCGGTATTTCGGGCTGCACCACCACCGACAAGACCACAACTGGTTCGATCGCGCCTGCCGCAGGCACCAAGGACACCTTCCCGGCCGGCAATTTCGACCAGATGAACGAACAGCAACTGCTGCAGGCATCGACCAGTCTCGGCACGCGGTATCAGTCCAACCCCAAGGACAAGCCAACGGCGATCAAATTCGCCACCGTATTGCGCATGACAGGCCGCAGCGATCAGGCCCTCGCGGTCATGCGCAGCCTGGCCATCGCCTATCCAAAGGATCGTGAAGTTCTTGCAGCCTACGGCAAGGCACTTGCCAGCAGCGGCGAATTCGAAGCCGCGCTCGATGCGCTGCGCCGTGCCCAAACTCCGGAATATCCCGACTGGAAACTCCTTTCAGCAGAGGGCGCGATTCTCGACCAGATCGGCAAGACCGGCGAAGCACGTGATCTCTACCGCCAGGCGCTTGAAATAGATCCCAATGAGGCATCGATCCTTTCGAATATGGGCATGTCCTATGTGCTTTCCGGCGAATTGAGCACGGCTGAAAGCTATATGCGCAAGGCTGTCGCCGCCCCGGGTTCCGATAGCCGCGTCCGGCAAAATCTGGCGCTCGTGGTGGGACTTCAGGGCCGATTTGATGAGGCCGAAACAATCGCAAAACAGGAACTCTCGCCGCAGCAGGCTCAGGCCAATGTCAAGTACCTTCGGTCAATGCTGGCCCAACAGAACTCATGGAACATGCTCAAGGACAGGAACAAACCCAAGGGCTGAACGGCCCGTCTGAAAACAAGAAGGCCGCTCCCCAGCGGCCTTCTTTTTTGTAAGCGGGCGTTTCATTGTCGCTTGGCCGTTGCTTGCCCGAAGATTCCTCCCTGCGACGCTATCTGGATGAAGGCTGGACCGAGAATAACCGAAAACAGGACGGGCAGGAGAAAAACGATCATCGGCACCGTCAGTTTTGGAGGCAGTGCAGCGGCCTTTTTTTCGGCCTCCATCAAACGCGCCTCACGGCTTTCATCCGAAAGTACACGCAGTGCGCTGCCAATCGACGTTCCGTAACGTTCGGACTGCGTCAACGCCTGCACCACGGACTTGACCGTCTCAAGTCCTATACGACTTGCAAGGTTTTCATAGGCCTGGCGCCGCTCCGGCAGGAATGACAATTCCGCGTTGGTCAGGACAAGTTCCTCGGCCAGCTCGGCCGATTGAACGCCGATCTCCTCCGAAACTTTCTTGAAGGCTGCTTCGATCGACATGCCAGATTCAACACAGATCAACATAAGGTCCAGCGCATCCGGCCACGCCAGCTTGATCGATTGCTGGCGTTTGCTCGCGCAATTGCGGACATAAAGATTAGGCAGATAGAAACCGACATAGGCCCCGGCGAAGCAGGCGGCCAAACGGATCATGGTCGATTTCTCTGCAAGCCCGCCCATGCCGAAAATCCAGAAGCTTGTCAAAGTGAGCGTGACGAAGGGCAACCCGAACCGTGCCACCAGAAAGATGTTCAGCGCATTCTGGCCGCGAAACCCAGCCGTACGCAGGGATGTGATCGTCTTTTCGTCGGCGAGTGCGCGCTGAAGATCCAGCTTCTCGACGAACTGGCGAACACCCCGCCGTTCCGTCATGCGTAACGAACCGCCGGCGTTCTTGCGGCGGCTGTCACTTTCGGTCGCCATGCGGGCGCGCTCGCGCGTCCTGATCTGATCCCGCTCTAGCGCAACCGATTTCATCCGTGATTTCAGACTGGATCCTGACAGCATCGGCATCAGGAAAGTCATGAGGGTTGCAAAGATCGAAATTCCGACGAGGACCGCAAAGATGAAAGCCGGATCATGCATGGCTTTGGCGATGGTGGTAATCATACCGCTTCTTCCGATCAAAACTTGAAGTTGATCATCTTTTTCATGATCAGGATGCCAATCGACATCCAGGTGCCAGCGCAGCCCAGGATGACATGGCCCGTATCGGTCGTGAAAAGGATCATGATGTATTGAGGGCTCGTCAGGTAAACCAATGTTGCAACGATGAACGGCAGCGCCCCGATGATATAGGCCGAGGCTTTGGCCTCCATGGAAAGAGCTTGAACCTTGGCCGCCATTTTCTTTCGATCGCGCAGCACGCGTGAAAGATTGCCGAGTGCTTCGGAAAGATTGCCGCCCGCCTGCGACTGGATCTGGATGACGATGCCGAAGAAGCTTGCTTCGGGACATGGCATATATTCCGACATCCGCATTGAAGATTCAGGAATGCTGATGCCGACTTGCTGCGCATCGACCATCCGGCGAAATTCGCTCCGGACCGGCTCCTGCGCTTCCAGAGCGATAAGCCTTATCCCGTCATTGAGAGGCAGGCCGGATCGGAGCGCCCGCACGATAACATCGATGGAATTCGGAAACTCGTTGAGGAAGGCCTTGATGCGGCGGGCGCGGCGGAAATAAACGAACCAGCGCGGCAGGCCGAAGGCGCCGGCCAGAAGCAATCCGGGTGCCAGATACAGCGGCGATCCCAGAATCAGGCCCAGTATGGTGACGATGACACCAGTGACGACCGAATATATGTAGAAGCGCGGGACAGGCACCTTCATTCCCGCCTGCATCAGCAGCATCTTCAGGGGCGGTGACTTGATGTTCTTGTCACGCAGTTTCTGGCGCTGCTCGATATCCTTTAGCGTCTCCTGGACAGACTTGCGGCGTTTGGCTGCCTCGGCCTGTTTGTCTCTTACAGCGAATTTGCCAAGACTGTCGGTTGCCGCCAGCTTGACAGTCTTCAGGCGTTCTTCTGATTTCTTTTCCCATGCAATCGATTCAAAGAAGAAAACATAGGCGAGCGCAGCAAAAGTCAAAGCAACCAGGCCAACAAATGCGAGCTGCACAGGGTCAAGCCCGAACATGATAGCGTCCTCCGGTCATCCCTTTGCCACTTCCATTGAATCGAGTGCGTTGGCAAGACGCCTGTCTTCATTGAAATAACGCGCTCTTTCCCAGAAATGGGGGCGGCTGATCCCCGTCGAGACATGCTGGCCGATAAGCCGGCCATTGGCATCCTCGCCAGTGATCTGGTAGACGACCAGGTCCTGCGTGATGATTACATCGCCTTCCATACCGACCACCTCGGAGATATGGGTTATGCGCCGCGAGCCGTCGCGAAGGCGGGCTGCCTGGATGATGATATCGACCGAACCGACGATGATTTCGCGGACCGTTTTTTGCGGCAGCGCGAAACCACCCATGGCAATCATCGATTCGATACGGCTGAGGCATTCCCTCGGACTGTTGGAGTGAATGGTGCCCATGGAGCCGTCGTGACCGGTGTTCATCGCCGAAAGCAGATCGAAAACCTCCGGTCCGCGTACTTCGCCGACGATAATCCGTTCAGGCCGCATGCGCAGGCAGTTCTTGACGAGATCACGCATGGTGATCTCGCCTTCACCTTCCAGGTTTGCCGGCCTTGTTTCGAGACGCACCACATGCGGCTGCTGCAGCTGCAACTCGGCCGAGTCCTCGCAGGTGATTATGCGTTCATCCTTGTCGATATAATTCGTCAGGCAGTTGAGCAGCGTCGTCTTGCCGGAACCCGTACCGCCGGAAATGACGATATTGCAGCGAACGCGGCCAATGATCTGCAGCAGTTCCGCACCCGCCGGAGAAATCGCGCCAAACCGGACGAGCTGGTCAAGGGTCAGCTTGTCCTTCTTGAACTTGCGAATGGTCAGGACCGGTCCGTCAATGGCAAGGGGCGGCGCGATGACATTGACACGAGAGCCATCCGGCAGACGCGCATCGCAGATAGGGCTCGATTCATCAACCCGGCGCCCAACCTGGCTAACGATGCGCTGGCAAATGTTCAAGAGCTGCTGGTTGTCACGGAAACGGACACCCGATTCCTGAACCTTGCCGAGCACTTCGATATAGGTCTTGCGGGCGCCATTGACCATGATGTCCGCAATGTCATCACGAGCCAGCAGCGGCTCGAGCGGACCGTAGCCAAGAACGTCGTTGCAGATATCGTCGAGCAATTCCTCCTGCTCGGAGATCGACATGGCGAAGTTTTTGATCGCGATGATGTCGTTGACGATATCGCGAATTTCCTCACGGGCGACTTCGGGATCGAGCTTTGAGAGCTGCGCCAGATCGATCGTATCGATCAGGGCGGTAAAGACCTGGGATTTGGTGTCGTAATAGGCTTCGTTCTTCTCGCGCAGGGGCGCAGCAGGCTTCGGCGGTTCAACGGGCGTGCGCTTTGGCTCAAGAATATCCCGCGGCAACCGCGCCGACTCAGCTGCCGTTGTTCCCAACGGCAACGCGGCCTCGAGCGTTACCGCCCGGAATTCCTGGGTTTGCTGATTTGCACCGGCATTGCCGCGTTTACCGAACATGATGCCTCATCATTTCTTGCGCTTCAGCTTGGACAACACAGCCGAGAGCCCCGGTTTCTTCCTGGCCTTAAGCGTTACCCGGCCGGTCAGAACATGCGCCATCTCGTTGACGGTCTGCACGATCGGATTGGCAGCATCCGTTTCCGCCAGCATCCGGCCGTTGTTTGCTGCGTTGCCGAACAGCGCCGGCTCAAAGGGTATCGTCGCTGTCGGCAGGATTCCGAGCGGACTGCAAAAATCGAGCGGCGCTATTTCCGGACGCTTTGGTACACCGACCTGGTTGAGAACGAGCCGTGGCGGGGCATCATTCGGGCGCAGTTGTTTCAGCGTATCAAGCAGGTTCTTGGTATTGCGAAGATTTGCCAGTTCCGGCGATGCCACAATCACCACCTCATCGGCTCTGGCCAATGTCGTGCGAGTCCAGCCATTCCATGAATGCGGCACGTCGAGAATGACATGAGGGACAGTTCGCTGCGCAACGTCAATCAGGTGAGCAAAGGAATCGTCGCGGAAATCGAAGACCCGATCGAGCGTCGACGGCGCTGCGAGAAGTGACAGGTTCTCGGCGCATTGCGCGAGCAGCCGGTCCAGATAGACATCGTCGATGCGCTCGGGAGAAAAGACGGCTTCCGCAATTCCCTGCGCCGGATCCTGGTCGAAATTGATGTTTGCGGTGCCGTAAGGAAGGTCCATATCGGCAATGACCACCTCACTCTTGAAGAGGGAGGAGATCGCCCAGGCGACGTTATGGGCAATGGTGGACGCTCCGACACCCCCTTTTGCACCGATAAATGCGATGGAATTGCCGAGTGGCTTTGCCTCGGGATCCACGAACAGGCCAGCGATTACGCCAATGATCTCCGGCAAGTCGATCGGGGCGACCATATATTCGGAGATACCGTTACGGATCAGCTCTCGATAGAGCCAGACGTCATTGAAATGGCCAATGATGACGACCTTCGTGCTCGGATCACATACCTCGGACAGGGCGGCAAGGCTTTGCAGCATGTCGCGCGGCGCAGCGGATGTTTCGAGCAGAATGAGATTGGGTGTTGGCACGGTCTGAAAGAGCTCAACCGCACGCCCCACGCCGCCCATATGGACCTGGGTATGGGTCTTGGCCATGCGGCGGTCTTCGCTGGCCCGAGTGAGCTGCTTGGCGACCGTGTCAGTCTCGCAGAATGCCTGGATCGAGATGCGAGGAACTGGCCGATAGGCATGTAGGCCCACCCCGGCGGCTCGCTCGCCGCCGTCCCCGGACTGATATTCTGGTTCAAAGGCCAATTGACTCATTTTAGCTTTCCGCTTTTTCGGAGAAAGTTGTCGGTCACCGTTTTAGTATTCGACTTCCTGCGCCCCCAGCGGGTGCGGGGTCTCTGCCGGGACACCTCTGTAGTCGTCAATGACAATGCCGCGCCGTTCCGCATCAATCGTCGTCTGTGCCCTCGGTCCGAGCAAGTCGGCCGGATTGGCCACCTGAGCAGCCAGATTATTCTGGCTGGCACAGCCGAAATTGGCGTAGTGCCTATTGTCCGCCGTATCGAGCAAATCCTTCGGCCACTGACCACAGGGACCGGTCGATGCCGCCATCGCCGAATAGGACAAACGTATGGGAGCCGATTCATCGGCACCGGCCTGATAGCGTTCGCTGGAGATATTGAATTGCTTCACACCGCCCTTGCGAAGGACGGCCACGATGTCACCGCGCAACCGCGCAGCCGCATGTTCGTTTGGCGAGCCGGCCGGCAGCAATATGTGAATAACACCGGAACCGTTGGCGTGATAATTGGCAATCGCGTTCTGCACGATGCTGCGCTGGGTGATGGACAATTTATTGTCCGCATGGCCCACCGGGATATCGGAAACCTGTTCCTTTTCCGAAATGACGATCGGATGATTGGTCCGATAGTCGTCGGGGATGCTGCCCGTCATTTCGCGCTGAGCGCAACCGGCAAGCAGGGCAACTGCCAGCAGGGCGAGGACCGGCTTCATGCGGATGGATATATTTCTTTCTGACATGACCGGTTCCTTGCTCATTTGTATATGTAGCCAATTGTGCCTTCGTAGCGCCCCGCCGGCAGGCTTGCTTCGTTTGTGCCGTAGACGCGATTGACCTTGCCGAGGAAGATGCCAGCGGCATCACTGGCCGGGTTGAGATTGTCGTCAGGACGGGCGAGCGCCGTGCGGGCAACCGGACGAACAAGATATGGCGTGATGATGATGACGAGTTCACTCTCGTTGCGGACGAACTCGCGGCTGCGGAACAATGTACCGAGGACCGGAATCTTCGACAAACCTGGAAATCCGGAGAGCGCCTGGCGGGTCTCATCCCGTATGAGACCGGCGATCATCATTGAACCGCCGGAAGGCAACTCGACATTCGTGTCAGCAAGCCGTTTGCGTAGAGAAATGATACTGGTGGACGGTTTGTCGATACCTGCACTCACCTCCACAGGTGATTCCAATGTCGGCTCCGATACAGAGGTGCGCACTCTCAAGCTGATGCGTCCCGGCGACAACACTACTGGCAAAAATTCGAGGCCGATACCGTATTCGATGACCTTGTGAGTCAGTACACTCCGTTCTGTGCCGTCTTTTCGCTCTTCTACATTCTGTCCATCGATTAGATTGTATTCGCCGCCTACCCTGAATGTGGCCTTTTCGCCTGAAACAGCCGTCAGCGTCGGCTCGGCAAGCGTTTTCATGACCCCCGCGAGCTCCATTGCGTTCAAGTAGGAAGCAATGCTTGTACTGCCAATCTTGCCAGCAAGAGTAGCTCCAGAACCGGAAAGACCGGCACCGACAAGTGACGCCAGATTCTGGGAGACAGCCTGATAGCTGATGCCATCGGAGGTACCCTGCGCGATCAGATTAACACCCAGCTGCTTCATCACTGAGCGGCTGACTTCCGCCACGGTGACCTTGAGCGTGACCTGATCCTCGCCGATGATCTGGATCAGGTTGACGATCTTGCTCTTCTGGCGCACTTCGTCCGGATCGCTGATGGCGACATCCGAGCCGCCACCACCATTGCTGCCGCCCTGCCCAGACGCCGTCAGCGCATATTGTCCTGTGGTCGCTTCACCGCCCGTGACCAGCAATGTTGCAAGATCGCTTGCCCGCTTGGCATCGAGTGGCGTCTGAACCGTCCCCGTCAGGATCACGTTGTCGTTCATGAGTTCGACTTTGATGTCCGAATCCGGAATGTATTTCTTCAAGCTGCCTTCGAGCCCTGCAACGTCGCGCTCGATCACGAGATCGAAGCTTGCAAGCTGTTCGCCCTTCGGTCCGAAGACAAAGATATTGGTTTGCCCGACCTGCTTGCCGAACAGATAGATACGGCGCGCTGTACGCGTGACGGCATCGGCAACGGTGGGATTGGCAACGAGGATGTCGTAAGCGTCGGCGGGGAGGTCGACAACGAGCGACTTGTTCAATCCGAGATTGATCCGCTTACCAGCGCCCTGCCCCTGATTGAGCTTGACGACATTGCTTTCGGCAATAGCCGTGCTTTGCACCGGCAAAGCTGCAAGACCGCAGCCAAGGACGACCGCAGCAGCCTTCCAGGAACGGGATAAGCGTTGACCGCAAATGTCCCTCATGACCAACGACCCGAACCCCATTTATTTGCGCCCCAAAATTTCGGTGACTTCACCCGATTTGATCAGTTTGACATTGCCGGCCCGGCCGGGCGAATTGACAAGATATTCGGCGCCGGGCCCTGTTACCTCCTGCGCATCCTGCAAGGAGCGCAAGACGAGCGTCATGCGGCTCGCCATCTGCTGCGCCACTGCCAGGATCTCGGCCTGTTCCGGGGTAAGCTCTAGCGTTGCGGTAGACCCGACCTTGGTTTTTTGCCCCGTCTCGTCTTCCTGGATTGTCTGGTCGATCGCCAGCACCCGGATGTTGCGAAGGATGGTTTCGGTCGCATATCGCTTCGGCGTCCCCTGCTCCATCTCGCGGATCATGATGACGTCGACGAAATCGTCAGGCAGGATGAAACCGCCCGCTGCGGTATCGGCGGCAATCTGCGTCGCCACTGCCCGCATTCCGGCCGGCAGTTGCGCCGACATGAAGCTCTGGCCTTTGCCAATAAGTTTTGCCTCGCGGATCGGCTCACCCGGGAAAATCTGCAGGCGAACCGTCGAACCCTTCAACTCTTCTTCTGCGTTTGGCCGGTCTGAACGCTTGATGTAACCATCAGCCAGCGCATCAACGGGCCAGGGCTGCCAGCGCATCTGACCCTGAACTTCAGCGCCAACGCCGAGGTTTTCGGTGGCGACCAGGATATCCTGCAACTTGATCTGCGGTTCCTGAGGGGCAGCGACAACGGTCACGTCCGGCTTCATATGCGTGGCGATATAGCCAGCAGCGCCCGCGGCAGCGACCGCAACGGTCAAAATGACAAGCCGTGCTTTTTGCATCAATGCACCCCAATAGACTTTCGTCTAAGATTACCCACGGTTGCACATTGACTTGTTAATCGTGTAATTAAGGTTAACGCATTGCTTAAAAGTATGATTAACGCGCCTTAATCATTAGACTTTTTACCTATTTCAATTTCTCTCTGACAAATTCACATTCGCTGCCCCTCACAATCGCGTCTTGTCACAAGCGTGACATCGTAGCGGATCAGGATCGATCGCCAAAGATCATCCCAATGAGGGTTACTCCATGCGCACTTTTATTAGCCTGCTCGCGGCAATTGCTTTGACGGGTCTTACCGCCAGCTATGCTGACGAGATCAAGCCCTTCGCCGATGCCAAGGAAATTGATCTAGTGACCATCTTACCGCCTCCACCGCCCAATGACTCCGCCCAGACGAAGGCGGAAATCGGTGAAGTCCTGACTTTGCAGGTGACACGCACCCCTGAGATGGTTGCACGCGCACAGGCCGACGCAGAAGAAAATGTCTGGCGTTTTGCCGATGTGATGGGACCAAACTTTACCAAGGAGAAATTGCCGAAACTTGCAGCCTTCTTCGACAGGATCGTGGAGACAGAGGGTGCGGTGGTTGATCCGGCCAAGGATGTCTTCAAACGGCCCCGCCCGCATCAGTTGAGTGATCTGGTCAAGCCGGCGGTAAAAATGTCCAACTCTGGTGCTTGGCCGTCCGGGCACACAACTGTGGGCACATTAATGGGCATCGTGTTGTCAGATATGGTGCCCGAGAAGAAGGCAGAGATCATGGCTCGCGCCTGGGAGTACGGCAATAATCGCATCGTTGGCGGCATTCATTTGCGTTCGGATGTTGAGATGGGCAGGATTTCCGGGAGCGTCATTGCCGCCATCATCATGAAACATGATGATTTCAAGGCAGAATACGAACCCGCAAAGGCGGAACTTCGGGCAGCGCTCGGACTTTCCTCCTGACGGGCCAAGAACGCACCCGGCGGCGGGGTCATGCAATCTTAAAGGTGAGCCAGACGGTCCACGACCCACTGGCACATCGGCGATGCCGGGAAGGTCAGCAGGCCAGCAAGTCCGAGGGCGATGCCATAGGGTACGCCTTCGTCTTTTCTCGCGAGTCGCTGCATGAACTCAAAATGGTTGGTAAAGACGACCGCGGAATGTGAGTTGCGATAGGTGAGGATCGCAACTGTCAACAGACCGCCGAGCAGCGACATCGTCAACAAATACTCTGCCAAACCGAGATTCCACCCCAGCCATATGGCCGTGGCGGACATGAGCTTCGCGTCACCGCCGCCCATTGTCCCCAGCGCAAACAGCGCAAATGTAACGCCAAGCACCGCTGCTCCCGCGACAAAATGCATGCCGTAGAGATCCCACGGCATACCCGTCAGCGGCGCGAGGATGGCGAAGGATACGATGAGTATGAGTGAAACCCGGTTCTGGATGGTCATGGACAGCAAGTCCGAAACCCCTGCAAAGGCCATGGCAAATGGGAAGATAATGAGTATGGCGGCTTCGATCATGATTATCGTTTCGACACTTCCGTTACCTTGTCTGCGACACCATCGAACAACGACTTCACGGACGTGCCGAGCATTCCGACGCCAACAATGATTGTGAGACTGATAAGCGAGGCAATCAGCGTATATTCGATTGCGGTCGCGCCTGCCCTGTTGTGCATGAAGCCGGCGAAGACGTCGAGGATCGCATTTACAGTGCGTTTCATGCCAAATTCCTCGCTTGTCCCGCTGTGTCTGGCAGGAACGCTAGTGGCGGCAAATTTCGTTCGGCTTAAGAAACAGCGTTACGAAATAGTAAATCAGGCACGATCCAAAATAGAGGTATCGAAAAGGTAAAGAACGCTATTAGAATTTGTGACAATTTCTATCATTCCATTGGCAACGAAGCACGGTGCTCGCTTCAGATATTATACTTAACAATAAGTTCGCCGATTTAAGCCTTCCTTCACCAATCCAAGCCATGGTTGATCACGCGATTCTTTCGAAGGGCTCTTCCATGGTTTGCAGCAGAAGCTATGTCATCCGTTCTTTTGGATTGGCAGCCACAATTGCCGTGGCCGCCATCCTGCCGGCGGTTCCGGCAGCGTATGCTGATAACGGTATCCACGTGGTGATGAATCAGGCGCGAATTCTGAAACTTGCGCGCCCTGCTGACACGGTTGTCGTCGGAGACCCTGCGATCGCCGACGCAGTGGTCAAAGATGCGCGCACCGT
>NZ_JBBNAN010000221.1:0-3437 GCF_037994405.1 Phyllobacterium sp.
CGCATCTCGGCAGGCGAAAGCATCGACCTGCCGTCAAAGGACGGTTTCGACCGATGGTTCTACGTCTTCAATGGCGAAGCATTTGTCGGCCAGCAACGGGTAGGAAAGCACACGGCCCTCATGATCGGGCCGCATCAAACGCCTGTGACCCTGACGGCCTCCGTAGATTCGGACCTCGTGGTCTTCCTCGTGGACCGAAGCGCGAAGTACTCGCGTGAAGGCACCATGAGCGGCTGAGGCGTCCTCGCCAAGCAATTGGACGAACAACCAAATATCTATTGAAATGCCTGCTGTATATGCATTTCCGGGATTATGTGGCATGCGCCACCAGCGGCACGTCATGGTCCTGGGGGACGTCCAAATCGTAAGCTTGGATGACAGCTTAGGTAGCTTTCGGCCCTTCATTGGAGTTGCTGGAACGAGCAAGCAGCGCCGGGCGATCCCAACGTTCCGACCAAACGTGAGCACCAGTCTCCGAATCGATGAGCTGTGCGGTGGTGCGGATGCGCTCGCCTTGGCGCTCGATCGAGCCTTCAAGCACATACCGGACTTGCAGGTCGCGTCCGATCTGCCACCCGCCATTGCCGTGCTGGATGCAGTAAATGGAGCGCCGAGCCGTTTCGTCGTCAAACGTTATTCGCAGGCGCAAAGAAAGCTTAGACGCCCATCATTCCCGCTTGCATTGAATCACCATCTTCACTCAAGGTTGTGAACTTCGACCATGACAATCGCAATTTCAATTGTTTGTGGCCAAGAGCAGCTGCCCGATGGCCGCTTTGCAAAAAGCGGTCGTTGGACTTTCAGCTCCGGATGGATGGCCTGTGTCGCTCAGGAACCTTTCTTGGCTACTACCTCAGAAGGCGCACGAGCAAGTTCCGTCTGCTCTTGCGCTGGCCAAGATCGATATCGCTGACAAGCTTTGCGCCGCCCTCGCGCCGCTCCAATGTGATCTTGCGACTATGGAAGGCCTCCAGCTCGGCTCGATGCGCTACGCTTATGATGGTGACCTTGGGCAATTCGTGGATGAGCATCTCCATCATCTTGTCCTGACTCTTCTCATCGAGTGCTGAGGTTGCTTCATCCAGCACGATGATATCGGGAGTGTGCAGCAGGAGGCGCGCGAACGCGAGCCGCTGCTTTTCGCCACCCGACAAGGTCTGGTCCCATGGCGCGTCTTCCTCGATCTTGCCGTTCAGATAATCGAGTCCCACCTTGTCGAGGGCCGCGTTGATGTTCTCCAACGTCCAGTTATCGGCGGCGCCGGGATAGGCGACTGCACGGCGAAGCGTCCCGGAGGGGATATAAGGCCGTTGCGGTAACATGAACAGTCGTCTGTCGGCGTGGAAATTGACACTGCCGTCACCCCACGGCCACAGACCTGCGACGGCCCGCACCAGCGTGCTCTTGCCTGAACCGGATTCGCCGGCCACGAGCACCCGCTCGCCTGGTTCGATCACGACCTCGGTTTCCTTGACCACGGCGGTGCCGTCGTCAAGCGACACGGAGAGATTGTTCAAGCTGAGCATCGCATCGCCTTCAGTTTCGCCGCGCCTGATGCGTCCGAAGGCGTCGCTCTGTTCCGCGCGCTCGAGCCCGTCGAGCGACATCATCAGAGAGGCGATGCGCCGTGCACAGGCGTTCCAATCGGCGAGACGGGGGTAGTTGTCGACCAGCCATCCGAACGCGCCCTGCACGATGGCAAAGGCAGAGGCAGCCTGCATTACCTGTCCAAGTGTCATGCTACCTTCGAGAAATTTCGGAGCGCAAAGCAAGACCGGCACGATCGGCGCGAACAGGCTCGACCCCTGCGACACCAGCGCTGTGCGCATGTGCTGGCCTGTAAGAAGCGCCCATTGCCTGAGCACATTGGCGAACGTCTTGTCGATGCCGCTACGCTCCTCCTCCTCGCCGCCGAGCAATGCGATACTCTCGCCGTTTTCCCGCACGCGCGTCAGCGTGTAGCGGAATTCGGCTTCCGCCTGATTTTTTTCCTCAGAGAGATGGACGAAACGGCGGCCAATGAGCGCCATCGAGGTGGACGTGATCGCGGCATAGAGTACTGCAGTGATGACGAGGAAGCCGGGAACAGTCACGGTCGAACCTGCGATCGTCAGGGTCAGGGCCCCGCCGATAGTCCAGAGCACCACGATGAAGGTCGAGGCCGACAGAAATGCGGAGATGACACCAGCGATGAAATCGACGGGCGATTCGGTGGCAATCCGCAAATCCTCCGCGATGCGGGCTTCGGGGTTCTTGTGGTCGCCGCCGACGAGGTTCAACTGATAGTAACGGCCGTTTGCGAGCCAACGCGCGATGACTGCGGTCGTGAGCCAGGAACGCCAGCGGCGCTGAATCGTCATACGAAGGAAGACTTGTGCAACGACAAGGCTTCCGCTTCCGAGCACGAGCGGCAGGAAAACGGCGCTCAGGAAATAAACGGTGCGGGCATTGCGTTGCTCGATGGCGTCGAAAATTGCGCGATTCCAGACATTGATTCCATACTGGAAGCCGACATTGATACATATCAGGATCAAAAGCCCGATTGAGAACGGCCAAGCGAGCCTATCGCCACCGCGGCCCCAGTAACCGCGCGCGCTGATCCAGAAACGCCTCAGCAAGTATCTCTTGCGCGCCTGCTCGGCCTCCTCAGGCGTCAGTTCTGGATCGGGGTCGATGAAATCCGGCGGCGCGCCCTGGCCATCGACCTCAGACGCGACTTCGACAGTCGATGCCTTCTCCTGGCGCGACTTTTCAGCACCGCGTGGTTTGGCGCCGTCGACCGATTTCGGTTTGAACTTAGCCCCTGACATAAGGGCGATAACGGCTTAAAAGTCAAAAGGTTTCATGATGTCCGCTTGAGATCCAGCTGCCAACAGCACAAAGGCTCTTCTGGTGTTCCAGTGTTCGCAACAGCCCGCGCCTAGGGGCGTTCTCGAATGACAGTCTTGACCTGTTGCGCGCACTCTCAGCTCGCTGCCGAGTGTCGACTACTGGTCTGGAACGGCGCGTTGAAGCGCCGTCCCCACCTGAGTCAGAGATCGACCTGCTCGGAAATTGCGAGAGCGTCATCGACTTCGATCCCGAGATAGCGAACGGTGCTTTCAAGCTTGGTATGCCCGAGCAAGAATTGCTCGGATGTTGCCAGTCTTCTTATAGATCTGCGAAGCCTTAGTTCGCCTCATCGAATGAGTACCATAGCGCTTCGATCAAATCCGATGCTTCCTACCCACCGGTCGACGATCGGGCCGTACTGACGGGTCGACATGTGCGGCTTGGAGTGCAGCCTGCTCGGAAAGAGGAAGTCGGCTTCACTTAGGCCTCGGCAAGCGATCCAAGCCTGGACGGCGGTGGGTGTCTGCTCGGTGATCTCAAATTGAACTGGTCTGCCGGTCTTTCTCTGAATGACCACGCCGCGGTCACGCACCGCGCCGGATAGC
>NZ_JBBNAN010000222.1:0-3604 GCF_037994405.1 Phyllobacterium sp.
GCAGGCCGGGCAAGCTCGATCATGCGGCGCTGCAGTTCGCCTTCCGTTTTCATGATCAGCCACGTGCACCCGAGGAGGGCATATGCGATAACGAGGGAAAGTCCTGTGAAAAGGCTGAACGGCGTCAACCAGTCGAGGACACCGCCGCTGAAAGCGGAGTTCGCAACCTCGAAGCCGTTGATGAATGCGCCGAGAGCGAGCCCTTGCGAGAACGTAGCGACGTAGGAGCCCCAGGCGAATGCCTTGTCCCAGAACGGCTTGTGGCTGTCGTCTGCTTTGAACCGAAACTCGAATGCGACACCTCTCCATATTAGGCCTCCCAGCATCAAGAAGAGGGGGAAATACAACGCACTGAGGATAATGGAATAGGCCAGTGGAAATGCCGCCAACAGAGCCGCGCCGCCAAGGACAAGCCAGGTTTCGTTGCCATCCCAAACCGGGGCAACCGTGTTGACCATGGTATCGCGATCATCACGATCCGGCACGAAGGGAAAGAGAATTCCGATGCCGAGATCGAAACCGTCCATGATCACATACATCATCAACCCAAAGGCGATGATGATTGCCCAAACCAACGGTAAGTCGATGCCCATCAGTCAATCCTCCCTTCCCGCTATGTCAATTGCTGGATCAACATCGTCAGGTGCTGCCGACAATGGTCTGGCCGGACGCTCGGCCTGGTGCGCATCTTGCCTGGAATGGTCAGGATCGAGATTTTCTTCTGGTCCTTGCGCCACCAACTTCAGCATATAACTGACGCCAGTCCCGAACACGGCGAAGTAAATCACAATGAAAGTCAGAAGTGTCGTCGACAGGGCCAGCGCCGAGTGGTTCGACACAGCATCCTTCGTTCGCATCACGCCATAGACCACCCAAGGCTGCCGGCCGATTTCAGTAGTAAGCCACCCTGCCAGAATGGCGATCAAGCCGGATGGTCCCATGACAAGCGCGAAACGCAGGAACAATTTCGATCGATACAATGTTCGACGATATCGCAGCACCAAGCTCCATAGACCCAACAAGAGCATGAGCATTGCCAATCCGACCATGATGCGAAATGTCCAGAAAACCACCGTCGAGTTCGGACGATCCTCGGGGGCAAACTCCTTAAGCGCGGGAAACTGGCCCCTCCACTCGTGGGTGAGAATTAGGCTGCCAATATCAGGTATTTCCACGGCGAATTTCGTTGTCTCAGCCGCCATATCCGGCCAGCCGAACAAAATGAGTGGAACGCTTTCTCCAGGCTTGTTTTCCCAATGACCTTCCAAGGCTGCAATCTTGGCGGGCTGATATTTGAGAGTGTTCAGACCATGAGCGTCGCCTAGCGCAACCTGCAACGGAGCAACGACGACTAGCATCCACATCGCCATCGACAGCATGATCCGTATCGGCCGTATATCGTTCCCACGAAGCAGATGCCACGCACCGGATGCACCGACAAAAAGAGCTGTGGCAAGAAATGCCGCCACCGTCATATGCGCCAATCGATATGGAAAGGACGGATTAAAGATAACTTTGAGCCATTCCACCGGAACAACGCGGCCGTTGATAATTTCGAAACCCTGCGGTGTCTGCATCCAGCTGTTCGACGCGAGAATCCATGTTGCAGAAACGAGCGTTCCAATTGCCACCATGATGGTGGCGAACCAGTGCAAACCCGGTCCTACCCTGTTCCAGCCGAACAACATCACGCCCAAAAACCCGGCTTCCAGAAAGAACGCGGTCAGCACTTCATAGGTGAGCAGCGGGCCCGTGATGCTTCCGGCGAAAGCCGAAAAATAGCTCCAGTTCGTGCCGAACTGGTACGCCATGACCAAGCCAGATACGACGCCCATGGCAAAATTGACCGCGAAGATTTTCGACCAGAAATGGTACAGGTCGCGATAAACAACGTCCTGTTTCCACAGCCATAGACCTTCGAGAACGGCGAGATAGCTTGCAAGCCCGATCGTGATTGCAGGAAAAATAATGTGAAATGAAATCGTAAAACCAAACTGAATTCGGGCCAGCTCAAGCGCGGTGAATCCTCGCATGGAATTTTTCCTTGTGTTGGATCAGTATCTATGGCTGCGAACGACAGCGATTGAACGCCGACGCGGCCGCCTTTGCAAACTATTCGATCGTCAGTTGCGTCTTCGAGGTGTCGACAGCGACGACCCGCCAGTCGTTGCTGCAGTCCGTTCCGATCTTGCCGATGCCACAACGTCTTCGGCCGCAGACGTCACTCAGCTTCTTATGAACGCAAGAAGATCGGAATTGATGACGTCGGCATGGGTCGTGCACATGCCATGCGGATATGTCTCATAGACCTTCAGTGTCCCATTCTTCAAAAGCTTGACCGACAGGAGCGCGGAGTCCGCAATGGGGACGATCTGGTCGTCGTCGCCGTGCATCACAAGCGTTGGAACGTCGATCACTTTCAGGTCTTCGGTGAAATCTGTTTCTGAAAAGGCTCTAATGCAGTCGTAATGCGCTTTCGCGCCGCCCATCATGCCTTGCCGCCACCAGTTCATGCGGAGCGGATCGGACACCGTCGCGCCTTCGCGGTTGAAGCCATAGAATGGGATCGGGAAATTCCAGTAGAACTGCGCGCGGTTGGCTGCGAGTTCAGCACGCAAGCCATCTAAAACGTCGATTGGCAAGCCGCCCGGGTTTGCGGCGGTTTTCACCATGATCGGCGGAACGGCACTTATCAGGACCAGCCTGGCTACGCGATCCTTGCCGTGGCGCGCGACGTAGTGGGCAGCTTCGCCGCCGCCGGTCGAATGCCCAACATGAATGGCATCCCGTAGGTCGAGCGATGCTGCCAGTTCCGCGAAATCGGCGGCATAGGTATCCATGTCGTTCCCGGTGGCGGTTTGGGTTGAGCGCCCGTGGCCACGGCGGTCGTGAGCGATGACGCGGTAACCCTTGTCCAAAAAGAAGAGCATTTGCGTATCCCAATCGTCGCTAGAGAGCGGCCAACCGTGATGGAAAACGATCGGCTGTCCCGTTCCCCAGTCCTTGTAGAAGATTTCCGTACCGTCCTTGGTTTTAAGTACGCCCATGTCATTCGTCCTTTCGTGAATGTTGTTGGAATGTGTTGGTGAAGCACGCTGCGCGCTCAAGGCCAATGCAGGGAAAGCTGCAAAGCCCGCCCCAATAAGAAGCACCTCACGGCGAGACGCATTGATCGATCCGATCGGGGTAAGTTTGTGCATGCGGAAAACTCCTCACGAGTTGGAGTCGGACAGGTGGGACGCTCGGCTGCCATTTCGTTGGCTGCAGGAAGAACCCGGAAAAAGCCCTGCATTCATCGTCTCTGTCACGTCCGGTTAACACGGCTCGCAGATGAGAATTAGCTCAGATGCCGAGCTCAAACATCCCATCCATAGGTTTGGATCGCTCATACCGAAGGCTGGAACACGCTATGAAGGTGGCTTGATGACCGCCAGTGGCGAGGTTTCTATAGTCTGGGGACTGGCCGAGCGAACGTCTCCGCATCCAGAGCCCTGATCGCAACCGATGGCGCGAGCAGGTACCATGGCGTCCTCGATAGTCCGCCCCAGTCCTTTACTCAGGAAACCATATACCAAAGTATCGAACGAACGCGTCCTCAGCACGA
>NZ_JBBNAN010000223.1:0-6246 GCF_037994405.1 Phyllobacterium sp.
GTGCGCGTCCTCGAAGATTACGCGGCGTCACGCAATGTCGCGATCTATGCCGTTTATCCCTCGCGGCAATTCCTTCCCGCCAAAGTGCGGCTGTTCATCGACTACCTGGCAGCGCTTTATGGGCCAATACCGCCCTGGGATCGGAACTGATCAATCCTCCGCGTGGGATTTGCGGATGGCTTTCACCACATACCACATGGCCAGTATGGCAATCGGCACGAAGATCGCCGTGAGCACGGATGCGTGCAATTCGGGGATATAGGTTTCCGCGCCTTTCGCCAGATAATAGAACAGGCCGACGACATAATAGGAAATCGCAGCAACAGAGAGGCCCTCGACGGTACGTTGCAGGCGCAATTGCAACTGCGCACGCTTGTCCATCGAACTGAGCAGGTCGCGGTTTTGGCGCTCAAGCTCCACGTCAACCGAGGTGCGCAGCAAGGTTGCTGCTCGAGAGAGCTTTTCGGAAAGGCTTTCCTGGCGCCCGCTGACAGAGTGACAAGTGCGCATGGCCGGTGCCATACGCCGCTGGATAAATGCGCCCCAGGTCTCATAGCCTGTGACCGGCTCTTCCTGCAGCGCGGCCAAACGCTCAAGCACGATGCCGTTGTAAGCGCGGCTTGCGCCGAAGCGATATAGGCTCGACGCCGCATCGGCTTCCAGTTCAGCGGCAAGCGACGTCAGCTCATCGAGCAATTTGTGACTATCGGATGTGGAATCGCGCATTTCATTGGTTAGGCCGGCAAGCCGGTCTTCGATGCGGCGAATGCGCGGCGACAGCGAATGCGCCAGTGGCAGGCCCAGCATGGCAAGCGTGCGATAGGTTTCGATCTCAATGACGCGTTGTGACAGCGCTCCGGCGCGGGCGGGCGACAGGCCATTATCGAGGATAAGAATGCGCGTCATGCCATCGCGGTCCTGGCGAAAGTCGGTGACGATCGAGGCCAAACCGTTCTCGACATCGCTGTAGCACAGGCTCGCCGGGTCAAATTCGGAAATCAACGCCAGAGCATTGCCGTCCTTCTTGATGATCTCCAGTCGCACGCCGTCGATGACCGTACCCGGCGGGTTGAACCCATGACCGAAAGGGTGTTGGGCGACGCTACCGCTGCGCGGCATGGGACCTTCCCAAAGATAGGTCGAGAATTCCGTATGCCGTTCCCAGCGCAGGGTGCCATTGCCCCACGGCATGATATGGTGGCGTGCATCGCGGGCGGGCGGCGCGATTCCAATGCTGCGGCTCAATTCGCCCAGAACGGCGTGGTCGACGCTGGAGCCGCCTTCGGTCATGAAGGCAAGCTGAATCAACAAGCGCGGCGTGTCCACGAGCGGGTAAGGCCGCGCGTGGACTTCACCAAGTGCAATGGCGCGCTCGGCATGCGCGGGAAATCCCATGACGCCGCCTTGGCTCGGCGCAGCGCTCGCAAGCGCTGATACTGATTTCAATCTTTTCCCCATCGTCCCCTGACCGGTCTTGTCTTCCGTGATCGGCTGTCACAGGATCGTGACCGGATCGGGCTGCGCTTTCAATAGTTTCTGCCACCGAAGGCTGCGGCAAATAGGACCATCAGTACCTTTTGCAACTGGATCATTTAATTGACCAGTTTCGCTGTTTACCGGTACGCTGTGATAGTTAAGTGTTTCCTGCGGACCGATTCAACCATGACCAGCCCGATTTTCGCCCGCATCCAGTCCTCGCGCACCGCTGACGACATTGTCAGCCAGATCGAGACGCTCATCCTTGAAGGTGTGTTGCGCGTTGGCGACCGGCTGCCGGGTGAGCGCGACCTTTCAGTGCAATTTGATGTTTCGCGGCCGATTTTGCGCAGTGCGTTGAAGTCACTGGAAGGCAAGGGCCTGCTTACCACGCGTCACGGCGGGGGAACCTTTGTCGCCGATGTCATTGGCGAGGTGTTTTCAAAGCCGATGATGGATCTCATCTCCAGCCATCGCAAAGCAGCCGCGGACTATCTCGAGTATCGCCGGGAGATCGAAAGCATTGCCGCTGATTATGCGGCTCAACGAGCCACCGAAGATGACCGGCTTTTGCTTCGGCGCATCATGGAAGCCATGCAAGAGGCCTTTGAAACCAACGACTTCAAGAAAGAAGCTGAACTCGATGTTGAATTGCACAATGCGATCGGGGAATGCGCGCACAATATCATCCTGCTACACACGCTGCGTTCTTGCTACCGGCTACTGGCCGATGACGTGTTTTATAACCGGACCGTGATTTACGGTTTCCCCGGCGCACGCGCGAAACTCCTTGAACAGCATCGTGCGATATTCGAGGCGATCATGGCGTCGAATTCGACGGGAGCGCGTGCGGCCGTACACCAGCACATCGATTTTATCCAACGGGCGCAAACAGACGCGACGCGTAGCAGTGCTTGGCAAGATGTATCTCGTCTGCGACGCAATCAGCGGGAGTCGGACACGAAATGAAGACGGTCGACTTCAAACATGCACGCGGTCCGGACAAGTTGCGCGTTTATGCGATCGGCGATGTACATGGCCGGTTGGATCTACTGCAGGCAATGCACCGGCGCATTCTAGTTGAGAACGAGAAATCACCACCCTACGACTGGGTCGTTGTTCACCTTGGCGATTATGTCGACCGGGGCCCGGATTCAAATGGCGTGCTCGATCTGCTGGTGAATTTACAGAAAAAGACACACCGGATGCTCGCGATTGCAGGAAATCACGAAATCGGACTGCTCGAATTTCTTGCCACAGGCGATGCCTACGGACTTTTTGCGCGCAACGGCGGACGGCAGACAGCGCTCTCCTATGGCATCAGCATAAATTTCAACGATCCGGACTCCGTTGCAGCCGGGCGAAAAGCGCTGGCTTTATCCATTCCACAATCTCATGTTGAATTTCTGCGTGGCTTGCGGCGATCAATGGTCTTTGGTGATTTCTTCTTTTGCCATGCAGGAATCCGGCCCGGCGTCGACCTAGACCGGCAAGATCCTGACGATCTGATCTGGATAAGATGGGAATTCCTGGACGACGCGCGCCTTTATCCTAAAATTATCGTCCACGGCCATACGCCAGTCAGCGATATCGAGAAACGGCCGAACCGGATCAATCTCGATACCGGCGCCTATGCCAGCGGCCGACTGAGCGCGATAGCGATCGACTCGGACCGCAAGTTCTTTGTCGAGGCGGTGGTGTGAAAGAACGCCTCAGCGTGACGTGCTGACGCCGTAGCCATCGCTGGAAACCGCATGCCCACCGGCATCGACCGAAAACAGCCCTGCGCCCATGAAAAGAATGGCTGAGAGCATTACAGCGGTCAAAAGTGCGGCACTCTTGGTGGTCATTTGGGCGTTTCCATTGTTCATATTGGTCTGGCTTCGTGCCAGTTAACCAGTGAGGCCACTACAGGACACAATACTTACCAACTAGTGAATCAAAGACACGCTCCCCATGAATCCCTGTCGGGAATCCGATTCAGAATTAGGCTGTTGCAGAGTTGCAACTCGATTGCGCAGCCAATTAAATCAGGGCGACCCAGGCGCGTGCCAGCGCCAGACCGGCGACATCTGCAGCAGGCCCATCGCGCTCGGCATGAGCTTCGTAGTTGTCCAGCCATTGCGCATGATTGTTTGTGATCTGGTCGCGGAAGACGTGCGTCCACTCTTCGACAAGTCTTGTATCGGCTTCGAAATGAAATTGCATGCCATAGACGGCACGGCCGATGCGAAACGCCTGGTTTGGCGTCATGGCGCTTGAGGCGAGATGGATGGCCTCTTTTGGCAGCGTAAATGTGTCGCTGTGCCAATGAAAGATCGGGAAATGCTGCGGGACGGCAGAGAGTACAGGATCGGACAGAGACGTCGCTGCCCGCGTTACTTCATGCCAACCGAATTCGGCCGCGCGGCCGATAATATTTTCTGCGCCATAGCCCCGCGCTATCAACTGACTTCCAAGGCAAATGCCTAGCACAGCCTTGTCCGCGTCGCCGAAGCGCTTGATGAGCCGGGACAGTTGAGGAAGATAAGGGTGTGTGTCGTCAGCCAGAGCGTTCTGATCACCGCCAAGAACGACCAGCGCATCATGGTCCGATTCATCGGTGGGCAGATCTTCACCAAGAAAGGCCTGACGCAGATCGATGATAGCGCCCGCTTCATCCAATGCCCGGCCGACCTGTCCCAGTCCGGTATCCTGGTAATTCTGAACGACGAGAACGCGCATGAAGCCTGCCTGACTGATCGCAATGACTAGGATTCCCGGATAGCATGGGGCATCGAGAGTCGGAAGCCGTCAAAATGCCCCTGCAAAATCGTGTCACACCCTTTGGCGATATTGTCGCAGTTCCGCAGCGCGGTTTTTTGATGGGCAATCGCGGCATCATCCATGATCCGGCAACCCGCAGTTTGCTGAAAAGGCGCTGGACGACGCGGGCCTGGATCATTTGTGTTTGTCAATTCAAAGGTGTGCGACGAGAGGTGATGGCTCGCCGCAGCTGGACCGAGCTTTTCTTTTTCGACGAGGCGACGGCGCTGGCGGCCGGCCACCGGCCTTGTTTCTATTGCCAGCGGCAACGGGCAAGGGCATTTCAGGCGGCATGGGCTGAGGGCAACGGCACCGTTCCCCTGCCCGCCCCCACAATCGATCTGGTCCTGCACGGCGAAAGGCTCGATGCCAAAGGCGGCAAACGGCGTCATTTCATTGAAGGTTCGGTCACTGATTTACCGGATGGTACCATGGTTGCCGAGGGCGACAACGCCTATCTGATCAAGAGCGGGAAGATGTATCTCTGGTCATGGGAGGGCTATGCTTCATCAAAATACCCAACAGTGAACGTCACGCTCCTCACGCCGCCGTCGACCGTCCGGGCGCTGAGCGCAGGCTATGCCCCGTTCATGCACCCGTCCATTACACCTTGACTGCCTCAGGAGTTGATCTGCGCAATGTCCAGCCGAGGCTGGTGCCGGCAGCGGCGATCAGGATTGCGGCGGACCCAACCAGCTGGCTTGGCTGCAACGCATGTCCGAACGCGATGTAGTCAACAAGAATCGCTGCGATTGGATAGATAAAGGAAAGCGAGCCGGTAATATGGGTCGGCAGCTTCTGTATCGCGCTATAGAGCAGGATATACATCAGGCCGGTGTGAACCACACCGATCGTCACGATACTTGCCCACTGTCCCGTGCTTTGCGGCAAAGTCGTAAAGTCCGCAAGCGGCGCCAGCATGACGATGCCGACACAGACCTGGATAAGCGCGATCAGATGCGGCGGCATACCCTTCAGGCGCTTGGCAACGATAGATGCAATTGCGTAGAGGAAGGCAGCACCCAACGACAAGGCGATACCGGTCATATAATCCGAACCGCTGTAGGCACCGCCGGGCTTGGCTTTAACGATGAGCAGCATGCCGGCAAAGGCAAAGCCCAACCAGAACAGCTTGGTTATCGTGAGCTTTTCCTTGAAGATCAAGGCACCCAGACCGACCAACATGAACGGCTGGACGTTATAGACGGTCGTTGCAATTGCGATGGATGCGCGTGAGTAGGCAGCAAACAGCAGAACCCAGTTGAGCACGATTGCGATGCCGCCAATGACGGCAAGCCCGAACGCTTTGCGCGAAATAACATCCGGCCGCAGCAATCCCAACGCCGCACACACGGCGAGCAGCGTGACTGCACCAATGGCGCAGCGCCAGAAGACGACCGACAATACCGGCTGGCCGGACATCAGCACGAACCAGCCAATTGTTCCTGAAATGATCATGGCGGCGGTCATTTCGACACTGCCTCTGAACACATCCTTTTCCATGTCGGCGCTCCCTTCAACAACTTGCTAAAGACTATGCGGCGAACGCTGCATTTGATATATGTTGCGAAAGGCGAAATTGGCAGTTCACCTTTTTATTGCAGGCAATTGATGCGAATGACCTTACGAGGAAATCATGCTCGACGAACTTGACCGTACGATCCTCGAGATCCTGATCGATGATGCACGCATATCGCTGAAAGAACTCAGTCTGAAGGTGGGCCTCTCCTCACCCAGCGTCTCCGAGCGGCTGCGGCGGCTGGAAGAAAAGAAGGTAATCCGCTCGTTTACCGTCGACATCGATCCGGTGGCGCTTGGCTACAGCCTGAGCGCAATTGTGCGGGTCCGTCCCCTGCCCGGCATGCTGCATATCGTGGAACGGCTGATCAGGGAGACGCCGGAAATCACTGAGTGCGACAAGGTGACAGGTGACGACTGCTTTATCGGCAAGCTGCAATTTCGCAC